>NZ_FLQY01000387.1 GCF_900089945.1 Candidatus Propionivibrio aalborgensis | reverse complement strand
ACTAGTTCGCCAATGAACTCCCACTCGGTCATTTCGTCGGCGCGATAACTTACGTAGCTTGAGACGTTCTCGATCAGGAAGGGGCAGCCAAGCAGGTCCTGCATCTGGGCTAGGCGAGGCACGAGATGGCGCAGTGTTGCCTCGGTGTAGGGCAGTGGCAGCAGATCGTGCAGATTTAGCGAATCCGTGCCCGTCCAGCATAGATGGTCAGACACCCAAGCCGGCTCAACATGCTTGACTAGCGATTTGAGCTTCTGCAAGTAATCGGTATCGAGCGGGTCCGTACTGCCAATGGAAAGCGAAACACCGTGCATTACCATCGGGTAATCCTGGCGAATGCGATCCAGAAAATGCAATGGCTTCCCGCCATCGACCATGTAGTTTTCGGAGATTATTTCGAGCCAGTCGACCCGCTGTGGGGCTGAGACAAAGTCGCTGTAGTGCTCGACCCGGAGTCCAAGACCATAGCCTTGAATTGGTTTACTCAACGACGTGCTCAACGGCATCTTCCCTGAAACCTCGAAGGATTGTGGCTGATAAGGCCGCCCCGTGCTGCAACAGGGCGGCCCGCATCAGTGTTACTTGGCAACCTTGCCGCCAGCGTCCGTGCATTCCTTGGCACTGGCTTTGGCTACCCAACCCTGGCCCTTGCAGGCATTCATCCCCTTGCATTCGTTCTTGGCCGTTTTGCACTCTGCATGACCTTTGCACGAATTGATTCCGGTGCAATGAACCATACCGCCTTCTGCAGCTTGTGCAACAGGTGCCATGACGGCGCCAGCGGTAAAAAGGGCAGCCGCTGCAGCGGCCAGAGCAACACCTGAAAGTTGATGTGACATTTTGGTTCTCCTGGTTATGATGGGGTGGTGGCGAAGCCTGCCGACTTAAAACCAACTTGTCGACACCCGTTAGACGCTGGAAAATGGCAATCCTTACATAAATTCTGAAAAATTCTTTTCAAGGCAGCACAAATTTTCAAACTCGTATCGCTCCGAATAACTAAAACACAACGAAATGTGTCATGCAACAAAATAAACGACTGCTCGCAGTTGCCCTTTTCCTGGGCACGTTGCTCGCCGTATTTGAGCTTTCCGGACTGCGTGATCACTTCAGTCTGACGTTTCTGCAGCAGCAGATAGCCGAAAATCGCGTCAGCGGTTTGCTGGTCTTCGTCCTGCTTTTTTCGTTGGGCAATCTGATCCAGATCCCGGGCTGGGTGTTTCTGGCCGCCGCCGTGCTAACGCTCGGTCGAATCTGGGGCGGGCTGGCCACCTATGTCGCCGCTAGCATTTCGTGCGCTCTGACTTTTTTCACTATCCGGCTGGTCGGTGGAGATGTCCTGCGACAATTGAAGAGCAAAACCGCTGTCCGGATTCTCGGGCAGCTTGATGCCCGACCGATCAGAAGTGTCGTACTCCTGAGAGTGCTGTTTCAAACCGTACCCGCCCTCAACTACGCCCTCGCCCTGTCAGGCATCAGGTTCCGGCAATACTTCACCGGCACGCTTCTCGGTCTGCCTTTGCCGATCATTCTGTATTGTCTATTTTTTGACTACCTGGCCAAAATGCTGAGGATTCCTGGCGTCCAATAGGCACCGCTCTAATCGTTGCAGTGACCGCGCTTTCTCAAACCGGAGGTTGTTTCGATTCGCCAACCGCTTCGTCCTCCCGACTGCCGATCAGCTGCATGAGACCTGCGTATGGGCGTGGTTCAGCTGCATCGGTTTCAGGTGGGAGATGGCTTTCAAGTTCGGCAATCCGGCGGCGCTGACCGTCGCAGTTTTTCTCCAGCTCCTCGATCCGGCGTTTCTGTCGCTTCGTCAGCCATTGCCATCTGAGCGTTGCTGGCGTGGTCAACAGGGCGATGATGACGGCCCCAAGCGCAAGGGCCAGCAGCAGCACCATGGCCAAGGAACTGTCCAAACGCCAAAGCAGAAAGTTGACGGTAACCGGCACGTTGTTCTGCATGGCAAAGGCGACGCCAAGAATAGATATCAGGATGGCCGCGATGATGGTCAGTTGCATGGAGTTCTCCTTCCGCTTAGATGGATTCCGGCTTTCTCGCGTTCGAGGATGCAGGGAAAACGCCTACGTCGGCCCAACGGTAACGCCCTATGGTAATCAAAGTAGCCGAAACCAGGACCACCAGCATCACCGTTCCAAAAAAATAATGTGGCAGCGGCAATGCCTCCTTGGCCGACAGAAAGAGCAACACGGTGATTAGCCCGCGCGGGGCCATGCAGGTCAGCGGCCCCAGAAGGTCGAAACGAGCCAGTCGCAACATGAGGTAACGGCTACCGTAGACCACGGTCAAAATCAGTGTTGCCGCCAGCCAGGCTTTCAGCGATACCAGCTCACTCAAGTTGGTCCAGTAGCCCAGCAGGATAAAGAAGAAACCACGCACAGCGAAGGTCAGCTCCAGGATCAGAAGTCTGAACTCGTCGAGTGTCTCCTCGTAACGGTCGTCGAGCCAACCCTGAAATGGGCGAAAGCGAACAATCAGCGCGGGGTTATTGAGCAACAGGCCGAACAGCAGTACCAGAATCAACGGTGACAAGTGCATCAGCTTGCCCGCCGCGTAGAGACCAAAGAGCCCAGCCAGCAAGGGCGTAAAACGAATATGGCCGTCAATGCGCATGAGGATCAGAACCAGGCCGACGGCGCAAACAAGCGCCAGAAGCAGCGAGAGTGCACCGCCACCAATCATTCCCAGGAGGGCGCCTTTTAGGGTTCCGTTGGAGTTGAGTAGCGAGAAAAAGACCAGCACACCCAGAATGTCCGAGAAGGAGCTCTCATAAATCACGAACTCTCGGCCCCATGGCGGCAGGAAACTACTGCTCGGGATGGCTATCGTACTGCTGATGACTGCGAAAGGCACGGCCAGGATCACGGATTGAAGGGGTGTCAGGTTCAAGATCAGGGACCCTGCGAACGCAAACACTGTAGTGCAGACGACAAAACCGCCGCCGGCAATCAAAAAGGCGCCAGCTGCCGCGCGCAAACGATCCCGGCGGAGTTTGATATCCAGGGTTCCTTCAAGCACGATCAAAATCAAGCCCAGGGTACCGACAATAGGCACCGCAGCGCTAATGCCTTCCAGCGCAAGACCGAAAGTCTCCAGCACCGGTTTGCCAGCGAGGCCGGCCGCGATCAGGAGGATGGCTGAAGGAATGCCTGAGGCACGGCCCAAGCGCTCAAGGCCAAAGGCGATGAGCAAAAAGATGGATGCGGCGAGAATGGCCTGATAAGTCAATTTGGTTCCGATTCTGTGGGTGGGTCGGGTGGCACTACCGCGCCACGCCGTGTCCGAACGCCATGCTTGCCGTCCCGCTTGATTTCGTACATCAGGGCATCGGCGGAGCCGAGCATAGCGGGAAAGCCACACTCGGCGTTCTCGAACCAGGCGATCCCGACGCTGACGCTGACAGGGGAAAATTCCTTCATCGCCGCATTGACGGCGGCGGCAATCTTGTGGCCGGCTTCGGTGGCCGCATTATAGCCAATCTCCGGCAGCAGAACAGCAAACTCGTCGCCTCCCAGGCGGGCCACATAATCCGTCGTCCGTAGCGTGCTTTGCAGGGCGACGGCTACCGCCTTGAGCGCCCGGTCACCGGCGCCGTGACCCCGGCTGTCATTGAGATGCTTGAAATCGTCCAGGTCGAGGAAAGCCACGGCGATGTGATGGCCGTAGCGCTGACAGCGGCTGGCCTCGGCATCCCCCGCCTCAAAAAAAGCGCCCCGATTGAGCAACGTCGTCAAGGTATCGTGGCGGGCCATTTCCTGCACCCGAGCCAGCAGCGTTTGAACCTCAACGATCAGATACGTGACAAAGCCATAGGTCGCAAACCGGGTCAGGCCATTGATCAATGGCACCCAGCCAGAGCTGAACTGACGTTCTGCCAGCACATCAGCACTCACCCACAAGAGCGCCGCCAGCAACGAAAAAGAGAAGCCGTCCCGCCGCCCGCCGGTCCAGGCAACGGCTACCACGGGAATTATGACGGCCGAGGAAAAGGCGTAGTCGGTCTCGGTGGCGGTGTGCAATACACCAAGGGTTGCAACCGCGATGACGCCAAAAACCCATGCGAGCACCCTGAATCGTTGCTCGATATGTCTGGTCAGGAAAGAAGCGAGAGTGTTCACCATTTGGACGGCAGTCAGGCTTTGTTCGTTCTAGCGTTGCGCCACGTACGGCAATTCCGCAACCACCAGTGCGCCCGCGAGGATGACTCCCCAGGAAAAGTATAACCAGGCAAGAAAGATGGGCACCGCAGAAAAAGCCCCGTACATCACAGCGTAGTTTGGAAAGTTGGCAACATAAAGGCCGAACAACCGCTGCATGGCGACAAAGCCCAGGGCGGCGAGCACACCACCGCTCATCGCGTGCCATCGCGATACCGCACGGTTCGGAACACCCCAGTAAAGGAAAGAAAAGAGTGCTGCGGTAATCATGAATGGCAGAACTCGAAAAAAAGTAACGCTCACCCACACGGGCTCGTCGAGAAGCCCGGAAGAAACACCAGCAACCACGGAGATCAGGGCCAGACTTACGCCAAACGCGACCGGCCCGAGCAACAACGCTATCAGGTGCATCGCCAAGCGCCTGTACAAAGGACGCTTCGTCTTGATCTTCCAGATTGTATTGAACGCATGCTCGATGGTCAGCATCTGCATCAGCGCGGTGACCACCAGCGCGATGCCGCCCATCAGGGGAATGCCGCCTGCACGATGAGCAAACTGGCCGAGATACTTGGCGATAACGGCTCCAGCCTTGTCCGGCAAAAGGTTGGCGAGCAGAAATCTTTCGAGAGCCACACTCACATTCTCCGCAAAGGGAAAATGCGATATCAAACCAAGACCGACGGCAATCATCGGCACCAGCCCGAGCAAGGTGGCAAACGACAGCGCTGCCGAGGTCAGTGTCAAGTGTTCCGTCTGGAAACGGCGAACGACGCGGAATATCAGCCGAAAAAGCGCGAGCAGCCAGCGCACGGGATCAGCGCACTTTCAAAGCGAAGCAATTTCTTCCGACACGGTCCATCCAGCGATCTTCTAACCGGACTAGCAGCACGACAAGTTCCTCCTCCGCAACACACAATGACTGGAGGGCCACGGAGCATTTCGCCGACCGGGACGAATCCTTATGCGTCGTTACCGACTTGTCGGACGCGACCCAGCGGGACGGAAATCAGGCTTCGCCGTCCACCTCCATGGTTCTCATCATACGCGCCTTATACTCAGCCACCGCGTGGATAAACCCAGCCGCGCCGAGCCGGGAGGCTCGGTAAGCTTGCGATTGCTTTTCTTGTAACTAACCAGGGCCGGTATATTCACCGCGCGCCGGGTAGTTCTTGTCGATCGCGAAATCGATTGCCTGCAGCAGTTCGTCGAAATGCGGCCGAGCGAAAGGCATGGTCTGCACTGCGCCGTAATAGAGCGTGCGATCCGGCCTTACCAAAAACAATCCAGGTTCGGCAAACAATGCCGGCTCTTCGATTCCGATCGAAGTCTTGCCACGCGAGGCTGACAGATACAAGCCCCACTCGCGCGCTTTCTCCAGGGGAAGGCCGTAGCCAAAACGCAGCGATTGCTGCTCGGCAACACCAAGCTTCTTCTGCATCTCAAGCGCGCGCTCGCGCGTATCGGACGACACAGCGATCACGCCAACGCCGCGTTGCACATAATCCGGCAGCAGACGGGCAAGCTCAAGCAGATATTTAGCGCAGATCGGGCAATGCAGACCCCGATAGAAAACCAGCAGAGTGAAGTTGGCCGGGCCTTCGCTCGCCAGGTCGAACGAACCAGTGGATAGCGTTTCAACCTTCAGCGCGGGCACTTCTTGGCGGGGGATCAGCATGGGATCATCTCCAGAAATTCGGACTTCAGTGTTGACCGGGCCTGGCGCTACTTAAGCCAGTTATCCAGCGACCAGCGCCAGTGGGGAACGGTAAGGATATCCATCACCGTCAAGCCAGCGCGGACAGCGGGACAGGTCCCCGATATTCGTATTCAATCTCCGGGAAAGCGCCTTAGCGCTTGCCGCATCAGATCGATCTGCGCATCAAAACGCTTGCAAGTGGTGCAAATCATCAGATGCACGCGCATGGAAAAACGTTCGGCAAAACCGAGCTCGCGATCCTGCCCTTCAATCACCAGACGGTGAATTTCCCTGCAAGATTTCATACTCGTCACCTCACGCTGAACCAGCGCAATTGCAGACATTCCCGCAACCGCATGCGTGCCCGATAAAGCACTACCCAACAGTTAGACGTACTCATCTTCAATTCCTTACAAATTTCTTCAGTCTCGAAACCGAGCACCTCGCGCATGGTGAACACCCGCGCTACATTTTCCGGCAAGGCCTTCATGCATAATTCAAGCACATCGTAGAAATCACGCTGTTCGAGCACTGCTGCCGGATCGCCCCAGTCGCCTGGCGGTTCCTGCCAATGACCGGAACCATCGAAGAGCGCATCGAAGTCCTCATCGCCGTGTTCGTCGACCAGGGGCAGTTTCCCCTCGCGCGAACCACGTCGCATGAGATCCACAATCTTGTTCCTCAGAATCGAGACCGCCCAGGTCTTGAGCTGGGAGCGTCCGGAAAATGAGCTCTTCCCTTCCAGTGCGGCGAGCAGCGTTTCCTGTACGACATCTTCGGCCGCCGCTTCATCGCGCAGCTGCAGCATGGCGAAGCGCAACAGCGTCGGACGCAATTTCTGCAAGGCTTGCTGAAGGTCAGGATCGCTCATCGCGCCACTCTAGCCGCAGGGCTCGCGTCACGCAAGTCGAGGCCATTGCGAGGACGGCTATTCACTGTCTTTATATTTGCCCCGTCGCCGGGTAGAATCGCCAGTCATTTCAAGGATCCCTGCCATGACCTCTCAACACCTCTCACCGGCACAGGAAGCGGCCATCCTTGCCGAAGCGTTACCCTACATCAAGCGCTTCCACGGCAAAGCCATCGTCGTCAAATTTGGCGGCAATGCGATGGTCAACGAGAAACTCAAACAAGGCTTCGCACGTGACGTTGTTCTGTTGAAGCTGGTGGGCATGCACGTCGTCGTCGTGCATGGCGGCGGCCCGCAGATCGAGGATTTACTGACCCGTGTTGGCAAGAAGGGCGAGTTCATTCAGGGCATGCGCGTCACCGACGCCGAGACGATGGGGATCGTCGAGATGGTGCTCGGCGGACAGGTGAACAAGGATGTGGTCAACCTGATCAATCAGGCTGGTGGCAAGGCCGTAGGCCTGACCGGCAAAGACAGCAACCTGATCCGCGCAAAGAAACTCCTTCTGCCGAATCGGGAAAGCCCGGCGGACCTGATCGACATCGGCCAGGTTGGCGATATCACGCAGATCGACCCGTCGCTGATTGCCCACCTCGAATCAGGCGGATTCATCCCGGTCATCGCCTCGATTGGCGTCGGCAAGGACGGCGAAACTTACAACATCAATGCCGAT
Source organism: Candidatus Propionivibrio aalborgensis (assembly GCF_900089945.1). GTDB lineage: Bacteria > Pseudomonadota > Gammaproteobacteria > Burkholderiales > Rhodocyclaceae > Propionivibrio > Propionivibrio aalborgensis. The sequence continues at coordinate 10,285 of NZ_FLQY01000387.1, read as the reverse complement.
GTCGTTGCCGGGAAAATCGCCGAGGTGCTCAAAGCGGAGAAGCTCGTACTGCTCACCAACACGCCGGGTGTGCTGGACAGAGAAGGCAAACTGGTCACCGACGTCACGCCCAAACAGATCGACGAAATGGTTTCCGACGGAACGCTGTCCGGCGGCATGCTGCCCAAAATCAACTCGGCGCTGGACGCCGCGCGGAATGGCGTCAAGAGCGTACACGTCATCGACGGTCGCGTTGAGCATGCACTGCTGCTGGAAATCCTGACCAGTCACGGCGTCGGCACAATGATCAAATCGCATTGATGGCAGACGGATCACGCACCTGGCTTTTTGACCTCGACAACACGCTTCACGACGTCAACCCGTCCATACTCCCGCACATTGACCGCTCGATGACGGCCTACATCCGCGAGCATCTGTGCGTGGATGAAGGCGAGGCGGCGCGGCTCAGGCGACATTACTGGCTGCGCTACGGAGCCACCCTTCTCGGCCTGATGCGCCACCATGGCACCGATCCCGAGCACTTTCTGCACCATACGCACCAGTTTCCGGATCTGGCGAGCTCGGTCATTGTCGAGCGTGGACTGAAGGCCATGCTGCGTCGTCTCAAGGGGCGCAAGATCATCTTCTCCAACGCTCCGTTCAAATACACTTCAGCAGTGCTGGCGATTATCGGCATTCGCCACTGCTTTGACGCCATCTACACCGTGGAGCGACTTCGCTTTCAACCCAAGCCGGCCGTCAGCGGTTTCCTGCATTTGTTGCACAAGGAAGAGCTCGACCCGCGTTCATGCATCATGGTCGAAGACACACAGTTGAACCTCAAGACGGCCAAGCGTCTCGGAATGAGAACCGTGTGGGTGAGTACCTGCACACGCCACCCCCCCTATGTAGACGTGAAACTGGCCTCAGTTCTCGATTTGCCGCAACGGCTTGGGCGGCTATAATCAGCCGTGCCAAACAATCAACCCCTGAGGGCGACATCATGGCCAAGCCTGGCGAAAGAAAACTGCAAATTCTGCAAACGCTGGCCGGAATGCTGGAAAGCCCGAAGGCAGAAAAGATAACCACCGCCGCCCTGGCCGCCAGGCTTGAGTGTTCTGAAGCCGCGCTCTATCGCCACTTCGCCAGCAAGGCGCAGATGTTCGAGGGGCTGATCGAATTCATCGAAAGCAGTCTGTTCGGCGTCATCAACCAGATATCTGCCGAAGAAACCCAGGGCCTGCAACAGGTTGAGCATATCCTGGCGCTGTTGCTCAACTTCGCCCAACGCAATCGCGGCATGACCAAGGTCCTGACCGGCGATGCGCTGGTGAATGAAAACGAACGCCTGCAGCTTCGCATCAACCAGTTGCTCGACAAGATCGAGGCCGCACTCAAGCAGGCGCTGCGTGTCGCTGCCACGCAGGAACAAATCTCCGCCGGCGCCGATTTCGGCGCGCTGGCCAACGTCCTGCTCTGTTACATCATCGGCCGCTGGCAGCAATATGCAAAAAGCGGCTTCACTCGCGAGCCGATGGCCCAATGGCCGCAACAATGGCCGATGCTCCTTGTCGCCTGTCTGAGCCAAAGTCCGAACTGAACCGCGGCCCATGATGCGGCCCACCCCGATGCCTCACTGCCGAACCTAGGTACTCGCCTGTGGTATTGATGTGGACGGCAGCCAGCCAGCCTGATACCTTTGCCTCAAACCCCCTCGGACAAGGCCACTTGAACGATGAGTGATCGCGATTCGCTTGAACAGCATCTCCTGGAATACAAGGCGCTCATCGACAATGCGGGGGTGGCTATCGTTTTAACGCGCGAACGTCTGGTTCGTCGCTGCAACCCTTACGCCCATGAACTTTTCGGCTGGCCGCCAGGAAAGCTGATCGGACAAGCCGGATCGGTTTTCCTCCCAAGTGCAGAGGCCTACGTAACCCTACTCCAGAAAGTACGGCCGGAATTGCGTGCTGGAAAAACAGTTGAGGTCGAATCTCCCTTAAAGCGTCACGACGGCAGCATTTTTAGTGCCCATCTGGTTGTCCGTGCCATCGACGCTGCGGCACCGCGCTTGGGTACCGTCTGGATCATCAACGACATCTCCCAAGAATGCACCAGGCGCGACGCCACGGCTCGCCTGCTGCGCGAACAGCAGCTCATCTTCGAGAGCGCCCATACCGGAATTGTTTTTCTCCGCGAGCGCATTATCGTGCGCTGCAATCCGCGCTTTGAAGAGATTCTCGGCTACGGGCCCGGAGAGCTGATCGGAAAATTGAACAGCATCTACTATCCGAGCCAAGAAGACTGGATTGAAACGGGCCGAATCGCCTATGCCGCCATTGCCGAAACCGGCACCTACAGCGGCGAGGCGCGCTACCAACGGCGCGACGGCACACCGATCTGGTGCCACATCACCGGCAGCATGCTTGACCCGAAAAACCCGGACCTGGGTTTTGTCTGGCTGTATGAAGACATCACCGCTCGTCACAATGCCGAGGCGGCTCTGATTCAGAGTTATCACGAACACCAATTGATCTTCGACAACGCGTTGATCGGTATTTCGTATCAGCGCAATCGCGTGATCCAGCGCTGCAACCGTCGGCTGGAGGAGATATTCGGTTTTCCTGAAGGCGGCCTGGCTGGGCAGTCGACGCGCGTCCTCTTTTGTAGCGAAGAGGAATGGAAGGACGCCTGGGTGCAAGTCAATTCGCAGTTGTCTGCCGAACGGACCTTCGAAGGCGAGATGCGATACTGCAAGCGCGACGGGACTCCGATCTGGAATCACATCATCGGCCGTACCATCACGTCACCCGATGGTGGCGAAACCTGGATATGGGCTTATGACGACATCACCGCCCGTCGTGCTGCCGAAGCGGCACTCGTGCAAAGCAACCAGGAATATTCGCTGATATTCAACAACGCGATGATCGGCATCTCGTATATGCGTAATCGCACGTTTCTGCACTGCAACCGGCGCCTTGAGGAGATCTTCGGTTATCCGCCGGGCGGCCTGATCGGCCAGTCGTCACGACTGCTTTTCGACACCGACGAGGAATGGGAGGAAACCGGCCGCCGTGTCTATGACACAACCAAGGCCGGTGACTTCTTTTCCGGCGAAATCAGCTACCGGCGATCCGACGGGCAGCGCATTTGCGTCAATGCCAGGGGCCGGATGGTCGAGCAGGCCGGCGAACAAATCTGGATCTGGACGCATGAGGATGTTACCCGTCGCTTTCTTGCCGAGGAAGCCTTGCGCAAGAGCAACATCGAGCTGGAGCAGCGTGTAACCGAACGTACGGCGGAACTCTCGAAGCAATTGCATTTCCTGAAGCAACTGATCGAAACCATTCCCGGCCCGATCTTTTACAAGGATGAGCATGCTCGCTACCTGGGCTGCAACAGCGCTTTCGCCAATTTTATCGGAATCGCGGCCGGCGACTTGATCGGCAAAACGCCGCACGACATCGCACCGGCCGAACTGGCCGACAAGTACCTCGCGGCCGATCGAACATTGCTTGATAAACCCGGTACGCAGATCTACGAATACCCGGTACGCTATGCCAACGGCGAGATACGCGATGTGATGTTCCACAAGGCAACCTTTACTCAACCCGATGGCGCCGTGGGCGGGCTGGTCGGCTTCATGCTCGACATTACCGAACGCAAACGCATGGAAGCCAGCCTGCGGCAGGCGGCCACGGTCTTTGACAGCAGCGCCGAGGGCGTCACCATTACTTCGCCCGACGGAACGATCGTCGCCGTCAACCGTGCTTTCACCGAAATTACCGGCTACAGCGAGGCAGAGGTCCTCGGGCGCAACCCGAGCATGCTTCAATCCGGTCGTCACAATAAGGCGTTTTACCGCGACATGTGGACTGCCGTCGAACGCAGCGGTCGATGGCAGGGTGAAGTCTGGAATAAATGCAAGAACGGACGACTGTTTCCGGAATGGCTGACGATCAGCGCGGTCAAGGATTCATCCGGCGCCATTACCCACTATGTCGGCGTTTTCTCCGATATCACAGCGATCAAGACAGCCTACGAACAGCTCAACTACCAGGCCCATCACGACTCGCTCACCGGATTGCCGAACCGCCTGTTGCTTGAAGATCGGCTGCATGTCGCACTGCAACGCGCCCGCCGCGAGCAAACGGGACTCGCCGTACTGTTCGTCGACCTCGATCGCTTCAAGAAGATCAACGACAGTCTCGGCCACGATGTCGGCGACCGCGTACTCTGCGAAGTGGCGGTGCGGATGAGCAAGCTCATCCGCGGCTCGGATACCGTCGCCCGCCTCGGGGGCGACGAGTTCCTGATTCTCATGGAGGGCGTTGGCGATTCGGGAACAGCATTGAATGTCGCCGACAAGATCCTTGAAAACCTGCGTGAAACGCCGGTGTCGCTGGATCAGGAGTTTTTCGTCGGCGTCAGCATTGGCATCAGCATTTTCCCGGAAGACGGTGACGACGCGACGACGCTGATCAAGAACGCGGACATTGCGATGTATCGCGCCAAACAACGTGGTCGCAACACCTCCGAGTTCTATACCCCCGAACTGACCGATAGCGCTCTTGAGCATTTTCATCTGGAAACCGAACTACGCCGCGCCATTGAACGCGACGAATTGCGCATCTACCTGCAGCCACAGTTCTCGCTGGTCACGGGCAAACTCATCGGTGCGGAAGCGCTGGTTCGCTGGCAACACCCCGAGCAGGGGCTGGTTCTGCCGGGCAAGTTCATCCCGTTGGCCGAGGAATCCGGGCTGATCGTGGACATCGGCGAATGGGTGCAGCGTGCCGCCTGTCAATACTGGGCGGCCTGGACGCGGGAAGGCCTCAATCCGGGAGTGGTTTCGATCAACGTTTCCAGTGTTGAATTCCGCCGTGGCCGCATTCAGGAGATCGTGCGCAGAACGCTTGATGCAACTCGCCTGCCACCTGCCCTGCTGGAACTGGAGATCACCGAAAGCGCCGTCATGAGTCAGGTCGAGAGTGGCATTCAGGTCTTGAACGACCTGCGCGCCATTGGAATCAATCTCGCCATCGACGATTTTGGCACCGGCTATTCGTCACTGGCGTACCTGAAACGTTTGCCGCTCAACAAATTGAAAGTCGACCAGAGTTTTGTGCGCGGACTGCCGGACAACGCAGAAGATTGCGCCATAGCGCGCGCCGTCATCGCCCTCGGCCACAGTTTGCAACTGACCATCATCGCGGAGGGCGTCGAGACGCACGAGCAGAGTGAATTCCTTCTTCGTGAAGGATGCGACGAGATTCAGGGTTATCTGCGCGGCAAGCCGATGCCTGTCGACGAGTTTGCCCGGGCTTTCCTGCTCGACGGACTGACGCCAGCCTGAAGGCCGGTGCGAGTGGGCCAGAATTTAGTATTGTTAACAAAACAAGTCTGTCGTAATATTCGCCCCTTACAGCGACGGACGTCTCTGGCCATGGTGGTTTCGCTCCAGCATCCTATGCTCTGAAATCGAGCCTTTCCGTATCGTCCAGGCTGCACCGCTCAAGTAATTTCCCGGATTTCGCATGCGTGCCTCTGACTCACGACTGGCCTTTATCGACGCGCTCAAAGCCGTCGCCTCACAACTTATCGTTCTCCACCATCTGGCGTTCTACGGTCCGATGTCCGATGTCGCCAACGGCCTCGCTCCGGCACTGTTTTCGTGGTTGAGTCAGGACGCGCGAATTGCAGTCCAGATATTTCTTGTGATTGGCGGGTTCCTGGCAGCAAGAACCCTGGCACCCACTGGCAGACTGATTGTCGCCAACCCGCTCACGGTGCTGTCAGACCGCTACTTCAAGCTGGTCATTCCCTATGTGGCCGCCATATTTCTAAGCATTCTCTGCGCGGCCATCGCACGCAGTCTGATGGATCACGATACGATTCCCGATCCGCCAACACTGCGGCAGATGTTGGCGCACGTTGCCCTTTTGCAGAATATCCTCGCCTATGACTCGCTGTCTGCCGGCGTCTGGTACATCGCCATCGACTTCCAGCTCTTTGTCCTGCTACTCGGAACGCTCTGGTTTGCCCGCGCCGTGGGAGATCGATTCATTAGCCTGCCTGTTTTCAGCATTTTGTTCGTGAGCGTGCTGGCGCTGGGCTCCCTGTTCTATTTCAACCGCGATTCGGACTGGGATAACTGGGCGATCTATTTCTTTGCTGCCTACGCGCTGGGCACGCTGACGTACTGGGTGACCGAGTCCGAACGAAATCCGGACTGGCTGCCGGTGATTTTTTGTGTAGTCGTTGTTGCGCTCATCATCGACTTTCGCTCCCGCATTGCGGTTGCCCTGATCACTGCGCTTGCGCTTGGCATCTCCCGACGCTGGGGATTCATGGAAAGTCGCCCCGGAGGCAAATTTCTGGCCTACCTGGGAAAGATTTCCTATTCGGTGTTCCTGGTCCACTTCCCGGTTCTTCTCGTGATGAACGCTCTTTTCTCCAGGATCGCGCCGGAGGACCCCACTGCCAACGCCTTTGGCATCGGGCTGGCATGGGCTGCCAGCGTTGCCGCGGGCGCGGTGTTCTATCGTTTCGTCGAAAGCCAGGCGCGTCGCTGGCAGGGGCCAACCCTCCCTAGGAAGCACCAAAGCCTTCACGTGCAGTAAACACCCCTAGGAAGGAGCATGCCTGAACACGCCGGCTTCGCTGACCATGGCGTCGAGGCGGACATCGTGTGGCTCCGGGTGAATCGAGTCGACACGGGCCAATTCGAAGCCAACGCCGATGCTCAGCGGCGTTGGGTCGAGTGCAGCCAGCGTGCGATCGAAGAAGCCTCCACCATAACCAATCCGGTATCCGGCGGCATCAAACGCATTGACCGGAAGCAGCAAGGCTTCGGGCACTTGAAATGCACCTTCACGCGGCGTTGGAATACCGTATCGGTCTGCAACCAGAGGGGTGCCGGGAACCCATTCGCGAAAAGCCAGTGCCGACCCGATTCCGAGGACAACCGGGAGCAGTGCCGCGAACCCGGCCTGGCCGGATGCGATCCACGACATCACCAGCGGTCGCAGATCGGGTTCATTCTTTACCGGCCAGCAGAAACCGACGCGCATTCTTGCCAATTGAGGGAAGTGATCTTTCAGATGTTCGCAAACCTTCGCCGAAAGAACCGCGCAAACGTCGGTCGACAGCGCCAGCCGGCGTTCGATGCCCTGCTTGCGCAACTCGCCCCGGCAGACAGCGCGCGCGTCTGCGCTAATATACAGTTTGGTTTCTGGCATTAACCGGCAGCTCGTGTGGTATGCTGAAAGTCAGTGTTTACGGGGATTCCAGCTTATCATGAAGTTCAGTCTTGTTGCTTTCGTCTACGTGCTTTCCCTGTTGCTGGCAGTGCCTGCGGCCGCCAGCGTGAGTGCTGATGACCGGTTTCTCGCTGCGCGCGATGCGGTCAAGGCAGGCGACCGCGCCAAGCTTGAGCGTATCGCTCCCGAACTGAAGGGCCACGCCCTTGAAGCCTATGTCGAGTATTGGCAGATCCAGCTTGATCTGGAGAACCCCGATCCGGGGACGATCAGAGCTTTCCTGACGCGCTACGACAAAAGCTATCTTGCCGAGAAACTGCGAGCGGACTGGTTGAAGCAATTGGGCAAGAGGAATCAATGGAAGGCGTTTGACGACGAATACCCGTTCCTTGTCAAGCCTGATCAGGAGCTTGCCTGTTATGCCTTGCAGAGTCGTCGGGCACGCGGCGATGCGAGCATGCTCGATGATGCGATGCCGCTCTGGCTGAATCTGATCGAGCCACCTGCATCGTGCTATCCGGTACTGGAAGCGCTGATTCTGGAGAAACGCGTACTGGCTGATGGGGTCTGGGCACGCATCCGTCGCCAATACGAAGCAAACAAGTTGTCCGCCGCGCGCTACACCATGAACTATTTGCCACCCAGCCAGACTCCCGATGCCCGGACAGCGACTGCGGTAAGCGACACCCCATTGCCGTGGCTGTTGAAACTGCCACCGTCGTTTTCCGACAGCCAGATGAATCGCGAGCTGGCCGCGCTGGCGATCAGTCACATCGCACGCAATGATCCGCGTATGGCAGCGGAGCAGTTGAGCAGGATCGAGCGCCAGCTACAGGCCGGTGAAATTGCCTGGGCGTGGAGTCAGATCGGCTGGCAGGCGGCAAAGCGACACATGAACGAAGCGGTACAGTGGTATCGCAAAGGCGACGATGCACCACTTTCCGATGAAGTGGCAGAGTGGAAGGTGCGCGCGGCCCTGCGGGCTCAGGACTGGGGAACGGTGCGTTCGACGATTGAAAAGATGTCGCCCGAACTTGCCGAACAACCGGCCTGGGTTTACTGGCTGGGACGCGCCTATCGGGCAGGGGGGCGCGTCGAGGATGCCAATACGCTTTACGCCAGGATCGCCGGGCAACCGAACTTCTACGGCAATCTGGCGGACGATGAGCTGGGGCGGCCGATCATGACACCGCCCAAGGCGGCGCCCCCCACGCCTGCCGAGATGGCACAGATTGAGGCCAATCCCGGTGTGCAGCGCGCCCTCGCGCTGTATCGTGTCAATCTGCGAAGTGAGGGCTTCCGGGAATGGAACTGGACACTGAGTAGCATGAGCGACCGGGAGCTGCTGACGGCTTCGGAAATCGCAGAGCGCGCCGGAATTTTCGATCGCGCCATCGCCGCCGCCGACCGTACGAAGAACGAACACAATTACGCGCTACGCTACCTGTCGCCCTACAGCGATCAGGTGCGCCCGGCGGCGACGAATCAATCTCTGGATAGCGCCTGGGTGTACGGCCTGATGCGTCAGGAAAGCCGCTTCATCACCAATGCCAAGTCATCGGCGGGAGCATCTGGCCTGATGCAATTGATGCCGGCGACGGCAAAGTGGGTCGCAAGAAAAATCGGCCTCAAGGACTTTCGTCAAGGCCAGGTGAATGACACCGAGACCAATTTGCTGCTCGGCACCACGTACATGCGTCTGGTGATGGAAAGCCTCGACAATCACCCGGTGCTTGCTTCTGCTGCATACAATGCCGGCCCCGGCCGAGCCCGCAAATGGCGTGCCGACCACCAACTGGAGGGTGCGATCTATGCCGAGACTATTCCTTTCAACGAAACGCGGGATTACGTCAAAAAGGTGATGAGCAACTCGGTCTATTATTCGGCACTTTTTGAGGGCAGACCGCAGACGATCAAGAGCCGGCTTGGCGTGATTGGACCACGCGCGACTGTTGATCCAAAGGCCGAAGTTTTACCGTAAAATCGGCTCTTTATTACTTACTACAGCGTCAGGGTGTTATGGAACTCAAGAAGGTATTGTTGATTGGGGGTAGCGGTTTCGTTGGCGGCTGGATAGCCAACCGGCTTTCCGAACGTGGCATACGGGTGACGATTCCGACGCGTCGTCGCGACAATACGAAGCAGTTGATATTGTTGCCAACGGTATACATGGAAGAGGCCGATGTGAACGACCCACAGGTGCTGGCTTCATTGATGGACGGCGTCGATGCGGTCATCAATCTGGTCGGCATTCTGCACGATAGCGATTCCAGCCCGCCTTACGGCAAACGTTTTGCTGCCGCGCACGTCGAATTGCCCAGGAAAATCATCGCGGCCATGCAACAGACCGGCGTGCGTCGTCTGGTGCATATGAGCGCGCTCGGCGCCGCTACCGACGCGCCATCGGCCTATTTGCGCTCGAAAGCGGAAGGCGAAGCGGCGGTATGCGCGGCCATGAATGCCACGGGTGCGCACGAAGGCAGTATCGATGTCACCGTGTTTCGCCCCTCGGTCATTTTCGGTCCCGGCGACTCTTTCCTGAATACCTTCGCGTCCCTGCTCAGACTGCTTCCCATGCTCCCGCTGGCGGGTGCTTCCGCGCGCTTTCAGCCCGTTTATGTTGGCGACGTTGCCGACGCCTTTGCCGAGAGCCTGACGGATCGGGCCACCTTTGGCCAGATCTACGAACTGTGCGGCCCGAAGGTATACACCTTGCGCGAATTGGTCGAATACACCGGCAATCTGATCGGACGGCACCGCCCGATTATTGATTTGCCCAATGGCCTAGCCAATCTGCTGGCAAGAATCATGGGACTGCTCCCCAATCCGCCGATGTCGCCCGACAACCTGCGCTCCATGGAAAAAGACAACGTTACCGACGGTCTCCGCAACTACCCAGGCTGGCAACCACGCTCACTTGAAGCAGCGGCGCCTGGCTATCTTTCCGCTGTCAGACCAAAGATGCGCTATGACAATTATCGTTGTCGTGCAGGTCGGTAAGAATTTCAGGCAATGCCTGTCAAGCTGAAACCTGTCATCGGCGA
>NZ_FLQY01000386.1 GCF_900089945.1 Candidatus Propionivibrio aalborgensis | reverse complement strand
GAGCAGTTTCATTGCCTCGACAATGCACAGTGTGTCGCCAGATTTGACTATGCTGCCGACCTCAACAAACGGATCGGAGTCAGGGCTGGCCGAACGATAGAAGGTGCCGACCATCGGCGATTTGATGACGTGCCCCTCAGGGAGATTAAGTGCTTTGCTGTCGGCGGGAGCGTCGATGGCGGGTCCAGCGGCCGGCAAGGCCACTGTTGTCGCTTGCGGCATCGTGTAAGCCTGTTGGGGAGCGGCAGTCGAGTGCTTGGCTATGCGGACTCTTTCCTCTCCTTCGGTTACTTCAAGCTCGGTGATACCCGATTCCTCGACCAGATCAATGAGTTTCTTGAGTTTACGCAGATCCATGAATCTAATCCTTTGTGAATTGATGGTTGCCAGTCGCAAAAACTGGCGGCAGAAGTGGTCAACCCGCTGCCACGAGGTCAGTCAGCATTGATCTGACTGAGAAGGTACTCAAGCGCAAGCAGGTAACCCTCGCTGCCAAGCCCTGTAATGACGCCAACCGCCAAGTCAGAAAAATACGAGTGATGGCGGAAGGTTTCGCGAGAGTGAACGTTGGATAGGTGCACCTCGACAAAGGGAATGCCTGACGCCGCCATGGCGTCCCGTAACGCGATGCTGGTATGCGTGTAAGCCGCTGGATTGAGGATGATGTAGCGTACCCTCTGTTCTCGCGCAGCGTGTACGCGTTCGATCAGGGCGCCCTCGTGATTGCTTTGAAATGATTCAAGTTCAGCGCCTACGGCTGCCGCACGACGGGCTAGGGCAAGATTGATGTCCGAAAGTGTTGCCAGGCCATAATAGTTTGGCTCGCGAGTGCCGAGAAGATTCAGGTTGGGTCCATGCAGGACAAGTAGCTTGACGGGTTCCCCGGACTTCTTATTGTCTGACGATGTGGCTTTTTCCTTCTTCATATCTGTAATATTGCCGCATATCGCAGCATTTTGTCCAGTAATCGCTCATTTCGCGATGGCGATCTTCTGCAGCAGTGCTTCAAGTTCCTGCTTGGGAAAGGGCCCCATTCTGGTCGTATGCACCCCTCCATTGGCACCCAGAACGACGGTGTAAGGCACAGTTAGGAGCGAATTGCCCAATTGCCGGCTCAGTTCTGCCCCTTCGGAGCCGGCAAGGAGAAGCGGGTAGGTGACAGGGTGCTGCTTTGAGAAATTGAGTACGTTGTCGGCAGAATCGAGCGCGATACCTACAAATTGGACGCCGTTCGCCGCATATTGCGTTTGCAATCTCGAAAAAGCCGGCATTTCCTCTTTGCAGGGGGGGCACCATGTCGCCCAGAAGTTAACCACCAGCGTTCTTCCCCGCCATTGAGACATCGCCAGCGTCTTTCCCTCCGCGTCGTTCAAGCGGGCGGCAAATAGATTCACTATGGCTTCGCTCGTGAGCGCGCCCTCAGGTGCTTCTACTACACTCGCCTCAGGTCCTCCTCGTGCTTCAATTCCGATATAGATGCCGGATGCCAGGGCGAGCACTACGGCAATAGCGCCAACAACAAACTGCCTTCTGGCTGTCATGGCGTATCCCTTGGGGTGGATGTGAGCAGCAGTCTATTAACGGCGTCAAGGCGCGCGCGCCGCCTGACCCTGCCATCATGGGTCTTTAAGGTGACTCGTTCCTCTTTAGTCGGGTAGACAATAAGATTGACGACGCTGCCCTCGTTGTGGATAGTCAGTACAGCCTCGGCGCGCTCCGAGCGGGGAGTACTGTGCTCATAGGAAATACGTTGGTTGAGAAGATAGATTTCAACATCCTTGGCGCTATCGGTGTATAGCTGGATGTCAATTTCGGCATAGCGACCAGCGGTTCCATCGAGTACAGAGCCTGTAAGATAAGGGTTGAATTTCTGCATGATAAGCATAGTTTCGCTGGCTATTCGCAGGAGATCAGCGATTCTCTCAGTGTGCTCATCAGCGTGAAAGAGGCGTTGGTAGGTACTCAATTCCATCTCAAGCTCGGCGTTATCCGGTAGCTGGGTGTCTTCTGGCAGGCCGAGGCCGTGTGCTGCCTTGCGTTTAGCCAGAGCGTAGTCGCCGATGCCATGCTCGGCAACCAAGCGCGCTGCGACACTGGCAATTCGCTTGCGTTGCTGAGCCTTGTTCAAGTTCTCGTATCGTCGGTTCATGGCGCTGGTCGCTCAGGTCTCGGACTTTGGTATTCGCGCTTTCTTCGGGAATGGTTGCATTCCTGGCGCCTCGCTACCGCGCGGATTCGCTCGTCCAGCCGGATTCAGTCGCATCGCTGCGTCAAGCGTACAATTCGCTTGGCGCGCCCGCGAACACTCGTCGCACAGACCATTCTACTTGGAATTTTTTCATGCACATTCATATTCTCGGCATTTGTGGCACCTTCATGGGGGGAATTGCACAGCTGGCGCAAGCTGCAGGTCATCGCGTAACTGGTTGCGATAGCGGCGTCTATCCGCCGATGAGTACTCAGCTTGAAGCGTCGGGCATTGAACTCGTTGAAGGCTATGGTATTGAGCAGCTTGCGCTCAAGCCAGATTTTTTTCTTGTGGGAAACGCCATTTCGCGAGGCAACCCCCTGCTTGAGGAGATTCTGGACCGGGGTTTGCGCTATGTTTCCGGACCGCAGTGGCTATCGGACAACGTGTTGCAGGGGCGTTGGGTGTTAGCAGTCGCCGGCACGCACGGCAAGACTACGACTTCCGCGATGTTGGCCTGGATTCTTGAGGATGCCGGCTTGAGTCCTGGCTTTTTGATCGGTGGAGTTCCGATGAATTTCGGCGTATCTGCACGATTATCGGGAAATGTCGGCGAATCTCCGTTCTTCGTGATCGAGGCCGACGAATACGACACGGCGTTTTGTGACAAACGCTCCAAGTTCATTCATTACCGACCGCGAACAGCAATTCTGAATAATCTGGAATATGACCATGCGGATATCTTCGCCGATCTTGCTTCTATCGAGACGCAATTCCATCATCTTGTGCGTACTTTGCCGCGAAATGGCCTGCTGGTAAGCAACGGTGGAGAAAGTAGCCTCGAACGTGTGCTCGCCCGCGGTTGCTGGACGCCCATCGAGCGCTTCAACCAAGCCTTCGACTGGCGCATGGAAGGTGACGATGCGGATGGCTCGTTACGCTTGATGCATGGTGAAGAAGTCATCGGTAAGGCGAATTGGAGTCTGAACGGCGAGCACAACCGTTCCAACGCAGTATCAGCACTACTTGCCGCGCGACACGTTGGCGTGCCGTTCGATATAAGCCTGGAAGCCTTGTCGCGCTTCAAAAATGTCAGGCGACGGTTGGAACTGCGGGGAACGGTCCGCGGAGTGAACGTCCTCGATGACTTTGCTCATCATCCTACTGCCATCGCGACGACGGTGTCCGGGCTGCGTCGCAGAATCGGGTCGGGCGCAGAAGCGCCGCGAATTCTCGCTGTTCTGGAACCGCGCTCGAACACGATGAAGCTGGGTGTGATGAAGGCGCAACTGCCAGCAAGCCTCGCCGACGCCGATCTGGTGTTCTGCTATTCCGCCAAGCTCGGATGGGACGCTTCAGAAGCTCTGGCGCCATTGGGCCACAAGGCACAGGTTTCCGACGATCTGGATGGCCTGATCCGCAACATCGTCGCTGCTGCCCGACATGGCGACCAGATACTGGTGATGAGCAACGGTGGTTTCGGCGGCATTCACGACAAGTTACTGGCTGCGCTGGCCGATTAAACCGGAATCTTTACAGATAAAGCTCATATCGTTCGTGCGTTGGATTACACAAAATGATCGGCCAATAGCGCAGCAAAGAGCAAAGTCAGATAGATGATCGACCAGCGGAAAGTGCGTCTGGCCAGTGCATCGCTGTAGTTGCGCCAAAGCGCAAAGGTGTAGGCTAAAAAGATGACATCAAGTACCAGTACCGTGGCGAGATACCACGGCCCACTCATGCCCAGAGTGTAGGGCAACACTGTAGCGCCTGTAAGCATGACGACATAGAGAAAACTGTGAAAACAGGTAAGCTCGATTCCGTGCGTGACGGGCAGCATGGGCAGACCGGCTTTTACGTAATCCTCACGGCGATAGCAGGCGAGCGCCCAAAAGTGCGGTGGGGTCCAGATGAAAATGATCAGGAACAGAACCAATGCTTCAGGGCCGACACTGCCGGTCATTGCTGCCCATCCGAGCAATGGGGGCATGGCGCCTGACGCTCCGCCGATCACAATGTTCATCGGCGTAGCTGGTTTCAGTACGATCGTGTAGATGATCGCGTAACCTAGAAAGGTCGCAAGAGTCAGCCACATGGTCAGTGGATTGACCATGGCGTGAAGCAGCCAAAGCCCAACACTGCCAACTAATGTGGCCAAGGTCAGTGTTTCTGCCATCGGGGCTTTACCGTTTGCCGTGGCGCGCCAACGGGTACGCGCCATCTTCGCGTCAACCGTTCTTTCAACCAGGCAGTTGATCGCTGCTGCAGCACCTGCGACGAGCGCAATGCCAATTGATGCAGACAGAAAGACGGTTAGGGGAGGGAAGCCGGGTGAGGCGAGAAGCATGCCGATCATCGCTGTGAAGACAATCAGGCTATTGACGCGCGGTTTGCACAAATCGAAGAAATCAGAGATCCGACGCCCAGCCGAGCGGTTCGAATTCGCCTGATCTCTAAAGGTGGCGGGCATACGATATCTCCAGATAGCTTTAGCGAACCCAGGAATACTTCAGCAAGCGCTCAAGATCCTTCAGCACGCCACGCATATCGATTGGCTCGGCGTAGCGCATCATGACGTTACCGAGTGGATCAACGATGAAGACCTTTTGCCCACTGTCACCCAACAGACTGCGCCAGACGTTGACCTCTGTGCTGGCTTTTGCCATTGCAACGACAATATCCGGGAGGCGCTGCTGCAATTCCGGTAATGCTGGCGTGCTATGAGTGCCAGATGAATCAATGCTCACGAGAACCCGCAGCAGGCGGTCTTGCTCCTTGTTTAGTGCGAGGTGAACCTGCTGCATCAGTTGCAGGCTTTTTTCGCAATCCTTGTCGCATGCGCCGTTGACGGGCAGTACGAGTAACCACTTTCCTCGAAAGTCCGAGGCCGGCAGGGGTCGTCCATCGGCATGGCTGAGACCGGTTTCCGGCAGTGGGATCGGTGGCTGGAGAAGATCTCCATGGTTAATGTATTTCTCTGGGCGCCAATCCAGCCAGAAGAGCCCTGAACCGACAACGAAGGGAAGAACAAATACCGCAGCAAGTAACAGCAGAGTGTTGCGTTTTGAATTTGATGTGGGCGTGACTGCAGTCATGGTGTGTATTTCCTGAAAGCCTCAGGATTTTCGTCGGAAGTTCAAAACAAGCCAGAGTACAATGGTGGTTGCGGCCATACTCCACCACTGGAAAGCATAGCTGAGATGTGATTCGAGTCGTTCGTCGGGGCGACGCCACTCGCGGGCAAATCCTCCAGCCGCGCTTTCCGGGTCAAGTTCGACGACGAAGGGTTGGATCTGAAAACCAACGGCTTGGCTATAGCGCTTCAAATCAAGGTTTTGCCAGACGCTGTGCCATCCGGTCGTGCTGTAACCGTCATCTCCAAGCGTAAAGAAATATGTGCCGGGAATGGCGGCCGTTCCGGAAACTTCAACCATCCCGGCGGGTGTTGAGACTTGTGGCACGTCGCGATACTTCGCTAGCGCTGGAATCCAGCCGCGATTGATCAACACGCGAATTTCGCTGCCGCCGAGCCTTAGCGGGGTGATAACGTGATAGCCGGCGCGTTCATGAAGGGTGCGATTGGCGATCAATACTTGGTGCTGTGGCTCGTAATTCCCTTGTGCGACAACCTTGCGGTAGCGTAGCGATTGCGGATCTTCGACTCGCGCTGCCGGTATCTGAATTGCCGGTTCGGTGGCACGCATATCCAGCTGCCTTTGCAGGTTGCCTTTGATAGTCGCCTTGTTCCACTGCCAGTTTCCGGCGAATATGAAGAGGGGTAACAGTAAGGCCGCAGCCAGCGTGGGTAACAGCCGCGGTCGAAAACGGCGCGTGGAGTCTGACAGTTTGTCTTCTTGCGAAACTGGTGGTGTTGCCACATCATGCTCAGTGCGGGCATAATTTGAACTCACCTTACTGGAGTCGGCAATGCTCAAGCTCATCATCCTTGTCATGTTGATTGGCGTGATCGGCAGCCTGTTCTCCGGCCTTTTCTTCCTCTACCGAGATCATGGCGCAGGCGACCGAACAGTGAGAGCGCTGACTTGGCGCATTGGACTGTCGTTCACGATCTTCATATTGCTGATGCTTGGTTCTCGTTTTGGACTGATCCACGGCTGAGTCCCGCGGGAGGAGCAGCGAAACACCCATTATTTCGGGGATCGAGATAGTAAAGACCTCAGGCTGATTGCTCTGGAACGCAGTTCCAATCCGAATTTCAGTTCCATTTCCGGCATTTTGCCGACATTCGGTTTGTCCGGACGCCGGAGTCAGCGTGAGACTTGGTTTTTCACCGCCGATTTCTCACCGTCGACATGAAAGAATGCATAGGCAAGGGTGATCGTATGGATGTCATTATCGATTTCCGGTTTGACGATGAAAGTCAATGGTAATTCCTTCGTCTCGCCCGGAGCGAGGGTTTGTTGCGCAAAGCAGAAGCAATCGATTTTCTCAAAATGTTGTGCGGCCAAACCCGGAGAAACGCTCGGTATGGCTTGCCCAACAATGGTTTTGTCCGAACGGTTGTGTACGCGGTACTTGACCAGATGCAGTTCACCCGGATGCAGATCCAGCTTTGAAGTCATTGGCAGCAGTTCCCATGGCAGGCCGGGCATTACGGTGCCTGTAAATTCGACCGTCACGACGCGGTTCATGTCGATGCTGCTGGGTGGTGCCGTGACTGACTTGTTGATACCTCCAAAACCGAAATTGCCGGCTTGTGCCGCATTTCCTGTCTTTCCATTAAGTCCAGTGACCAGGCAAAACGCATCATATAGCGGCACTAACGCGAATCCGAAAGCGAACGCCAGAACGACGAGTGCAAGCAGCTTCTTGAGCAGACGGCGGTTGGTTTGTCCAAGTGTTGGACTACTGACAGACAGGGGCATTTGACTGCATCAGCTTTTCAAAAATAACACGAGGAAGAAAACGGCGCACGCAACGGCAGCGATAGTCCAGCCCAAACGTCGATTGTCCGCATTTCGCTGGTTGCCCATTGCCGAATCTGAGGTCTTCGTTGTTGTCATCTGTGAGCCCTGTAAGCGGTCACTAAAACAGATTCCTCACTGTCCGCTGCTGAACTCCTCAACGTCTGCGTGCTGTCGACCAGCGAAGACAAGGCTGACGTCTGGTTTTGCGCAATGGTTAGACCGCCTTCCTTCAGGGCATGTGCATTGCGGTCTTTCGGAGCGTTGATCAGCGCGATGTCAACGAAGGCAAGGATGGCAAATGGAACGAGTGCCCACAGCCACTGCACCGTCCCGTTCGCCCCAGTGAGCTTCGCAGTCGAGTGGTCGCAGTTTCTGCGGTGTTTGAACATCGAATGCATCATGATCGCAAATACCACCACAAAGAGGGTGCTAAGAACGATCATAAAGCTGTCATGCATCCGCAATCGGTTTCTCCAGTGATCCAATAAAACCGTCGAACAAGGGAAGCTGCATCGGCAATCGGGAAGAAGTAAGGTATTGGCCGGAGAGTCCGGAAGAGCCTATAACCAATAGATAAAAATGAACAGCAACAACCAGACCACATCAACGAAGTGCCAGTACCATGCTACAGCCTCGAATGCGAAATGGTGGCTTGGTGAAAAATGTCCGGCCATAGAGCGCAACAAGATGACGATAAGCATGACTGTTCCCATAATGACATGGAAGCCGTGAAAACCCGTCAGCATGTAAAAGGTCGCGCCATAAATACCATCACGGATGGTGAAAGCCGCTTCGCCATACTCATGAATCTGCATGCCGATAAAGATGACACCCAAGAGAACTGTCAGTGCCAGGCCGAGCTTTAGCTGAAATTGATTGTCCTTCTGCAGGCCCCAATGTGCCCAAGTTACGGTAGCTCCTGAAGTCAGAAGAATCAGGGTGTTGATTGCAGGAATTCCCCAAGCGTTAACCGGCGAGATAACTGTGTTCAAGCCAGGACCGGCCGTTGGCCAGGCCGCACTGAATCCAGGCCACAACAACTGCGTGTCGGCGAGCCATGGCACAGCGAAACTTCGGGCGTAGTACAGGGCACCGAAGAACCCTGCAAAGAACATGACCTCAGAAAAAATAAACCACACCATCCCCCAGCGGAATGAGAGGTCAACCTGTTGGGAGTACTTGCCGGCCAGACTTTCCTTGATAACTGCGCCAAACCAGCCGAATAGCATGACCAGCAGAATTCCAACCCCTAGTGTCATGATATAGGGGCCAGCAGCGATCTTGTTGATTAGGAGGACGAAGCCGGTAGCTAAGGTGAGAAGAGCAACCGAGCCGACTAAAGGCCAGATCGAAGGTGGAGGGACGTAATAGACGCTGTCGCTGGAATGTGCTTGCATGGCTTCTTTCCCTTCGTATGGCCTATTTGATTACCGGGGGAGTGACAAACGAGTGATACGGTGGCGGCGATGTCTGAGTCCATTCCAGCGAGTCAGCGCCATCCCACGGCTTGTTCCCAGCGGGTTTGCCGCCTCGTACGCACTTGATCACCACATAAAGGAACAACAGTTGACTGACGCCGAGGAGAAATCCGCCAAGGCTGGCGATCCTGTTGAAATCGGTGAATTGAAGCGAATAGTCGGGAATGCGCCGTGGCATCCCGGCCAGGCCAAGAAAGTGCATTGGAAAGAAGGTGATGTTGAAGGCAATGGCCGTCAGCCAGAAGTGCAGTTTGCCGAGCTTCTCGTCATACATGTGCCCAGTCCATTTTGGCAGCCAGTAGTACACGCCAGCCATAATGCTCATTGCGGCTCCGGAGAAAAGCACGTAGTGAAAGTGGGCAACCACATAATAGGTGTCCTGCAACTGAATATCCACAGGAACCAGCCCCAGCACCAACCCGCTGAAGCCGCCGATGGTAAACAAAAAGACAAAGGCCAGCGAGAACAGCATTGGCGTTTCAAAGGTGATTGAACCCCGCCACAAGGTTGCTACCCAGTTGAAGACCTTGATACCGGTAGGAATCGCAATCAGCATGGTCGCGTACATGAAGAAGAGCTGTCCGGCAACCGGCATGCCGGTGGTGAACATGTGGTGCGCCCAGACAATGAAGGAGAGAAACGCGATCGAGGCAACCGCATACACCATAGAGACGTAGCCAAACAATGGCTTGCGTGCAAAGGTCGGGATGATCGTCGAGATAATGCCGAATGACGGCAGAATCATGATGTACACCTCAGGGTGCCCGAAGAACCAGAAAATGTGCTGGAACATGACCGGATCGCCACCGCCGGCCGCGTCAAAGAAATGAGTGCCGAAATGGCGGTCGGTGAGCAACATGGTGATTGCGCAGGCCAGCACCGGCATGACAGCTACCAGCAGATAGGCAGTAATCAGCCAAGTCCAGACAAACAAAGGCATTTTCATCAAGGTCATGCCGGGTGCACGCATGTTGAGAATGGTGGTGATGATATTGATGGCCCCCATGATCGACGAAACGCCAAGGATGTGAACAGCAAGTATTGTCATGTCATAGGCTATACCGCCCTGAATATAGAGGGGGGGGTACATTGTCCAGCCACCGGCGATGGCACCGCCAGGCACAAAAAACGAAGCGACGAGCAGTGTGCCTGCGGCGGGCAATAGCCAGAAACTCCAATTGTTCAAACGGGGGAAGGCCATATCGGATGCGCCGATCATCAGCGGCACCTGCCAGTTGGCGAAACCAACCAGTGCGGGCATGATGGCTCCGAAAATCATGATCAGGCCGTGCATCGTCGTGAGCTGGTTGAAGACATTGGGGTGAAGCAATTGCAGTCCAGGCTCGAACAGCTCGGCACGTATCAGCATTGCCAAGGCGCCAGCGAAGAAAAACATGAACAAACTGAACCACAGGTACAGCGTGCCAATGTCCTTGTGGTTGGTACTGGTCAACCAGCGCATGACGCCAGAAGGAGCATGGTCGTGATCGTGATGGTCTGCGGCGACGTTGACTGCGGTTGTATTCATTCCTGACTCCTTCTTACTTGCGATGTGCAGCAATATCAGCCGGCTGCACCACATCGCCAGTCTTGTTGCCCCAGCTGTTGCGTTCGTATGTGACGACTGCAGCGATATCAAGATCGGACAGTTGCTTGCCAAAGGCCGCCATGGCCGTTGCCGGCTTACCGTTGATGACAATATCTATATGGCCTGCCTTGTCTTCATTAACCATCTTCGATCCACTGAGTCCGGGGAAAGCGCCTGGAAGACCCTCGCCGTTGGGCTGGTGACAGGCCGCGCAATTGGCAGCGTAGACCTTCTCGCCGATATCTTTGAGTTCGGCTAACTCGTATACCTTGTTGGCGTTTGCCGCTGCCGCCGCCACCAAGGCGATCTGCTCGTTTTTCCAGCTTGCGAATTGTTCCGGAGGAACGACTTCAACAACGATAGGCATGAAGCCATGATTGACACCACACAGCTCGGCGCATTGGCCCCGGTAGGTGCCTGGTTTGTCGACCTTGAACCAGGTATCGCGAATGAACCCCGGTATGGCGTCCTGCTTGACGCCAAAGGCGGGAACCCACCAAGCGTGGATAACATCACTGGCGGTCATCACCAAACGAACTTTCTTGCCTGCAGGGACGACCATAGGCCGGTCAACCTCAAGCAGATAATGCTCGCCCTTGGGTTGCAATCCCTCTATCTGTTCTTTCGGAGTTGAAGAGTTGCTAATAAATCGAATGTTGTCGCCCAGATACTCATACTCCCACTTCCATTGGTGAGCGGTAACTTTGATCGTGAGATCTTCCTTGCTCGTGTCCTTCATCGATACTACCAAGGCTGCCGCCGGCCATGCCATATAGATGAGAATCAGGATGGGTATGATGGTCCAGATAATTTCCACAAGAAGATTGTCGTGGAATTTTGCTGCCACGTGCCCTACCGATTTGCGGTGCCGCACTAACGCCAAGGCCATCGGAATGAACACAACGATCAGGATCGCAAGGCATATCCAGAGAATCAGGGTGTGCAGGTCGTATATGGATTGAGCGAGGTCCGAAGCCGGCGCGGGCAGATTCAAAGCATATTCTGCTTGGGCCATTGTGGGGATCAACCCCGCAAGCAGGCCCCACAGCGAATAAACAGGGAAGAATGAAGGTCCGGAACGCCGGTCCTGGAAATTTTTCACTTTCAAGATTTCTCCTCCCTTACTCTTTTTTGGGGTTGCAACAAGTGCAATATTTTGCCACATTTACCCAGAAATTTCATTGACGTTCATATAATTTTTGAATATTTATTCATTCTGGCTCGTCTTCTATTCCCTCTGAATAGCACTGTTCGTCGTACTACCCTCTTGGGGGTAGCGGCACATCAAGAAGTGAAATTGTCGCGCAATCGCCGTTTTAAGGCCATCAACGCCGATTGCTTCCCGCGACCATTTTGAATTCGAACAGTCGGCATTCCATGGCGCCGTTGTAGAGTGGCGTTTTCTTGCTCGACATCAGGCGCATCAGTTTGGGCATGCGCATGTCGGCTGACAGCAGGTAACAGTTCCAACCGGCAAATTTGCGCTTGAGCGCGCTTCCAAGCTGCGGGTAAAAAGCAGCTAGCTCATCCTGCTCGGACAGGCGTTCGCCATAGGGTGGATTGGTGACCAGTACGCCCGCCTTGGCGGGAGCATCGATTTCCAATATGTCGCCCGAACTCAGCGTAACCGCAGTGAGCAAGCCTGCGCGGTCAAGGTTAGCCAGCGCGGCACGCACGGCGACTGGCGATATGTCGCTTCCGTATATCTGTGCATTGGCGGCAGGCTTCTCGGCATCCATGGCGCTGTCGAGCAGATGTTTCCACTCTTTGAGTCTGAAGTTCCTCAAACGCTGGAATCCGAAGTCGCGCCCGGCGCCCGGCGCAATGTTGAGTGCTATCTGCGCTGCTTCTAGGAGAAAAGTACCGCTACCGCACATTGGATCGAGTAGGGGAATACCGGGCTGCCAACCGGAAAGACGAAGAATGCCGGCCGCTACATTCTCTTTCAGCGGCGCCTCGACGGTCTTCTGACGCAGTCCCCGCTGGTAGAGCGGTGCGCCCGACGTGTCGATGTACAGTGTACATTCGTTGGCGCTCAAGAAGCCGTGGAGACGCACTTCCGGTTCGCGCGTATCCACGCTGGGGCGCTTTCCGACATCTGCCCGGAAACGGTCACAAATGGCATCCTTGATGCGCAGTGTCATGAATTCAAGGCTCCTGAGCGGACATTTGACCGCCGTGATATCGACGCGAATCGTCTGGCTGGCACTGAACCATGTCGGCCACGGCAAGGCAAGCGCCTGTCGGTAGATGTCGTCTTCCTTTGCGTACGGCCCTCGGGCAACCCGCCACAGAATGCGGGTGGCGATACGTGAATGCAGGTTGGCCGCATAGCAGGTTGGCCAATCGGCGACAAAATGCACTCCGCCGGGAATCTGCCTTGATTCGGCAACACCCGCCACGGCAAGGTCTTCCGCAAGCAAAGGTTCCAGGCCGCGAGGGCAACTGGCAAAGAAGTTTTCCAAAAAACGTATCCTAAAAAGGTTTGAATGTAACCAGGAAAACAATGGCCAGCAGCAGCAGCACGGGCATCTCATTGAACCAGCGAAACCAGACGTGGTTGAACTTGTTCTTTCCGGACTGAAATGCTTTCAACAGTTTTCGACAGTACAGGTTATAGCCAACGAGTACGACCACCAGCATTGTCTTGGCATGCAGCCAGCCGCCGGAAACGCCAAAGCCAAGCCACAGCCAAAGGCCGAAAGCAATGGACAGAAAGCCGATCGGGGTCATGAAACGGTACAGTTTTCCGGCCATCAACAATAACCTGTCGTACTCGGCGGTGCTCTCCTGCGGGACCATCGCCAGATTGACGAAGATGCGCGGCAAGTAAAACAGGCCGGCAAACCAGCTGATTACCAGCACAATATGCAGTGCCTTAACGACAAGATAAGCCATCACCGATTCCTTTCCTGCCAGGCCGCATTCACCCCATCCACAACCAGCGGGAAGCGCAATTTTGCCCGGAGTTCCTTTTTGATCCGTTGGTTGTCGATCCGGCGCGATTCACTCATGAACGACAATTGAAGCGCCGACATTTGCTGCTGTGCCTCGCTGCGCGAAATGCGTGGTGGTCGGGGCAGGCCGAAGCGGTCGGCGACGAGATCGAAATATTCGCCCATTTTCATCGCGGAGTCGTCAGTCGCGTTATAGCAGCGATTGGCGCGTCCGTAACGTAGCGCCGCACAGCTCAGCATGGCCAGGTCGTCGGCATGGATGTGGTTGGTGAACACGTCGTCTTCGGCCCGTAGCGCATGGACTCGCTTTTGCAAGCGCTCAGTTGGCAAGCGATCGGCAGCGTAGATGCCGGGCGCACGCAGGATGCTGACGCGAATACCGTTTTGGCGTCCAAAGCGACGCAACTGGTGTTCGGCATCAAGGCGGCGCATGGCGCGGGCACTGGTTGGGTGGGGGGGCCGAGTTTCATCAATACGCGCTCCGCCGCAGTCGCCGTATACACCGCTGGTGCTGATGTACACGAGCCGCTGTGGTAGACTTTTTCCCCGTGCCAGCGCTGCGAGCAGGCGACGTGTGCGGGTATCCACTACGCCACGTTCGGGAGGGGGCGCAAAATGCAGCACGATGTCGGCGAGTCCGCTGATGCGTTGCAGACTTGATGCATGATCCAGATCGGCACGGATGGGACGGGCTCCGTTGGCACGCCAGGAAGCGAACTGCACGGGGTCGCGCAGCAGGGCGAATACCCGATAATGCCCGAGCAAGCGGGGCAGGACTCGAAAAGCAATATCACCACAGCCGACGATCAGAAGTTTTTGCACGGCGCAATTTTACCGGATTCATATTTTCAGGGAGATTAGATGGGGTTCCTGGTCAGCGTTCAGCCGGGTTTGCACTCTCAACACGAATTTGAGGCCGAGGCTGACGAGACCATCCTCGATGCGGCATTGCGGCAGGGGCTTCTGATGCCCTATGGCTGTCGCGACGGTATTTGTGGCACCTGCCGGGGGAGAGTGTTGAGCGGAATTGTCGATCATGGCAAGGCGCCGATAGACACCCTGAGTGAAACTGACCGCAGGGCCGGATTTGCCTTGTTTTGTTGTGCCAAGGCGCAAAGCGATTTGGCCATCGAGAGCAGAGAAATTCGTTCCGCGCAGGAAATTCCGGTGAGAACCCTGCCGGCGCGAGTGCAAAAGCTTACGCTTGCAGCACCCGACGTGATGATCGTTGAACTCAAACTCCCGGCTAGCGACCGACTTCAGTTTTTTGCCGGGCAGTACATCGAGATATTGCTGAAGGGAGGCCGCCGGCGAGCTTTTTCGCTGGCCAATGCGCCGCACGACGACGGTTGCCTGCAACTGCATATCCGGCATGTGCCGGGCGGCCAGTTTACCGATCATGTGTTCAACGCCATGAAGGAGCGCGACATTCTGCGTATCAACGGGCCTCATGGCAGTTTCTACCTGCGTGAGGATTCCGCAAAGCCGATGCTGCTGGTCGCTGCGGGCACTGGTTTTGCACCGATCAAGGCCATCGTCGAACATGCCATTGCCGAAAAAACGACGCGACCGATGGCTATCTACTGGGGCGGGCGGGAACGCGCCGATCTCTACCTGATGCTCTTGCCCGAACAGTGGGCGCGACAGCCTGGTATCCGATTCGTTCCGGTGTTGTCCGATACGCCTCAGTGCGAGAAATGGTGCGGGCGAATCGGTTTTGTCCATGCGGCGGCCATGCAGGATTTTCCTGATCTTTCCGGCCATCAGGTGTATGTTTGTGGTTCGCCGGAAATGGTAGCTGCAGCCCGACGCGATTTTGTCGGAAAATGCAATCTGCCGGAGAACGAGTTTTTTGCCGATTCATTCGAATTTGCCAATGACGACGTGTCCGCTATAACAGATCTGGCCAAAAACCCTTCCAATATTTCAGGTTGATTGCCATGCCCGATGTCTATATTTCGCGACAACCTCTGGTCAACCGCCAGAGCAAGATCATTGCCACCCGCCTGACGCTTCATTTTGACGACGGTGCATCGACGAAAGACGCAGCCAAGACCCTGGATGCCCTGACGGAATTCTGGCCCCTGGGTGAAAAACTTGTCTTCATCAGCTGTGGCAATGCGCCTTGTGATGCGGAATTGCTCGACTGGCAGATCCCTGAAAACGCAACCATCGAAGTCGATTCGGCTTCTTTTGTAGAGCCTGAGGCGGCTATCCTGATTGACGCCCTGAAAGCGGCGAACGCCTCGCTGTGTCTGGTTTTTGACACGCAGGCGAAAGCCGCACTTTCGTCCGGTGTCTCCTTCCGTTTCATCGCGTTCGATGCTCAGCGGTTCTCACCTGCCCAACTCAAGAGCTTCGCAGCTCAGACGCAGCCTTATGGCATCGGTGTGGCGATCAACGTGCGCGACAGTCAGGGGTTTCAGGACTGTCTGGACGCAGGGGTGAATGCTGCCGCCAGTTGGTTTTTCAAACACCCGACAAAAGCCCCGGCGAAGGCGCTGAGCCCAGGGCAGGCGCAAATCGTCCGCGTGCTGAATCTGGTGCGCAAGAATGCCGATATCAAGGAAATCGAAGCGGCGTTGAAACAGGACGTGGCGCTTTCCTACAAGCTTTTGCGTTACATCAACTCAGCCGGCTTTGGTCTTTCCTGCGAAGTCCAGTCATTCCGCCACGCAGTGACCATACTTGGGTACAACAAGCTGAACAAATGGTTGTCGCTCCTGCTAGCCACGGCGAGCAAGGACCCGATGGCGCCCGCGCTGATGCACACGGCGCTGACGCGTGCACGGCTGATGGAAGTACTGGCGCAAGGTCTTGTCGACCGGCAGGAGTATGACAACCTGTTCATCACCGGTGCCTTCTCCATGCTCGACGCTTTGCTGGGGGTGGATATGGATAAAGTGCTCGAGTCCATGAGTCTGCCGGAACCCATCTGTGACGCTCTGCTGGGTAATGGTGGCGTGTACGGCCCCTTCCTCGACCTGGCAAAATCAAGTGAGGGCGAGGATGGAAAAGAACTCGCCGAACAGGTGGGAATGCTCGGCCTGTCCGCCGACCAGTTCAACCGGGCCCAGATGCAAGCCCTGGCCTTTGCCGACACGATGGAGTTGTAGGGAGCCTTGAACCGGGAAGGCCAGAAACGCGAATCCTTTGACGCGCTAGTTGAGTCGGGTCTTCAGCGGTTTGCCGCCCTACTCGCCGAGATAGGCTTCTCGCACCTTGGGGTTGGCGAGCAGTGTGGCTGACTCGTCGGTAAGCGTAATCTCGCCACTTTCCATGACGTAACCGCGCTGGCTGACTTCAAGCGCCAGTTTGGCGTTCTGTTCTACAAGCAGCACCGTCATGCCCTTATCGGCAACCGTGCGAATCACCTCGAAAATTTTTTGTACCATGAGTGGTGCGAGTCCCATCGATGGTTCGTCCAGCAGCAGCAGTTTTGGCCGGCACATCAGGGCGCGTCCGATTGCGAGCATCTGCTGTTCGCCACCGGACAATGTTCCGGCCAACTGGTGTGCGCGCTCCATAAGGCGTGGGAAAAGAGAAAACACCTGTTCGCGGTCCACTTCGATTTCGGCTTTATCCCGGCGAACGTAAGCGCCCATCAGCAAGTTTTCGCTGACGCTCATGCGCGGGAACACCCCGCGCCCTTCGGGTACCAGTGCGATGCCTTCGGAAACCAGTTGATGCGCTGGCAAGGCGGATAGCTCCTTGCCGCAAAAACGAACGCTACCACCCGCTGAATCGAGCAGACGGGACAGGGCCTTGAGCGTACTGGTCTTGCCTGCACCATTGGCGCCGATGAGGGCGACCATCTCACCCTGGTTGATGTGGAAGGTGATGCCGCGCACCGCCTGAATGCCTCCGTAGGCGACGCGCAGACCGGTGACTTCAAGCAATGCTGCCTCCCAGATAGGCTTCGATGACCTTGGGGTCATTTTGAACGACGGACGGAATGTCTTCGCAGATTTTTTGCCCGTAATCGAGTACGGCGACTCGGTCGCACAGACCCATGACCAGCTTCACATCGTGCTCGATGAGCAGGATGGTAATGCCGTCCTTGCGAATGCCCTCGATGAGCACGCGCAAATCGGTGGTTTCGGCACCGTTCATTCCGGCCGCCGGTTCGTCGAGCGCCAGCAACTTAGGGTCCGTCGCCAGTGCGCGGGCGATTTCGAGCCGGCGCTGGTCACCGTAAGACAGGTTTCGCGCCAGATCATTGGCACGGTCGGCGATATTCACATAATGCAGCAGTTCCTCGGAACGGCGTCTGATGGCGGCCTCTTCGTTGATTGTGCGGCGGTCATGCAGGACGGCACCAAACACGCCGGCATGTGTCCTGACATGACGTCCGACCATGACGTTCTCCATCGCAGTCATGTTGGCGAACAATCGGATATTCTGGAAAGTGCGCGCGATGCCGCGCTTGGCCACCTTGTGCGGAGCGCTGGCCTGAAGTTTTTCGCCGGCGAACACGAGATCACCGCCATCGGGATGATATAAGCCCGTGAGGACGTTGAAAAAAGTGGTCTTGCCGGCACCGTTCGGTCCGATCAGACCATAGATCTCACCCTGCTTAATGGTCAGCGAGACATCGCGCAAGGCCGTTACGCCACCAAAATGCTTGTCGATGGCACGCGCCTCGAGGATGGTGACGCTCATTCTCCTTCCTTCAGCACATCGGTTGTCGATTCACCCTTGAACTCGCGCCGACGGGTGGTTGACGGCCACAAGCCGGCCGGGCGGTAAAGCATGACGACAATCAGCGCAAGACCGAAAAGCAGCATGCGCAGTGCTTCCGGATCAAGCAGGATGGCGTCGAAGAGCGCAAGTTGAACCGGGCCGGCGCCGTGGCGGAATATTTCCGGAAGGATGGTTAGCAATACGCCGCCGAGGATGACGCCAGGGATGTTGCCCATGCCGCCGAGCACCACCATGCACAGCACCATGATCGACTCCATCAAATTAAAGGATTCGGGGCTGACAAATCCCTGGAAACCGGCAAACAGCCCGCCGGCGACCCCCCCAAAGCTGGCGCCCATGGTGAAGGCCAGCAGTTTGATATTGCGGGTGTTTATGCCGCAGGCCTTGGCTGCGATCTCGTCTTCACGGATGGCGACCCAGGCACGGCCGATGCGCGAATTCTCCAGCCGGATGGTGACAAACACGATGAACAGGGCAAGGGCGAGAAAAAGATAATAGTAGGCGTGCAGTGAGGGAATCGTGAAGCCAAGAAAGTCTATGGGCTTGGCCAGCGTGATGCTCCCGAAGTGCAGCGGATCGATGCCGGATACGCCCTGAGGTCCGTTGGTGATGTTGATGGGGGCGTTGAGGTTGTTCAGGAAAATCCGCACGATCTCGCCAAAGCCGAGTGTAACGATAGCCAGATAGTCGCCGCGCAAGCGCAGGGTTGGCGCACCCAGCAAGGCGCCGAAAAACCCGGCGAGTGCGGCACCGGCCGGGATGATCAGCCAAACGGGCAAATGCAGTCCGAAATGCGGGCTGGCGAGTAGCGCGTACAGATAGGCGCCGACTGCGTAGAAGGCGATGTAGCCGAGATCGAGCAGACCGGCAAAACCGACCACAATGTTCAGACCGAGCGCCAGCATGATGTAGAGCATTGCGAAATCAATGATGCGCAGCCATGAGTTGCCAAGACCGCTGCCAATCATGAAAGGCAAGGCGGCGAGCACGATGCCCATGACGACGCTTGCAATAATGGCGGCGCGTTTGCTGTGGGCGACGTTTTCGAGTGCGGGTAGCAAGGTCATCATGCGCGCTCGGATACTCTTTCGCCAATCAGTCCGGAGGGACGGAAAACCAGTACGCCGATCAGCACGAAGAACGCGAAGATGTCCTGATAGTGGCTACCGAGAAAGCCACCGGTCAGGTCACCGATGTAGCCGGCGCCAAGTGACTCGATGAGGCCGAGCAGAACGCCCCCGAGCATGGCGCCGGCGACGTTGCCGATGCCGCCCAGCACAGCTGCGGTAAACGCTTTCAGCCCCAGCATGAAGCCCATGTTGTAGTGGGCAATCGAGTAGTTGGCGCTGACCATCAACCCGGCTACAGCCGCAAGCGCCGAGCCGATGATGAAGGTAAATGAGATGATCTGGTTGATGTTGACGCCCATCAACCGGGCAATCGGCGGGTTCTCAGAGGTTGCACGCATTGCGCGCCCGAGACGTGTGCGGTTGATCAGAATCATCAGGCCGGACATCATCAGAGCGGCGACCAGCACGATGGCTACCTGCAGGCTGGTGATTGTCGCGCCGAAGATGTTAAACGCAGACGTTGGCAGGATTGGCGGGAAAGCGTGATAGTTGCGACCCCAGATCAGCATGGCGAGATTCTGCAGGACGATGGAAACGCCAATGGCGGTGATCAACGGGGCGAGCCTTGGCGCGTGCCGCAATGGCCGGTAGGCAATACGTTCGATCGTAAAACCGACGGCCATGCATACCGTCGCCGCTGCGGCAAGCCCGAACAGGATGACAATGAACACGGGCAGGCCACTGCTCTCAAGCAGCTTGATCACCGTCAGGGCGACCATTGCGCCGATCATTACGACTTCACCGTGGGCAAAATTGATCAGGCCCATGATGCCGTAAACCATCGTGTAGCCCAGCGCAACCAACGCATAGATGCTGCCCAGAATCAGGCCGTTGATGATTTGCTGGATGAATATGTCCATTGTCGGGAATGCCTGAAAATGTGCCTGGGTATGACGCGATGCGGTACTAAACCGAACAAACAAACGGCACCCTCAGGTGCCGTTTGCATTGTTACGCGGCTTGCCTACTTCTTCTCTACTGCGGCCTTGGTCGCGTCTGCTGCTTCCTTCACGTCCTTCGCAACTTCGGTAGCAACCTTGGCGCCTTCCGTGGCCGCGTCCTTCATGGCGTCCTTGGCGGCTGCATCGGTCGCAACAGCAGCATCCTTCACCGCGGCCGCGGCATCCATTACCGCTTCCTTGGCCATAGCCATGGGCGAGCCACCGATGGTTTCACGGTACTCCCACTGTCCATCCTTGACCTGATACATGCTGATGGAACCGCCCTTTATATCGCCCTTGTCGTCAAACTGCACCTTGGCGCTAACGCCCTGGTAGTCGGTCTTGCCGATTTCGGGAAGGAATTTGGCCGATTCAACCGAATTCGCGCGCTTCATGGCGTCGGCCATGACCATCACAGCATCGTAGACGTAGGGTGCATAGAGCTGGATTTGGCCATACTTGGCCGTAAAAGCTTCACCGAAAGCCTTGCCGCCCGGCATCTGGTCGAGCGGAACACCTGGCAAGGAGCAGTACTGACCCTCACTGGCGGCACCGGCGAGCTTGATGAATTCCGGTGTGCAGCCACCGTCACCCGTAAGGAACTTCGCTTTTACTCCCAGCGACTTCATCTGTTTGGCCATTGGACCGCCTTGTGCGTCCATTCCGCCATAGAAGATCACATCCGGCTTCTTTGACTTGATCTTGGTCAGGATGGCCGCGAAATCGGTAGCCTTGTCGTTGGTGAATTCGCGTGCAGCAATCTTGCCACCAGAAGCAATAACCGCTTTTTCAAACTCGTCGGCTAGACCCTGGCCGTAGGCGGTACGGTCGTCGATGATGGCGATCTTCTTGCCACCCATTTGATGCGCGGCAAATTCGCCAAGAACCTTACCTTGTTGCACGTCATTGGCCATGACGCGGAAAGCCGTGGCAAATCCCTGCTGTGTGTACTTTGGATTGGTCGCCGAACCGGAAATTTGCGGGATGCCGGCATCGAAATATATCTTGGAAGCCGGGATGGTCGTCCCTGAATTAAGGTGGCCGATCACTCCGTTAACCTTGGCGTCAACCAGCTTCTGGGCGACGATGGTGCCCTGCTTCGGATCGGCCTGGTCGTCCTCCGCGACAAGATCGAACTTGATCTTGGCGCCACCGATTTCGAGGCCTTGAGCATTCAGCTCGTCAATTGCCATACGGGCGCCGTTCTCGTTGTCTTTACCCAGATGGGCTTGCGGACCTGTCAGCGGTGCGACGTGGCCAAGTTTAACCGTCAGCTCTGGCGTCGGTGGTGGTACCGGAGCGGCAACCGGAGCGGGTGCAGGAGCGGCGACTGGCTTGGGTTCTTCCTTCTGCCCGCAGCCGATCATTGCAATAGCGGCCGCGATGGCAAGTGTCATGCTGGGAATGCGCGGGTTCGACATGTATATTCCTCCGGAAGCGGTATGAATGAAAAAAGTGGACACAGGGGGCGATTCTGCTGACCTATCACCTTGATGTCAATGTGTAGTTGAGGCGGCTTGCCTCGGGGTGATGCAACACGTTAACCCCCAAACAACAAGACCGGTTGGAACCGGTCTTGTTGGTCTATGTTGGAGTGTAACTCCTGAGAAAGCCTACTTCAGGCTCAAAATCCAGGTAACCAGCTTCTTCGCCTCGTCGGGTGTGACCGACGCGTTTGGCGGCATCGGGATCTGACCCCAGTTACCCTTGCCGCCCTTCAGAACCTTCTCGACAAGCATTGCTTCGTCCTTGGCCGTGTATTTCTTGGCGATATCCTGATACGACGGTCCGACGAGCTTCTTGTCAACCGCATGGCATGCCAAGCAATTCTTGGACTTGGCCAAGGCCGTTTCGTCCGCTGCTTGTGCTGCACCGGCGGACAGGAGGCCGGCCGCAACCAGCAGGGATAGGTAAATTGTCTTCATTCTCTCTCTCCAATGATGAAAGGTGATTGCCACGGGGTGATCATATTCCAACTTGCTACCAAATCTCAAGGGCGACATGAGATTGCAATGGGGCAAACAGACTAACGCGTGGACCCAGGATAAAGTTGACCGCGATTTGACCACGACCCGGGTGGACAGGCTTTTCCTGATGCGAAGTCAACGACGCTTGAGCAGGCTGAGGTCGCGCACCGCACCGGTCGACGCCGAAGAGGCCATCAGCGCATAGGCCTGCAAGGCTTTGGAAACGATGCGCGCTCGCTCGGATGCCGGCTGCCAACTTTGCTCGTTCCTAGCATCCATTGTTTCACGGCGTTGCTGCAATACGGCGTCGGTCACCGCCAGATGAATGCGCCGGCCGGGAATGTCGATTTCAATGGTGTCGCCTTCTTCGACAAGCCCGATGGCTCCGCCCTCGGCGGCCTCCGGTGAGACGTGACCGATGGATAAGCCTGAGGTGCCGCCCGAGAAGCGTCCGTCGGTGAGTAGTGCGCAGGCCTTGCCCAGGCCCTTGGACTTGAGATATGAGGTCGGATAAAGCATCTCCTGCATGCCGGGGCCGCCTTTCGGGCCTTCATATCGAATAACCACGACCTCGCCGGCAACGATCTGGTCCGCGAGAATGGCTTGCACCGCGGCATCCTGGCTTTCAAAAACCCGCGCCTTGCCGCTGAATGTCCAGATGCTTTCATCAACACCGGCTGTTTTTACGATACAACCATCCAGCGCGATGTTGCCGAAGAGCACCGCCAGGCCACCCTCTTTCGAGTAGGCGTTGGACTTGTCGCGAATACAGCCTCGCGTCCGGTCAAGATCGAGTTCCGGGTAACGACGATTCTGCGAGAACGCTGTCTGGGTCGGAACTCCGCCGGGTGAAGCGCGAAAGTATTCGTAAACCTTGAGGTCGCGAGAATGATGCATGACGTCCCAGTGCATGATGGCTTCATCCAGCGTCCTGCTGTGTACAGTCGGCACACCGAGGTGCAGCAGCCCGGACCGTTTGAGTTCGCCGAGGATGCCGTAGATGCCACCGGCGCGATGCACATCCTCGATGTGATACTTGTCTGTCATTGGAGCCACTTTGCACAGGCAAGGTACCTTGCGCGAGATCCGGTCAATGTCCTGCATCGTGAAAGCGATGCCGGCTTCCTGTGCCGCTGCCAGCAGATGCAGAACGGTGTTGGTTGAGCCACCCATCGTGACGTCGAGCGTCATGGCGTTCTCGAAAGCTTCAAAGGAGCCGATTGATCGCGGCAGCACGGACGCATCGTCCTGCTCGTAGTAGCGGCGGCAGAGTTCGACGATCTGGTGTCCGGCCTTGACGAAAAGCCCCTTGCGATCGGCGTGGGTGGCCACCAGCGTTCCATTGCCCGGCAATGACAAGCCGAGCGCTTCCGTGAGGCAGTTCATTGAGTTGGCGGTAAACATGCCGGAGCAGGAACCGCAGGTCGGGCACGCCGAGCGTTCGATCTCCTCAAGATCGGCATCCGAAATCGTGCTGTCGACCGCTTTGACCATCGCGTCGACCAGATCGATGCTGATCGTCTTGCCGCCCAACTTGACCTTGCCGGCTTCCATCGGGCCGCCCGAAACGAAGATGGCCGGGATGTTCACACGCATGGCCGCCATCAGCATGCCCGGAGTGATCTTGTCGCAGTTCGAGATACAGACCATGGCGTCGGCGCAATGCCCATTGACCATGTATTCGACGGAATCGGCGATCAAATCCCGCGAAGGCAGTGAGTACAACATGCCGTCGTGCCCCATGGCGATACCGTCGTCGATGGCGATGGTGTTGAATTCCTTGGCAATACCACCGGCCGCTTCAATCTCACGC
>NZ_FLQY01000385.1 GCF_900089945.1 Candidatus Propionivibrio aalborgensis | reverse complement strand
CCGGGATACGGCCAGATCACGCGGAGAGTCCTACAAGATTTTTCAGGATCGTTACGACGGTGGTGTCATCTCGATTCTCGAACTGAGCCAGAACAAATCCCAATATGAGGAAGCGCTGGCCAGCATTCCACCGATTGAATTCGCCATTGCCCAGCAGGAAAACGCGCTCAGCATCCTGCTCGGCCGGAATCCCGGCCCCATAACTCGGGGGCGAACAATTGATGAGCTGGTTCCGCCGGTCATCCCGGAAGGCTTGCCTTCCGACCTGCTCGAACGCCGTCCCGACATTCTCGCAGCCGAGCAGGAGCTGATTGCCGCCAATGCGGAAATCGGCGTGGCCAAGGCCGCCTACTTCCCCTCGATCTCGCTCACGGGTATCTTGGGTTTCGCCAGCGGTAGCCTTTCCAATCTCTTTAGCAGCGGGTCGAAGGTCTGGCAATACGCGGGTGCCGTCGGCATGCCGATCTTCACGGCAGGCGGACTCGCCGGGCAACTCCTGGTTTCCGAAGCGCAGCAGCAACAGGCTTTGCTCCGCTACCAACAGGCCATCCAGAACGCTTTCCGCGAGGTTGACGATGCGCTGGTCGCTCAGGACAGGGCACGAGTCCAGCTAGCCGCGCAACGGCAGCAGGTCGACTCGCTTAAGCAGTATGCAGGTACTGCCCGCCTGCGCTACGACAATGGCTACACCAGCTACCTGGAAGTGGTTGACTCCGAGCGCAGCCTGTTCAATGCGCAACTGGCCTACACCAAGACGCAGCAAACCCAGTTGCAGTCGATGGTCATCCTTTACAAAGCCATGGGTGGCGGCTGGATGACGAAACCAGAGGTGGCAGCAGAAGCCAAACCCGAAGCCGTATCCGAGGCAGAGGCCGGCGTCGAAGAGAAGAAATAGGCCTTCGCCCGTCGCTTGCGGCTAGAGCTGGAAGCCCAACCACAGGAGCATGCCTTCGGCCAGCTCACGCACGACACCCGGACGATGCGCAATATAGGGAACGGATTCCAGACGTCGCACTTCGATCCACTGCGAAAAGTCGTGAACGGCCTTGTGATCGTAAAAGGCAACCATCATCTCGTAATTGAGGAAAAGACTTCGCCCGTCAAGATTGGCCGATCCGGCAAGGGCCAGTTCTTCGTCAATCAATACGAGCTTGGCGTGAATCATGCGCGGGAACAGCCAGACCTTGCCCCCGGCGGCAACCAGATCCCGCAACTGGCGATGCCGCACAAAATCGGCCAACCGGTGATTGGACCTGGCCGGCAAAACCAGATTCACATCTACACCGCGTCGCGCTGCCAGCGACAGGGCAGTGAGCAACGCATTGTCGGGTACGAAGTACGGCGTCACTGCCAGGATTCGCCACTGCGAGGTAAAGCAGGCCGAGACCAGCAGGGTAAAGATCGTATCGTCCGGCTGGTCCGGACCGCTCGCCACCAACTGGGCCATCGCTCCGGAAACGGGTGACGGTGTCGCAGAAACAGCCACCTCCGGCGCCGGGCGTTCTGTCGCAAAAGCCCAATCCTGTTCGAACTGGGACTGGGCTTGTCTGGCGAGCTCTCCGTGCAGATCAAAGCTCAAATCAACCCACGGCTTACGGCCAAGAATCGGACGAGGATCGCCTTCGAAATACTCGGCTGCAAGATTTCTTCCGCCGCACCACAAGTGCATGCCATCCGCGATGACCATCTTGCGGTGGTTGCGCAGGTTGGTACGTCCGCGTTTTGGGGAGCGAAACGGCGGAACGAAGCGAACCACGTCGACACCCGCTTGCGCGAAGCCTTTCAAATCCGGATAGCCACCCAGATAGATGCCGATACCGTCGATCAGCAGCCGAACCTTGATTCCAGCGCGGGCGGCCTGCTTGAGCCGTTCAGCAATCTCGTCGCCGAGAACATCGCGCCCGAACACAAAGGTGGAGATTTCCAGCGTGCGTTTTGCGCCGTCGATCATGCAGCGCAACGCGTTCAACGCCTGCGTACCGTCCTCGTGAATGCTGAGTCCTTCGTAGGCCACCGGGTCGGGCAAGCCCATCGCCATACCCAGTTGCCGCGCGCGCGCCGCCGTGGAAGGCGGCGTCGGGGCCAAAGCAGCGACTCGCCGCACGCCGCGTGCGGCATGTTTGGGCACGACCTTGCGGCTGCCGAATGCGAGATAAAGCGGAAGCGCTATATAGGGAAGAAGCACAATGCCCAGCACCCAGGCGATGGCCGCCGCCGGATGTCGGCGCTGGTGCAAGCTGTGGGAAGCAGCAGCATAGATGACCAGTCCGACAACAATGAGCAGGCTATAGAGAACTTCCCAGTGCCTGACAATCAACGCCTCGATCTGGGATATCAACTCAGCCATTTCGCTGCCCCGGTACAGCTGCACGCTTGCCACGGCGGCTGCGCGACATGAAACGCAGCAAGAAACCGCCTATCAGAACCGCAAGCGCAGCGTAGGCCGCCACCGCATAGTCCGAACGCAAAGGCTTCATGTCCGGTGCGGCAGGGTCTTTGAGTCCCGGCGGAAAGTGTCGGGGATCCACCGGAACAATCTGCTGCTTGGCCGGATCCTTCGGCAGGCGTTGTCGGTACTCATCGACGCTGGCCACCGGGTAATTGCCCCAGGCGCGATCCGATGGCAGTTGCGGGATGCGTACCAGCATGATTTCCTCGACATCCTGCCTGAGCAGTCCTTCGTAGGGCGTCAGTTCGCGAGTGGCACTGCCCTTGACCAGTCGCAGGAGATCGGCGCCCGCCTGTTCGAATGCAATCGTCGGAAAAAGCCGGGTCTGGTCTTCGGTCAGATAATCAAAGATCGCCTTGCCTTTGCTCAGGCTGCCGCTCGTCGCCGCGACCACGGGCAGCCCGGCTATCGCCTTCAGCCAACTGCTCGGGCCCAGCGACGGAACGCGCCAGCCGATGGTGCGCAGCGTCGAGACGCAGATTCCAGTGCAATTGGCAGCGGCGTGATGGTAGGCAAACTGGTGTCGATAGAACTGGTTGAATACGCGAGCCAGCGCCGAGCTAAGGTGTAGCGCCGTACGCTCATCGCGCAAGGT
This sequence comes from Candidatus Propionivibrio aalborgensis, assembly GCF_900089945.1. Lineage (GTDB taxonomy): Bacteria > Pseudomonadota > Gammaproteobacteria > Burkholderiales > Rhodocyclaceae > Propionivibrio > Propionivibrio aalborgensis. Next base: position 9,216 of record NZ_FLQY01000385.1, on the reverse strand, counting down.
GGCGACCAGCAGATACGAGGGCCGATACCACGCCTGGCCGCCATTCAGATCAGCCAGGTAACATTCCAGCGGCAACATGGCGGCGATGATGCCTTTCTCGCTTTCCGTTTCAAGGGTATAGAAGTTGGCCATCAGCCAGTCGTGCATTTGCCCCTGCGGGCCAACGCGTCCCGTAAACAGACCGAAATGCCCGCCGTGTGCTTCGTCGTCATCGCCCTGCGCGCCGTTGAGCATGATGCCGATCAGCGGGCTGCCGGCACGATGCCGCCGAGAATCGGCGTCGCGTTGCCATATGACCTGGGTTGTGAAGTTGCTCTGTGCACCTCCGCGCGGCTCACTGCGAACGAACGCGCGTATTGCTTCCGGGGTAGCGGCGATGGGTTTGAATGCGGTGTCCGGGTCAAGCCGGAAATCTGCCGGCCAGATACTGCGCGCGACGAATCGGCCGCCATCAGTTTTTCCACGCAGGCGCAACTCGCGTTGAGCGAAGAAGTCCGTGCTGTCGGCGTTGTAATACGACCGGTTTGATTCAAGCCGTGGCGTCAAGGAAAAGCCGGTCAGCTCCCCAGCGAAACGCAGGTTCTCACCCTCGGCGTCGATCCATGCCTGTTCGATGAGCTCGGGCGAGCCGATCCAGACAAGGTCGGGGTAATCGCGCGCCGAACCCGGCAGTGTCAATGCATTCCAGCCCAGCAGAGCCTCGGTGGCAGACAATCGAGGATCGAGTCCTTCAATCGGGCGCCCATGTGCTGGCACAGCAATTGTTTCCTCGCGAAAGAACCACCGCGCCTGCGGAATGGTGGCACTATCAGCACGGTAGCCCATCGTGACCATAAAATCGGCGGCGGGGAACAAGCCATATGCCGGTGAAGTCACATGGGCATCGGTTGATTCGATAACCATCAGGGTAGTGGCAAGAGTGTTTTGCTCGAATACATCGTCCTATTCTAGCGTGTGGTGGGGGTTTTTGATTTCGGCAGATCAACGCAACCACCTATAACCTGCCCGAACTTGGTGCACTCGCCACTCTCAACGCCATCGGCGAAAGCCTTCATCCATGTATCACGGAGAAAAATTCAACGCCTGGACGCATTTTGTAGGCGCCGTGCTTTCGATTGCGGGAGCGGTGGTGCTGATCAGCAGGGCGTCTGCGACGGGTGATCCGTGGAAGATCGTAAGCGCGTCCGTTTTCGGCGCATCGCTGATCCTTCTCTATAGCACCTCGACGCTCTATCACAGCCTGCGCGGACGGGCCAAGATCATCCTGCGCAAACTCGACCACCTGACGATCTACCTGCTGATCGCCGGGACCTACACGCCTTTCTGCCTGGTCACCTTGCGCGGACCCTGGGGCTGGTCGCTGCTCGGCGTCGTGTGGGGGCTGGCCGTCGTCGGCATGCTGCAGGAAATCAAGCCCCGCTCGGAGGCTCGAATCCTGTCGCTAGTCATCTACGCGGTCATGGGCTGGGTGGTTCTCGTCGCGATCAAGCCCTTGCTTGAGCAGCTGGAAACCGCCGGCTTCGTGTGGCTTGCCAGCGGCGGACTGCTCTATACCCTGGGCATCGTGTTCTACGCCAATGACGAGCGCTTCAAGCACTGGCACGGCATCTGGCATCTGTTTGTCATCGGAGGCAGTCTGGCACAATACATCGCTGTCGCCGGCTACGTCATATAGAAGCACAGCCTCCCCTGTGCGATCAATAGCCTTTGCTGAAGAGGGTGCCACTGCATTTGGAGCAAGGTGGTACATGACCCGTGTGCTTGAGTTGCATCGACTGTCCGCATGCCTTGCAGGTCAATGTGCCGGCGGATGTCATCTCGCCGGTTTTGTACGTAAGGGTTTCCTTTGTCTTCTCACTCAGGGAGCGCAAGGCATTGCCGGTGAATTCCATCACGTTCGCGATGGAAGAAAGCGCGCCTGCACCCAATCTGGACGGGTTGAACCGCTCTTTTGCTTCTTCACCCAGTTGTTGAGCGTCCGATATGGTCTGATCCAGGTCGCGGGAAAGGTATTTCTTCAGTTCTTCGCCTTGTTCCGCGCTGAATTCCCCGAGCGCGGTCATCTGCTTATGGGCAATATCCAGCGCTTCGGTCATCGATTCGCGCCCGCGCGCCTTTCCAGCCAGGTAGAGTTCGTTGAATTTGCTGGCCAGCTTGTCGTACTGTTGCGCCAATCTGGCCTTGTCCTGATCGTTGTTTTCCATGGCAATTCTCCTGAAAACGCGGCATAGAAGGCAACACCGCAACGCCTGACGAATGATGGGGGCTGACCTGCCCCGAGAATTCGGGAATCCAGCGAGCCTCGATAGGGGAAACCCATAGGCATTATGGCCCAAGGGGTCGATCTCGCCAAGAACGTTATTTGTTATCAGCTGCGCCTGTCATCTTCAGGGTAGTCAGCGGGCATCATGTCAAGGTGCTTGGCAGGACACCTGGCTTCAGACATCCGCGGGATAGTGAAACGTCGGTAGCTGCCGCCAGCTCGCGGCAAAGCGGCGATTCGCTATAATCGTCCAATTCACGAAAAGGATTGCCATGCGTTTCGAAGGTTCAGAACAGTACGTCGCCACGCGCGATCTGACGCTCGCCGTCAATGCCGCCATCACCCTGCAACGCCCTCTGCTGATCAAGGGTGAGCCTGGCACCGGCAAGACCATGCTTGCCGAGGAAGTGGCTGGCGCGCTCGGGTTGCCGCTTTTCCAGTGGCATATCAAGTCGACGACCAAGGCACAGCAGGGCCTGTATGAGTACGATGCCGTCTCCCGTTTGCGCGACTCGCAGTTGGGTGATGCCAGGGTGGCCGACATCGCCAATTACATCGTCAAGGGTGTCCTGTGGGAAGCTTTCAACTGCGATACGCCGTCGGTGGTGCTGATCGACGAAATCGACAAGGCCGACATCGAATTCCCCAACGACCTGCTGCGCGAACTCGACCGCATGGAGTTCTTTGTTTATGAGACGCGGCAACTGGTCAGGGCCAAACACCGGCCGATTCTGTTCATCACCTCGAACAACGAAAAGGAGTTGCCGGACGCCTTTCTGCGCCGCTGCTTCTTCCACTACATCAAGTTTCCGGACAAGGAGACGATGGTCAAGATCGTCGACGTGCACTTTCCGGGGCTGAAGAAGAATCTGCTGCGCGAGGCGCTTGAGGTTTTCTTCGAATTGCGCGAAATCCCTGGGCTGAAAAAGAAGCCATCCACTTCGGAACTCCTCGACTGGCTCAAGCTGCTGCTGGCCGAAGACATCCCGCCCGAGGCCTTGCGCAGCCAGGATCAGAAGGTTGCCATCCCGCCGCTGCACGGCGCACTGCTCAAGAACGAGCAGGACGTGCATCTGTTTGAGCGGCTGATCTTCATGGCGCGTCAGAACCGTTAGGGCAGGGTTCGGCCCGAATGCTGATCGACTTCTTCCTCCACCTCAAGGCCAGCAAGCTCCCGGTATCGACCAAGGAGTTTCTGGTGTTGCTCGAGGCCTTGCAGGAACATGTGGTCGAACACAGCCTGGACGACTTCTACGTGCTGTCGCGAGCGACGCTGATCAAGGACGAAACGCACTTCGACAAATTCGACCGCGCCTTCGGCGAGTATTTCAAGGGCGTCGAGGCACTGCCCGGCATGGACGTGCTGATTCCCGAAGACTGGCTGCGCCAGGCGATGAAAAAGCACCTGACCGACGCCGAGCGCGCCAAGCTGGAAAAATACGGCTGGGACAAACTGATGGAAACCCTGAAGGAGCGCCTGGCCGAGCAGACCGAGCGCCACGCCGGGGGCAACAAGTGGATAGGAACTGGTGGAACGTCACCCTTCGGGCATGGCGGAACGCATCCGGAAGGCATACGCTTTGGCGGCAGGAGCGAGCACCGTTCGGCGGTCAAGGTCTGGGCAAAACGCGAGTTCAGAAACCTCGACGATGACATCGAACTCGGCACGCGCAACATCAAGATCGCGCTGCGCCGCCTGCGCCACTTTGCCCGCCAGGGCGCGGCCGAAGAACTTGACCTGGAAGGGACCATCGCCGGCACCGCGCGCAATGCCGGCTGGCTGGATCTGCGGATGCGTCCGGAGCGGCACAACGCGGTCAAGGTTCTGCTGTTCCTCGACGTCGGTGGGTCGATGGACGATCACATCCGCGTTTGCGAAGAGCTTTTCTCGGCCTGCCGCAGCGAGTTCAAGCATCTGGAGTACTACTATTTCCACAATTTCGTTTATGAATGGGCGTGGCAGGACAACACCCGACGCCATACCGAGCGCATCCTCATGCTCGATCTGATGCACAAGTACGGCAACGACTACAAACTGATCTTTGTCGGCGACGCGACGATGAGCCCCTACGAGATCACCCAGCCCGGCGGCAGCATCGAATACAACAACCGCGAAGCCGGAGCCGTGTGGCTGCGCCGCCTGACCGAGTGCTGGCCGCACGCCATCTGGCTCAACCCCGAGCCGGAGCACTTCTGGCAATACCGGCAGTCGATCTCCATGGTCCACAACCTGATGGGGAATCGCATGTTTCCTCTGACGCTCGACGGGCTGGAGCGCGGTATGCGCCTGCTCAGCAAATAGCAGCCGTGGCGGCCTCGTCCTGGAGAAAGACATGAATCAAGCCGAAATGGAACGACTTGCCCGCCGTGAAGTACTGCTCAAGCTGGCCGCTACGGGGGCTTTCGGCGCCGGCGGCATCCTCGGCCTGGTGCGCGACGCCCTCTCCGCCGGTTCGCAGCCGGCTACTCCGGGGGTTCGTCATATCAAGGGCCCGGTGAGTGTAGGCGCGACGCGCGCCTCGATCGGCCTGACCATCAAGCCGGGGCAGTCGGTGGTAACCGGCGCGGGAGGCGAGGCCGTCTACGTTGTCGGTCCGGATGCCTTCCTGCAGCGGGAAAAAACCAAGATCGCCTTTGAAGAGAGCGTGGGCGCGCAGTTCCTGCGTGTCATCACGGGCCGTGTTCTCAGCGTCATCGGCAAGGGACGGGACCGCGAGCGCAACCTTCAAGTCGTCACTCCTGCCGCCACCATCGGCATCCGCGGCTCCGGCTTCTATATCGAAGCCGAGGAAGCGCACACCTATTTTTGCCTGTGCTACGGCGAGGCCGAGGTGATACCGACGGGCAATCCGGAACTGAAGGAAACGATTCAGACCGGGCATCACGAACGCCCGATCTACATCGACGCGTCGGGCAGCCCGATGGTGGCGCCGGCCAAGTTGATCAACCATACCGACGACGAACTGGTCATGCTGGAGAACTTGGTGGGCCGCTGGCCGCCCTTCTACGGCCAGAGCGGATTGCGCTACTGACCTTGCCCCACCCCCCCCAATCCTGAGCTATTCCTGCTCCGACTGCGCCTGATCGCACACCGGCGCTCTTTGCAGTCCCGCTGTCTCCAGGCCGCCGTGATCCGGGGACCAGACGGCGTCCAGTTCACCTGAGCGCGCCCACTCGATCAAAGGCAGGCGCGAGCGGGCACACAAGGCCTCGGCCGACTCGGCACTGGCGCTGAGTGCGCCAAGCCAGCCATTGCGGCCAGCGTCCTTGACGACATAAAGCGCCTCATCCGCAATCTTGATCGCAACATCCCAGCCCAGCGCGCCAGCATGCTGCCTTGAAAGCGGAAAGCAGCAGAAACCGATCGAGCAGGTCTTTGATAGCAAGCTGCCATCGTCCAGCTCGAATGGCTGATCCGCGACCGCGCCCCGCGCCCGCTCGGCCAGAGCAGCCGCAAGATTGCGTGGCGTTGCACGCGCCACGACGAGGAATTCTTCACCGCCCCAACGCACCAGGTAGTCGGTGTCGCGGAACACCCCGACCAGTCGATCGCTCATCTGCCTGATCACGGCGTCACCCGCGGCGTGACCATGGCGGTCGTTGACCTGCTTGAAGAAATCGATATCGAACAGGAAGAAGATCAACCCGACATCGTCGCGCAATTTTGCCCCGTACTTGAAGTGACTCTCGTACTCGCGTACTGCCAGGGCCGCTTCGGCCTCGATGTGTTGAGTCAGGAAGCGGCGATTGCGCAAGCCGGTCAGGGGGTCGGTCAGGCTCGACTCCTCCAGTGCAGTCGACTCGCGTTTCAACGCCAGCGTCAGGCTTTCCAAATCGACCGTCCGCTCGTGCACCATGCGCTGAAGCTCACTCTGGCGCAAACGAAGCTGGCGGGTACGCAACTGCACCAGGGCGTAGACCATCAGTATCAGCAGAGAAGGTGCGGCCAGATGGAACCACCAGCTTTGCCACCAGGATGGAAGGACGCGTATCGGGATCGCCAGTTGGTGCGGACTCCACGCGCCGCTACGATTGGTCGCACGTGCGCGCAGGAGGTACTCGCCAGGCCACAGATTGCTGTAGCTGGCGACGCGCGAGTCGGCTGTGGTTTCGATCCAGTCGGGATCGAAACCTTTCAGTTGGTACGCATAGCGAATGCGGCTCGGGTCGCAGTAGTCGACTGCCGTGAACCCGAGGCTGAAGCTGCGCTGTTCGGGTGTCAGTTCGAGTTCGTTAAGGATTCCTCCGGCCGACTCGCGCTGGCCGTTGATGACCAGCTCCGAGATCAGCAGAGGTGGCGCGTAAGTCGATGCGTCGAAGCGTTCCGGACTGACCACCAGGATGCCCTTGCTGCCGCCGAACAGCATTCGGCCATCAGTCGTCTTGGCGCGCGACAGGAACCAGCCGGTGCCGAGATTGGCACCATCGGCTGCCGTCAGCTCGTCCAGCCGGTCGGTCGCCGGATCATAAACGTACATCTGCGTCCAGATGCGGCCGCGCCCGTCCTCCATCAAATTGCCGCCGAAGGGCCGGCTGACGATGCCATGGCTTTCGCTGATGCGATCGAATTGCGCTTGCCGGCCGTCCCAGCGGAGCATGCGATGCAGCCCGGTTACCGCCGTGTCCAACCATAGCGTCTGCTGGCTGTCGAACAGCAGGCCAATGACGCTATGGTTGCCGAGCCCGGCACCCGCCGGCGATTCGACGGGTTGCAGTTCGCTGCCACCAGCGGCGACGCGAAATAGCCCCTTGCCGCTACCGACCCAGACGCTCCCGTCAGCCGCCTCGGCAAGGGCGTTGATATCGGCACGTAGCGGCTGCCCGTCCGCCTGACTCAAACGTACAACTTCGCCCTTGTCCGGCCGCAAGAAATAGACGCCATCCTGCGTCGCCACCCACAGCGTGCCGTCACTGCCGGCCAGCAGGCGTCGTGTCAGCCCGCCACCGTGCGGCAGGGTTTGCAGTTGCCGGTGGTCCCGGCTGAACTGATAAAGCATGGAATCGGAACCCAGCCAGACGGTGCCTTCCCGCGCCTGCGCCATTGCCTCGACGCGTACCGGCGGCAACTTGGGCGACTTCCCGGTCGCATTGATTTGTCCTGGCGTTCGTGGCCAGATCGCGCCGGTAACGCGCAACAGCTTATCCATAACCGCCACGCCGCCTTTGTGGGTGGCGGCCCAGATTTCGCCATTGTCCAGTTGCAGCAGACTGCGTACATCGGCCTCGGAAAACGGGCTGTCCGGTTGCGGATCGGCCCCGCGCAGCCAGATGCTCCGATTGTTCGGGTCGTGACGCTGCAGACCGACGCCAAAGCCGCCGACCCAGATCAGGCCGGCCTGATCGCGGATCAGTGCCGTCACCTCGTTGCCAGCCAGGCCCCAACGCTTGCGCAAGTCGTGCCGCAGGCGCTGCACCAGCCGTCCGCCAGCGACATCATGCAGATCGATGCCGGTCGACCGTCCGACCCACATTCGGCCGCCCGGCGCCTCGACCAGACTGGACACGGCGCCGTGGTTGGCGATGTCCTCCGCGAAATCGAGTAACAGCACCTTGCCCGTCGACGGATCGACGATCGCCAGGTCGCCCTGCTGTGTACCGACCCAAATGCGTCCATCCGACGCCTGGAACAAGGCTTCCACGATGCGCCCGGCCAGGCTGGCGCGGCCGCCGTTCGAGACAACCGGCTCGAACCGTTCGCCGCCGGCCTTGAGGCGGCTCAGGCCGGCCCAGGTGCCCACCCACAGGTCTCCCGCACGGCCAATCAGTAGTGCCTGCACACGATCATCGGGCAGGCTCCCGGGCTGACTTGAATGCAGGTAGTGGGAGACGCTGCCGCTTTTCAGGTCGAAGTGATCCAGGCCGCCTCCTTCGCTCCCGGCCCAGATGCTCCCGTCCCTGTCCTCGGCCAGTGCGCGAATGGTCGGCAGCGGGCCGCCGTTCTGGCTGTCGCGCTCTTCACCCTTGCCGCGCCAGGAGCTTACTTTTTCGGTCGTCGGGTCGTAGACGGCCAGGCCATCCCACTCGGTTCCGATCCACAGGCGACCGTCGCTCCCTGCCAGCAGAGCGCGGATCCAGCCCAGATTGCGCGCTGCCGGGTCCGGGCTGTCGCGCTCCTGCGGGCGAAATCGATAGCCGTCATAGCGCACCAGACCGTCACCCGTTGCGATCCACAAGAATCCGGCTTTGTCCTGGGCCATTGTCGGTACCACGTCGCGCGGGATGATGCCGACACCGACCGATTCCAGTCGCGGTTCGGCCAGCGGGTTCTCGTCATAAGAAGCAGCGGGAGAAGTGACGCGAGATTCGGCGGGGAGCGAGGTGGCGGCAAGCAGCGAGAACACGAGCAACGGCAAAAAAGCGGCCACGCCCCGTCGGAGCGTTCGCCCCGTCTTCGCCTGCAAATGCTCTGATGTCAACATGACCGAGGTATGTCGACCGGGATGACCCTCAATCGGACGGCGTTGCGCGACGAGTGAAACAACACGCGCAGCCCAGGTAATCGCGATGTCGCAAGCATTGCGCATTCTAGCCACAATACCTCTGCTTATGGTGATCCGGGCGTCTCATGCAATAATCCCGGTTCGACGCCCGAATGTTTGAATGCGGGTTATTCCTCAATCCAGCAAAGGAGAGCCAAGATGCAAAACCATGTCCCCAGCGTTATTTTCAAAACCCGCGTACGCAATGACGCCCTGGGTGGGCCGAATCCCTTCGAGTGGAAAGATCTGAGCAGCGATGAAATCTTCAAGGGCAAGAATGTCGTCGTGTTTTCTCTGCCCGGCGCGTTTACACCTACCTGCTCGACGTCTCACCTGCCGCGCTATGAAGAGCTCTATGATGAATTCAAGGGGCAGGGCGTCGATGCGGTCGTCTGCATTTCGGTCAACGATGCCTTCGTCATGTTCCAGTGGGGCAAGAGCCAGAATGCCAAGAACGTTTTCCTGCTGCCCGAT
>NZ_FLQY01000384.1 GCF_900089945.1 Candidatus Propionivibrio aalborgensis | reverse complement strand
GTGCGCGGCCGGTCACCCCCCAAGCCCGACGCGAGCCTACCGCTCCCGTCCCGCCTCATGCCACGCCTTGCGCACGGGCGACAGCAGATACTCCATGACGGAGCGGGTACCGAGCAGGATTTCCGCGTTGGTCTGCATCCCCGCGCTCAAGGCAAAGTTCTGCTCATCCATTGAGAGACGCATCTCCTTGAGCGTCACCAGCGCCTTGTAGAGCAAGGCTTGATTTCTGGCCGGTGCCTTGTCGTTTGGCGCATTGCCGCTGCCGGTGGCATTATCGGCCGAATCGGCGCTGACATGCTCGACCGTCCCATCAACCATCCCGTACTTCTGGAACGGGAACGCCGCGAACTTCAGCTTGACCGGCTGACCTTGCCGGACAAAGCCGATATCCTCGTTGCTCACCCACACCTCGGCGCGCAGCGTCTCCTCCTTCGGCACCAGCGTCAGCAGCACGGTGCCCGGCTGCACCACGGTGCCGGCCGAGTGCGTGGCGAGATCCTTGACCACACTCGCCTGCGTCGCTTTCAGTTCGAGCAATTCCTGGCGATGCGCCTGTTTGGCGACTTCCTGTGCCAGCCTGTCGAAAGCGCCCTGAATCTCGTTGCGTTCAGCGTAGAGCTGACGCCGGTAATCCGACTCGATCTGGGCGAGTTTCTTCTCCGACTGATTCATTTCCGCCCGCGCCGATTCGATCAGGTGGGCTTGGGTCTTGAGTTCCTGTTCCTTCTCGATACGCTCGCGCTTCTTGTCGTCGGCCATCAGGCTACCGGCAAAGCCGTCTTTGGCCAGCTTCTCGAAGGCCTTGTCCTGCGCCCGGTAGTGCGGCAGGGTCTCGGTGAGCTTGGTCTTGATCTGCTGCGCCGAAGCAAGATCGGCACGGAACTTGGCCAGCTGGCTGCGTTCTTCGGCCAGCGCCGCCTCCAGCGCATTGCGGTTGGCCCGGTACTGTGCGGCGACTTCGCCGGCCAGCGTCGGCGGATCACCGGCCTCGGCCGCAAAGGCCTCCCCGGCCAGCTCGGCATCGATGCGGCGCAGGGTCAGGCGCTTTCTCTGGTACTCGGCATCGATGGCTTTTGTGTCGGCTTCGCTGATTAGCGTATCCATGCGCATCAGCACCTGGCCGGGGCGGACGGTCTCGCCCTCGCGCACCAGGATTTCCTTGACGATACCGGCATCGGCCGGCTGCACGATCTTGAGATAGCTTTGTGGAATCAGCTTGCCCTCGGCGACGGCGACGATATCGAGCTGCCCGATCAAGGCCCAGAGCAGCAGCGCGGCGAGCAGAGCGAGCAAGGTCCACAGCACCTTGCGCCCGAGCGGGTTGGGCGAGGTCTCCTGCAGGCGCAATAGCGGTGGCGAGAAGTCGTGGTAATCGGGTTCGGCCGCGGCGAAGTTGAAGGTGGGGAGTTTCATTTGGGCTGACTGGAGAAAGGGAGTTCAAACCCAGCACAGAGGCACAAAGACACAGAGATGGCGCAGAGAAACCCGTATTCAGGATTTTTTCTCTGCGTTTCCTCTGCGCCTTCGCGCCTCTGCGGTAGGTTTGAAGGCATTGACTACGACAGACGCTGCGTTCCGGTCTGCAAGCCGGCCAGGGGATTGAGCGCCTGTGCCGAGGTGCCGAGTCCGGCGTTGTTGAGAACATCGAAGGCCGGCGTGACACCAATACCGGCCAGCGTGCCGTTCTTGCCGTACTGGTAAGCCAGATCGCCACCCAGCGCGGCACTGTCCGAGCCGGCCAGCTGGAAGTCGACCAGGGCATTGGTCAGCGCCCAACTGGTCAGCGTCGGCGTTGCCGCACGTGCGGCATCAAAGGCACCGACCAGACCGGTGAAGTTGAAGTTCTCGACCTTCTGATCACGCAAGGGATCGCTGCCACCGGCATCGAAATCGGCCATCGCCTCGGCAATCACCTGCAGGTTGACCACCGGTTTGGAGGGTGTGGCGGCATACCAGTTCTTGAAGGTGATCTGGTCGCCGATGGCACCGGGAGGAGCACCTGTATCGAGAATCAAGTCGTTGCCGTTCTTGCGCAGCGTCAGGTCGGTATAGAGCACGCCACCACCCAGCGAGACGGTATCGCTGCCGGTACCGCCTGCCGCAAAGATGTCCTGACCATCACCCGTGTTGAACAGGATGACGTCGTTGCCGGCGCCAGTGGTGTAGGTGTCGTTGCCGAGGCCGCCGAGGTAGATTTCTGCGCCCGCGCCTCCGGTGATGGTGTCGTTGCCGGTGCCGCCGTTGAACAGAGCGGTGCCGGCAGTGTCGGTCAGGATGTCGTTACCATCGCCGCCTTCAAGGATGTCGTTGCCGGCGCCGCCATAGAGCCGATCGTTGCCCGCGCCACCCGCAATAAAGTCGTTGCCTGCACTGCCGGTGATGGTGTCGGCGCCCGCACCCCCGTTGATGCGCGCGATGCCGACAAGCTCGGTGCTTGAGAAGTCGAGCGTGTTGTCGTACTGCGTCCCGGCAATGATGTTGGTGCCGCCCCCACCGTCGATGCGCTCGACGGTCGCCGCGCCGCTGTAGTAGTACATCCGGATGGTGTCGTCGCCAGCACTGCCGAGCACCGTATCGAAACCGTCGTCGCCCTGGAAACGATCCTCATAGGGATCCGTGCCAGTGATCAGGAAGGTGTCGTCACCGGCGCCGCCATAGAGCCGGTCTGCACCGGTACCGCCGACGATGATGTCGTTGCCGGAACTGCCGGTGATGGTGTCGGGACCGGGAGTGCCGATTAGCGTCAGTCCGGAAACAGCGCTGACGGCTAGCGCAAAACCGCTGGAGACGTTGGCACCGGCCAGGTCGGTCGCGGTGACCGTGAGGTCGAGACTGCCGACATCGGCATTGGCGGGGGTGCCGCTGAAACTACGTGTGGCGGTATCAAAGGTCAGCCAGCCAGGGAGCGGATCGCCGTTGGCGAGCGTTGCCGACAAGGTCAGGATGTCGCCGGCATCGGCATCGGTAAAGGCATCGGCCGGGACGGTGAAGCTGAACGGGGCGTCTTCGCTGGCGGTCTGGTCGGAGATCGGCAATGAAACCGTCGGCGCGTCGTTGGTGTTGGCCACGGCCAGCGCAAAGCTGCGGGAGACGTTGGCACCGGCCAGGTCGGTCGCGGTGACCTTGAGGTCGAGGCTGCCGACATCGGCATTGGCGGGGGTGCCGCTGAAACTACGTGTGGCGGCATCAAAGGTCAGCCAGCCAGGAAGCGGATCGCCGTTGGCGAGCGTTGCCGACAGGTTCAGGATGTCGCCGGCATCGACATCGGTAAAGGCATCGGCCGGAACGGTGAAGCTGAACGGGGCGTCTTCGCTGGCGGTCTGGTCGGTCAGAGCGGTGGTGACCACCGGGGCGTGATTGGTGCTGACCAGTGCGCTGACATTCATTGCGAATGTCTGGCTGGCCGATGCGCCGTACAGGTCGGTGGCCACCAGCTTGAGGTCGAGACTGCCGACATCGCCGTTGGCGGGTGTTCCCGACAGGGTGCGCGTGGTGGCGTCGAATGCCAGCCACTCAGGCAGTGGGCTGCCATCGGATTGCTCGATACTGTAGACCAGCGTATCGCCGATCGCGGTATCGCTGTCGGCGAAGGCACTGGCCGGTACGACCAAGCTGAACGCGGTGTTTTCGCTGGCGTCCTGGTCGGCTAAAGCAGTCTCTGCGATGGGTGCCAGGTTTGTTTTCTGGCGTAGGGTTTCCGCTGTCCAGACGGTGCCCTCCGCGAATTCGATGTGTTCAATCTTGTGGGAATCGTCGGCGAACCAGCCCTGGACGCGAATCTGATTCCCGCCTCCCGCAGCCAACACCAAATCCATTTCGTCGCGGCTGACTACGACCTCGGCCGGGGCTATGCCAGCAGCGAAAACGATGCGGTCAATATTGCCTGCAGTGGCGTCGTGTTCGATTATCGTGTCGCTGCCAAATCCCGCGTCGAACTGGTAGGTGTCGTCGCCCGTACCGCCGTATAGGAAGTCGTTGCCGGCGCCACCGTTGAGAAGGTCGTTGCCCGCACCGCCAAAAAGTCTGTCGTCACCTGCCCCCGACGACACATGATCATTGCCACGGTCAAAAACAAAGGTTTCGTTAGCCGCAGTTCCTATCACATCATGGTCGGCACGCATACGCTCGACCATCTGTCGAAGCGTCAACACCGTACCGTCTGAGAATTCATACAGTTCAACACCCCCACCAAAATCCGAACCGGGCAAAGCCACCCGAGCCAGCATTCCTGTCGGCCCTTTTAACCATAATCCGTCTGTCTCCTCAGAACCCTCAGAATCCTCGGAACCCATCACGAGAATATTTTCAGGCGTCACCCCTTCTCCAAAAACCAGGCGATCCTCGCGCAGTGCACCGGAGCCGTAATAGCTTTCCATGGCCACATAGTCGTCACCCTCTATGTCCGGAATTTCCGGCAACGGCGGTACGTACTTGGCGTTGACAATGAAGAACCCAGTCGCGTAAGGGTCGTGCGGGTCATCGGTGCTGGCGCCTTGAGCAATCAATTCCTCAATTGATTCGGCGACCATCATGAAGTCGCCGGATATTCCTTTGTACTCTTCTCCATGGATAGCCCACATGCCGCCATAGTCATCGCTCAGTTCAAAATTTGTAATTCCGTGCTGTGCTGAATACCAGCGACGAAAGCGCTCATAGTCGTCGCCCCTGTCATCGATGTAGTCACCGGTATCCTCTTCAAGTAGCCGGTACGTGTCGCCGCCATACCCGCCGTGCAACGCATCGAAGCCGCGTCCGCCGATCAGGATATCGTCCGCATCACCACCGCAGATCGTGTCATCCCCATCGTTGCCATAGAGAAAAGCGCCACGGGCCGCCAGTATCTCGTTCTGATCCGAAATTGCCTCGATGATGTCCGTACCCAAACCACCATCCACCAAAGCGCCGCTCGACTGACTCTGGTCGTAATTGACGTCTCCGTAGTGAGTGAACGCCGGGCGATAATCGACGCTGATCTCTTCATAACCGTTTGATACGCCTGCTTTTTCCGGAATGCGCAGATTGTAGATTTCGTGTGAAATTGTGTAAACGCGCATCGAACCTTCCACCGCTGCGGCACTTTCTGCCGTGGAATGAACCCAGAAACCCCGGAGCGCGCCTTGGTAGTCGTAAGACGCGGTCATACCGGCAATGACCCCGCCGGTGCGCTGTCCTGAAACTCCATTTTGGACGGGAACAAAGCTCGCTGCCTGATACGGCGATGCCACAACCAGGTTGCCGTCACTCTGAACACTACCGATCCGCTTCAGAACGTTCTCTTGAGTGCTGCTGTATACCCATGACCAGTCCGAAACGGTCGGCGAAAACACTACTTCACTGGCTCTGTCCTGCTCGTTCGTGGCCCGTTGATACGTCAGATGGTACTTTCCATCCGATCCGCGCACGTATCCGTCTGCGACCTGCATCGCGGCAAAATCGGCCAGTAGGGTCTGCTTGTAGTTGTTCTTAACCGTCAGGACGCTTCCCGTATCCGGTTCCAACTGGCTCGCCAAGGTCGCCATGTCTATTTCCGACGACTCACCAAACCGGAAGCGCCAGTCCTGGGAATTCGAGTAATAGGCCGATAGCCGTACGGAATCGTTCTGCCCCTTGAGCCCAACCAGCAGATCATCGCCGTCACGGGTCAGCTTCAGGTAGATCGGCAGGAGACCGGGATCAAATACCAACACGCTCTGCTCGCTGCCCGTTTCAACGATCGTGTCGTTGCCCACGCCAAAACCAAAGTGATAGACATCTTTACCAAGGCCGCCTGACAAGGTGTCGTTACCGGCGCCGCCGATCAACTCGTCATCGCCTGCACCGGCATCGATGACGTCGTCACCACGCCCGCCATCAAGGGTGTCGTTCCCTGCCGTGCCGACCATCGCGTCGGCCTCGTCAGTCCCTTTCATATTCAGTGCGGGCAATCTCGACACTATTTCCTGCCAGCTCAATTCGCTGCTGTCGGCAAAGACAACCCGCTCGACTGCGCCAAGCGCCCCGTCGCGGATGCTGACGCGGTCGCCTTCACCAAAATCCAGATTGAGATAACGCCCCCCGTCGATCGCCTGGAAATGGCTGACGCTTAGCTGCTCGAGCGAAATACCCTCTCCCAGACTCAACGTATCAGTGCCTCCGCCCTCAATCAGCACATCGGCACCATCGCCCCGAGCGAACAGATAGGTATCGTCGCCATCGCCACCCTCAAGGCGGTCGTCGCCCGTTCCGCCATTCAGTACATCGTTGCCCGCCAGACCATAGAGATAATCATTGCCGGCTCCGCCGGCCAACTGGTCGTTGCCAGCTGCACCGGAAAGTGAATCGTTATCGGCCCCGCCGGACAGATCGATGCCCAAGCCCAGCAAGCTCTTCCGATCCAGGACCGCGCCATTCGCGAACGCAAAGTTGTGAATCACGGCATTGGTTCCGGGGTTTGCGAAGCCGAAATTCTCGATCCGAACTTCGTTTCCATCGCCCTCGCCGACCTTGATTACCAAGGTGCCGTTCTCGCCAAAAAGTCGCAGGTCAGCCGTGCTTATTCCTTCGCCAAACCGAAGCGTATTCGCTCCGAAGTGGCCAAATTGCGCGCTACTATCGACTATCCGGTCCAGCCCATCGCCGGCATCGTAAAGGTAGGTGTTGTTTCCACCGCTGCCGCTCAAGGTATCGTTACCCCGCCCCCCGGAGAGCGTGGCATAGGAATACGCTGCAACCAGCGCGTCGTCGCCTCGACCGCCGGAGACAAGTTCATGTCCATTGACGTCCATACCGCTCATTGCCGTATCCGAGTAGCGGCCAATGAGCCCGCTCGTCGTTAACTCCACACCCCCCACCTCGTAGCATTCGATGACGCCACCAACACCGCCGACGATGGCCAGCTTGTCGCCGGCTCCGTATTCGACCAGCAACAGTTCCCCGTCGTTGACGGCGCTCACTTCAAAGGTCTCGGCAGAAACACCGTCAAAACGCACGGTGTCCGTGCCTTCATCATCGTGGAGGGTTTCGACTGTATTGTCTGCCGCCATCGCGCCATCGCCTTGCCGGAAGATGTAAATGTCGTCGCCCGCATCGCCCCACAGGTTGTCGGTGCCCGTGCCGCCGTCGAGTGTATCGTTGCCTTCGCCACCGACGAGACCATCGTCTCCGGCGCCCCCCGTAAGCATGTCGTTCCCGATGCCGCCATCGAGAGTGTCATCCCCTTCTCCACCATCAAGGGTGTCATCACCGGCCTCGGCCAGGAGTTGGTCGTTACCCGCACCGCCAATCAGCGTATCGTTACCGCCATAGCCGCGCAGATAGTCATTGCCGTCGCCGCCATCGAGGAAGTCATTGCCTTGATAGGCAACGGGAATATCGTCGCCGTCGCCGAACAGGAAGTCGTCGCCCTGACCACCAAAGAGCGTGTCGTTGCCGCCGTTGCCGTTGAGGGTATCGTTCCCATCGCCGCCGTCGAGAAAGTCATCGCCGTGATCAGCCGGCGAGATATCGCCACCGCTATCGCCGACCAAGGTGTCGTTGCCGGCGCCACCGTAGAGCCGGTCGTTGTTGCCGTAGCCCCAGAGCGTATCGTTGCCTGCGCCGCCATGAAGAAGGTCGGCACCGTGATAGGCGATCGGCAGGTTGTTGCTGTCGCCCACCAGTTCGTCATCGCCGTCGCCGCCGTAGAGTTCATCAGCGCCACCCGCGCCGTAGAGATGATCATTACCTGCCCCGCCGTCGAGGATGTCGTTGCCATGATATTCCGGCGGGTTGTACCAGACCGCCACATTGCCGATCGGCGGCGTGGTGCTTTGTGTGGTGTCGCCCACCAGCCAGTCGTCGCCATTACCGCCGACCAGATAATCGTCGCCAGCCTGACCGTAGAGCCGGTCGTTATCCTCGTCGCCATACAACTGGTCAGCGGATTCGCCGCCAAACAGCCAGTCATTGCCGGCGCCCCCGCGTAGCAGGTCGGCGCCGCCGTTGCCGACATAAGGATCGCCCAGGAAGCCATCGAGATTCAGGAGGACCGCCGTCTGGTCGACGACCGCGCTCCAGTTGGCACGGCTGGCCTCATAGCTGCCGCTGCCAAATAGCAGGTCGTCGCCGTCGCCGCCCAACAGAATATCGTCGCCCGTCCCGCCGGCCAGTAGATCATTGCCAAGGCCGCCGTCGAGCAGATCGTTGTCCGCGCCGCCATGCAGCGCATCGTCGCCGTCGCCGCCGTAGAGCCGGTCATTGCCGCCGGTGGCGATCAGCGTGTCCTTGCCTCCCAGGCCGTAGAGTTCGTCGTCGCCCGCGCCATCGCGCAGGGCGTTGGCCGCTTCGTTGCCGTTGAGCCGGCCGTTGCCGGCAAGTTCGCCGTAGTCGCCGACGGCGGCCAGTTCGAGGCGGCCCAGGCTGCTGGCGTTGATGATGGTATGAATCTGGTTGTGCCATGTGGTGGCCGCGTCGACACCGGTGGGCGTGCCCACCGGGAGGACTTCCGGTGCCACCGCGCCCGGCAGGGTAATGCCCAGTTGCCCGGCCGCCCAGCCCTTGACACACAGGCCGCCGTCGGGGCCCTGGATGGACAGGCGTTGGAAGGTTTCGTTGCTCTCGGTCCAGTCGGTGAGGATGTAGGTGAAGGTCGTGCCGCCGGCTTCTTCTTGCCAGACCATGCCGGAGCTTCCCACGGCCGGGCCGCCGTGCAGGGTGATGCCGTCGTATTCGATGCGGCCGAGTCCGTCGGTATCCGCGATCCAGTCCCAGCCGTCGCCTGACGTAAATTGGTAGGTATCGTTACCGGTTCCGCCTTCGAGGCGGTCGTTGCCTTTGCCGCCGGTGAGGACGTCGGCATCGGCACCGCCCTGGAGGAGGTCGTTGCCAGCGTCGCCTTCGAGGATGTCGATTCCGGTACCGCCTTCGAGGTAGTCATTACCAGCGCCTCCGTTCAGCTTGTCGTCGCCAGCCATGCCGTAGAGGTTATCGCTGTCACCGCTGCCATCAATCGTGTCGGCGGTCTTGGTGCCGAAGACGATCTGGTGGTCGTAGACGGAAATACCCTGGCCATCGATGGCCAGGGTCATTCCGGATTTGACGTCTACGAAATCCCAGTTGCCGCTGATTTCGTTTGTGTCGTACTGCGAGGTGTAGGGTTTTTTATCTGCGTCATACCGTAAACGCCAGGCCAACATCGCTGCCCGGTCTTGCAGATACAGTTCCGTCATGGAGCCCTGGTCGGTAGCCGGGTCGTAGAGGTCAAGCGAGCCGTCGGTGTTGTGCTGTGCGTAGAGCGAATCCCCGGAAATTATGAAGGGGTTGAGTTCCCGCAGGGCATAGCGCCAAGCGATATCTTCCTTCGCTGCCGCAACCATTTGGTTCCGACTGAAGGTGCTGTCGATGGTCAGCGCGCGACTCGTCAGATCCTGCGGGATCGCAGAATTGAGGTTGAAGTCGTCGCCGAACACCAGCTTGAGCATTCGCTCTGCCACGTCCCTCGCTTGCTCTTCCGTTCTATCCTGGAACAGGTAGGCAATCTCTTTGCCCCAGTCCCCGCCGAAGTAGCCGCCGGCCACCGAGGCGATCAATACGGTAGCCATGCCGACGGGTGTGGCGAGCGCAACCCCGGCCAAGACCAGGCCGGCGGCGGCCAATGCGCCTGCCGCAGCTTGCCCGGCTGTCGAGCCGGCCAGTTCGGCGGCAAAGTCTTCGATGAGGTGCTTGGCTTCGTCGGTGCGGCCTTGTGCATAGGCATCGCCCGCTTGCAGGGCAACGACGCTTCCCGCAAGGATGCCCAGCCATGGCCCAAAGTGGGCCAGTTTTGAGGCGCCTGCCTTGCTCAGCGAGACAATCGCGGATTTGGCCATGCGTTCTTCCTCAGCGGCCGTCGTCGCCAAGCTGGCTGCGACCTTGGCTTCTTCGGTAAAGCTCAGGAAGGTGCTGGTGTTGCCGATGCCTGCCTTGCTCAGGATCGTTTCTTTCGTAGCGGCATTCAAGACCACCGAGGACAGGTCGCCTGTGACCACCATTTCCAGCAACTTGGCACGCGGGATGCCGGATATTTCGGTGATGTCGCTGCCAGATTGCAGCTTGGCGAGTAGCTTGGGGAGTTCGTTTACTTTGAATACGCTGTCCTCGGCGGGCAGTTCGGTCAGTATTTTGACCGGACCGTTCGTGGCGTCGACGAACATCTCCGATGCGGTTGCCCATGGGCCGGAGCCGCCTTTGTTCATCCAGAGTTTGGCGAGGTCGGAATCGGGGGCGTCTATAAAATCTTGCAATGTGGCATAGTCAAATGCTTGAGCAACTTTGGCTTTGAATTCGGCGGAGTTCAGAACTTCAGCTGCCATCGTTTTGCCGACGTGGCGAACGTCATTGCCCATTGATTCGACAATTTTCCAAGCAGGCGTCCCGGCAGCAATATCGCCGGAGTACAACACCGTGGTTGTACCGCTGGCTTCGACCGAAAGCTGTTGAACGAACCTAATGATATCGGATTGATTCGCGCCGACGTTGGCAAGCTCCTGGATGGCTGCATTAGTATTTGCAAAAGTCATCGCAATTACTCCTCAACGAATTCGACGGTGGCGGTTCCTTGCTTGTAGGTGGAAAACACCCCCCCACCGCAGTAGTCGCCCAATGCTCGTTCAAGGTCCGCCACAATTTCTACGCGCCTTGATTCCAATTGCAGTGGTACCGTGAAGCCTTTGATCCGATAGCCGTACCAACATTTGCCATCCGGACGCATGCCCCCCCCACCCATCCCTGTCATTTCAAAAAATGTCCACTCCCCTTTCCAGTAGAAAGCCCAGCCTTCGAATCGCGACTCATGATGCGACCAGACCTGTATCAAGAAAGCATCAGTCTCACGATCAACAGTCCAACTCCGGCTATACATATGCCCACGCTGCGACGGCAGGTTGTGTTCCCCGCAAATTCTTCTCAAGTCGTATTTTTCGTAATCCGCTTCCTGGATGTACTCATTCACAAAAGCCATGTTCGTTTCTCCTGAATTTGCTGAATGCCTTGCGGCAGGTAATTGATAGATATTGAATTCGGTCAGGCCGCAATGGCCCAGCGGGTGTTATTGGCAGATTGATTGATGGGATGCCAAGGAAATCGGTGATATTTTGTTTTTGGCCATTTTTCCCGGCCGACCGTAGCATTTCGCCAAACGGCCGAGATAGGCCATTTTCGTCACCCTTGGCGCCTTGCCCTTGCCCCTCTCCGCCAACGAGCAAATTCTTGCCGCCCCCGCCGTCGAGGATGTCGTTTCCGTGGTATGGGGGCGGGTTGTACCAGACCGCCACATTGCCGATCGGCCGCTGACCCCTTTGGGCCGCTCTCTTTGGGCTCTTGGGCTTCGACCCCTTTGGGCTCGACGCATCACGCCTGATCCCGCTCTCGGAATCGACCCGTTTGGAATCGTTCTGCCGTTTCATTCCTTGCCCGTCAATCCGCTTGCAATACATATTTCCGTATGTATAATCAAATCCATGCACTTCACGTGGCGCGAATCCAAGCGGAAATCGAACCTGAAAAAGCACGGGCTGGACTTTGCGGACGCGGAAAAGGTTTTTGCCGGCCCGATGGCCGTGTTCGAGGACGCACGAGACGCCTACGGTGAGCAACGCATGATCGGTATCGGCCTTCTCGATTGTCTGACGGTGCTGATCGTGCATGTCGAATCCGACGAGACAATCCATATTATTTCCATGCGAAAGGCAGACGGCGATGAAATCAACCTCTTCTACCAAACCTATGGCGTCCTCTGACGATGCGCCCAAGCTGACAGCCAGCGATCTGGCCCGGGCAAAATTACGGGTTGGCGGCAAGGAGGTCAGTCGTGAAGAATTTTCTTCAGCCGTCAATGCCCATCTGGGCAAACAGCGGGTATCCATCATGCTGGACGGCTCAATCATTGCGTTCTTCAAGGCTAAAGCCGGGGAGCGCGGCTACCAGACGCTCATCAATCAGGCGTTGCACCAAGCCATGACGGTCGAACAAATCGAGGCCACCCTTCGGCGCGTGATCCGCGAGGAGCTTCATGCGACATGAGTTCATGTCAACTGCGCCCTCGGTCCATGTTCGATTCGGTTCGAGCCATCGTCTTTCCCCGTTTCACGACTTCTCCTCCCCCACCACCCCGACCTTCGTCGTATGCTGATGATCCCCGCCGAAGCTGAACACCTCATCGACCGCCAGCCCTCTGGGGATCTGATGCGTGATGAAGAGCATCGTCACCTGCCCCTTGAGCTTGTTGATTGTCTTGGCGAAGTGCTCGGCCGTCTGCTGGTCGAGGTTTGAGACGGCCTCGTCGAAGATCAATATCTTCGGCCGCTTGAGTAGGGCCCGGGCAATGGCGATGCGCTGCTTCTGCCCGCCCGAGAGCCCGGTGCCGCGTTCGCCGATCTCGGTCTGGTAGCCTTCGGGCAGCTTCTCGATCACCTCGTGGATTTCGGCGGCCTTGCAGGCGGCGATGACGTCGTCGAAGGTCGCTTGCGGGTGGGCCATCACCAGGTTCTGGTAGAGCGTTCCGGAGAACAGCACTGTATCCTGCGGCACGACACCGAAGACGCTTCTCAGTTCGTTGGCGGCGAGGTTGCGGATGTCCCGGCCGTCGAGGGCGATCTGCCCTTCCTGCGGCTGGTAGAAACCGAGCATCAGCTTGGCCAGCGTGCTCTTGCCGCAACCCGAGGGGCCCATGATCACCGAGAGGTGGCCGGGCTTGAACGCCAGGTCGAGATTCCGGTATAGCCAGGGCAACTGCTCGCCGTATCGGAAAGCGAGGTTGTGGATCGTCAGGTACGCCTTGCCAGCGGCTTCACGCTGGGGGATCAGCGCATGCGGTTCCTGCGGCATGTCCATGATATCGCCCAGGCGTTTGACGGCGATGCTGGCCTGCTGGAACTCCTGCCACAGGCCGACCAGCCTTAGCATGGGCTGGCTCATGCGGCTGGCGAACATCTGGAAGGCCACCAGCATGCCGACGGTGAAGCCTTCGTTCCTCATCACCAGTAGCGCACCGACGATCAGGATGGAGAGCGTCATCACCTGTTCCAGTCCGTTGGCGATGACGTTGTAGGTGTTGCCGATCTGCTTGGTGCCAAAGCCGGCGGCCAGGTACTGGGCGAGCAGGTCGCCGTATTGCTTGTCGATGTCGGGCTCCATCTGCAGCGATTTGACGGTGGCCATGCCGCAGACGTATTCGGTGAGGAAGGACTGGTTGCGCGCACCGAGCATGAACTGGCGGTTGAGTTTGTCGCGAAAGATCGGGGCGACGAGCAGGCTGATGAGGGCGATCAGCCCGAGCAGGCCAACGGCAATCAGCGACAGCTGCCAGCTGTAGGCGAACATCACGGCGAGGAAGACGAGCAGAAAGGGGAAGTCCAGCACCAGGGTGACGGCGGCGCTGGAGACGAATTCGCGGATCGTCTCGACGCCGTGCAGGCGGGCGACCAGGGTGCCGGTCGGGCGCTGTTCGAAGTACGGCAGCGGCAGGCGCAGGAGGTGGCGGAAGACCTGGCTGCCGAGCACGGCGTCGATGCGGTTGCCGGTGTGCAGCACCAGGTACTGGCGCAGCCAGCTCATGCCGCTGGTAAACAGCATGAACATGACCAGCGCGACACCGAGGACAACGAGGGTGCTGTTGCTTTGATGCACGACGACCTTGTCGATGATCACCTGGGTGAATACAGGCGTGGTCAGGCCGACGAGCTGGATGGCGAAGGAGGCGAGCAGGACGTCGCGCCACAGGGATTTGTGCTTCTTGAGTTCGGGGATGAACCAGCGGAAACCAAAGGCTTTCTTCTCGGGGGTGAAGCCGGCGATGTCGGCGTGTTCATCCGTCCCCACCGTCGCTTCGCGGGCGACGAGGAGGAGTTCGGGAGCGAGCTGGCGGGCGGCATCGGCAATCGGCAGCGTCTCCGGCGTCTGCGATCCGGGGCGGAAGTAGAGGAGCTGATCGGCCGAGGCCTTGACGATGAGCAGGGGATCGAAGGCGGGAGCGGGATTGGTGTTGGGATCGGCGTTCGGCGTCGGGCCAGGGTCCGGGCGGGGCGCGTCTCCGGCCGCGGCGGCGGTTGAATCGGGCGGCGGCAGAAAGGCGATGGCCGGCAGGGGGAGCTTCTGCCAGTCCGCGTAGAGCAGCGGGCGGTGGCCGGTCCTGATCCCGAGCGCACGCGCGGCGTCGTGCAGGGTGGCAAGCGTATGCGGCGGCGGGTAGTCCCGGGCCAGCAGCGCAGCGTCGAAGGGAATACGAAACAGGCCGCACAGGCTGCCCAGCAGCCACAGCATATCCGCCTGTCTGACTTCTCCGCGAAGGTTCATTTTCTTGTCGTTTTTGTGGAACGCGCGGAGCATGAATCTACGTCACTGGAATGTCAAGAAATGTGCAGCTTTTATGTCATTAGCGTTGCAAGTCGTCGTGATTTGTAAGCAAGCTGTTTGGAATATGTAATCGATCTGTCAGGACGTTTGGGCTGGCTGGTGAGCTTGGGCGAAAACCGGACAAGCATGCCATCGGCTACGTAGAGTGAGGCGAGGAGTGTCGATGCGTGCATCCAACTGAAATGGGTGTTGCCTTCGGGGATGATCGTGAGCGCTGCCGGGAACGGCATCCGGGCGCCAGGTCGCTGTTGAATTCGGAGACCCAGGGCGGTTGGGTGGCGTGCGCGGTCAAGATGCCAACCGCGTAGGGCCGGTAAGCACCATTCAAACGACCGCTGATTGGAGGGTGTGAATCGCGCTTGAAGGCCGGGAGTACGTACTGCCCGAACTGAAGACCTACTGTACGGGGGGATGTGGGGCTCGGCGGCAGGTTAGCGTCACGTAGTTGACCGAACGCGGGCCAAACATCAACGAGGGCAATGGCCGAGTCGCGTGAATTACTCTTCCGGCAGGTTCCGAGATACAGCAGTCGTTTGGATGGCTGCTTTCCAGAAGCATCGAGTGGCTGTTCATGGCCGAACTGAGACAGCTTGATCGGCATCCCGTCAACATTGTGCCTTGCACAAGCGCAAATCAATCAACGATTGAGGATCGCTACCGGCCTTTCCACTGCGCTTTGCGCTTGCCGACAAAAGCGTCGATCCCCTCGGCGGCATCTTCGCTCATCATATTGCAGGCCATCACCTCGGACGCGTACTGGTAGGCCGCATCGAGTCCCATTTCGAGCTGCTTGTAGAACATCTGCTTGCCCATGCCGATGGCCAGCGAAGATTTGGCGATTATCGATTGCGCGAACTTGTCGACTTCAGCGTCGAGCGCGTCGACGGGCACGACACGGTTGATCAACCCTTGTTGCAGCGCAGTCGGCGCGTCGATGAAGTCGCCGGTCAGCAGCATTTCCAGCGCCAGCTTGCGGCCGAGATTGCGCGACAGGCCAACCCCCGGCGTCGAACAGAACAGGCCAACATTGATTCCCGACGTGGCGAAGCGCGCAACATCGGCGGCCACTGCCAGATCGCACATCGAAACGAGCTGGCAACCCGCTGCCGTGGCGATGCCGTGGACGCGGGCGATCACCGGTTGCGGCATTTCGGTGATCGTCATCATCATTTTTCCGCATTGCCTGAAAAGGGTCTGCATGAAAGCCTTGTCGGGATTGGCACGCATCTCCTTGAGATCATGCCCGGCACAGAACGCCTTGCCGGCACCTGCAATCACCACGACGCGCGTCGCCGAATCAACGGCGATTGCGTCCAGCTCGGTTTGCAGCGCGGCAATCATGGCCGTCGATAGCGAGTTGAATTGATTCGGGCGGTTGAGCGTCAGCGTCGCAATGCCTTGACTGTCGTTGCGCAACACGTAAGGT
>NZ_FLQY01000383.1 GCF_900089945.1 Candidatus Propionivibrio aalborgensis | reverse complement strand
GTCCAACAACCGGTTCAGATCGTGGCTCGCTTCGCGATCACGATCTAACCTTAATCGTTAGGGGCGATGTGACACTTGCTTGCTAATGTATGCATGCAGAGTACCTTGCTCGATAAGTTCGAATACATTTGCTTTGGCATCTAGGGCGCTTGGGAATACCTTCTTCCCCATTCGAGTGTTGACGCGAAGCTTAAAGGCAGTCCCGACAGGGACAATCTCGACGGTTAGTCGTTTTTGCGTGATACGATGAATGTCGCCCGGAAGTACGCACCAGCGAGACGACGACACAAATCGCTTCAGGCGGCCAGCATACCTGCGCTTTGACTCCATGAGGTTGCTTGCCAACTGTGACGACGTTAAATGGTCACAGCAGATTTCGCCAACTTCCATTGGGCGCCAGTCGGGATGCTGGACGAGAAAGGTATAACGAATTGAAGTACCACAGCATTCACAAGTTCCGGTGAGGTCGCCAAGATCATCCCAGCCCGCGTGCTCCCAGCCAAACTTAGGCGGGATAAGACCGTGGGCGGCTGCATGGCACCCGCGGCAAATGGTTTCGCAGGCGTCATACGGGTAATCCCAGGGCGGGCGGCCGGGGAAGTATTGCTTGTGGTGGACCTGAAGGACAACCCCATCAGACGTAGCTCGGCCGCAGACGGTGCATTCATTTCCGTCGAGACGAATTACCTCGCTCCGGAACTTCGCCCACTCCTTGCTGCGGTAAGGCTGCATGATCGGTGAATCGCCCCTAACGTAAAGTGAACACACAAATCGGTGTATATTCTGGCCACATTCTGTGTCTACCCCGAAGATTGTGACTCCAAGCTATTGTAAATAAATCATTCATCGACTGGACTTCCAGATCTGGCACCTTCCGAGACGCCTGTTGCCAATGCCGCGCCCAAATTCCTCGATCAAGTCCGGGCACGCATTCGAGTGAAACACTACAGCATTCGCACCGAAACGCAATATGTTTTTTGGGTAAAGCGCTTCATTCTCTTCCACGGCAAGCGACATCCGCTTGACATGGGCGCTGGCGAGGTCGAGGCGTTTTTGAGCAATCTGGCCGTGAACGGGCGGGTATCGGCCTCCACGCAGAACCAGGCGCTGTCGGCGCTGCTATTTCTTTATCGTGAAGTGCTGGAGATCGCCCTGCCGTGGCTCAACAACGTGACGCGCGCCAAGCCTTCGCAGCGTTTGCCGGTGGTACCCACGCCTGCCGAGGTGCGCGCGGTGCTGGATCGGATGGTCGGAACTCATGGGCTGATGGCGCGCCTGCTTTACGGCACGGGCATGCGGCTGATGGAGGGCGTGCGCCTGCGGGTGAAGGATGTGGATTTTGGCCGCAACGAGATTTTGATTCGTGACGGCAAGGGCGCGAAGGATCGCGTGACGATGCTGCCGGTGGCCCTGGCGGCAGCGAGGGCCAGTGGCGGTAGCGCCCGAGATGTTGCCCCCCGGGATTCCCCAGTGCGCAAGAGTTCGGTCGGCTTACTCGACGGACTCCGTCTGTTTCGCTCAGGGCCAACGCTCCAGGGTGATTCAGACCGTCAATCAAACGGAATCGGCGTTCTGTGCGCAGGGAAATCTCCAAAAAGACAGAGAAGACGGCACAAGACCAGTATAGTGAAGTGCGCAAACGACTGGCCCGAATCCCGGATCATGCTCCTCGACCGGTAAAGAGGAATCGGCAATGCAACTTGACCCCGTCATCCTGTCGCGAATCCAGTTCGCGTTCGTCATCAGCTTCCACATTATCTTTCCGGCTTTCACCATCGGCCTGGCGGCGTGGCTGGCGACCATCGAAGGTGCACGGTTGTTTACCGGCAACGCCCTGTACCGGCGCGTCTTCGACTTCTGGCTCAAGGTCTTCGCGGTGTCCTTCGGCATGGGTGTGGTCTCCGGCATCGTCATGGCCTTCCAGTTCGGTACCAACTGGAGCGTGCTGGCGGCGAAGACCGGCGCGATCCAGGGGCCATTGCTCGGTTACGAAGGCTTCACGGCCTTTCTGCTCGAAGCCACCTTCTTCGGCGTGATGCTGCTCGGGCGCGAGCGCGTGTCGCCGCGTTCCTACTTCGTCGCTTGCTGCATGGTTTCACTGGGCACCATGTTCTCGTCATTCTGGATCCTGGCCAACAATAGCTGGATGCAGGTGCCGCTGGGTCACGAAATCATCGACGGCAAGATCGTGCCTGCCGACTGGATGCAGATTGTGCTTGGCCCGGTGCAGATGGTGCGCTGGCCGCACATGTTGCTGGCGGCCTTCCTGACCAGCGCCATGTGCGTCGCCGCCACCGGCGCCTGGTACACACTGCGCAATGTGCACCGCGACGAAGGCCGGGTGATGCTGCATTGGGGACTGGCGCTGGTGGCGCTGCTGATTCCGGTGCAGTTGTACGTCGGCCACCTGACGGGTCTCTATGTTCTGAAGCACCAACCGGCCAAGTTCGCCGCCATCGAAGCGCGCTGGAAGAACGAGCAGCCGGCCAGCGAGGTGCTGATCGCCTGGCCCGACGAGGCGAACGAGCGCAACCTGTTCGCGATCACCGTGCCCAAACTCGGCAGCATGATCGCATCGGGCAACTGGACCTCGGCCGAGGTCGGGCTCGAATCCTTCCCCAAGGAAGATCGACCGCCGGTGCTGATCCCGTTCTTTGGTTTTCGCATCATGGTCGGCATGGGTCTGGTGATGCTCGCCGTGTCATGGTTCGGCAACCTTCTGCGTTGGCGCGGCACGCTCGAAACGAAGCGCTGGTTCCTGTGGTGCACCTACCTGTCTTTTCCGACCGGGTTCATCGCGGTGCTCACCGGCTGGTACACCGCAGAAGTCGGCCGTCAGCCCTGGGTCGTCTATGGCTTGTTGCGTACCAAGGACGCGGTCACACCGTCGCTGACGACCGGTGACGTGGCGTTTTCGCTGGCCGGGTATGTGCTGGTCTATGCCGTGGTGTACAGCTTCGGGCTGTACTACATCTACTGCCTGCTGCGTGACGGCCCGAGTGCGGACGCGAATTCCTTGCCTGCTGGCAGCGCCACCGGCAATCGGCCGCTGGCCTTTGCCGGGCATCCCGACACCGCCACTGGCCGCACCGGGGGGCAGGAGCCATGAGCGATCTTCAACCCAGCGACCTGGCGCTGTTCTGGGCCTGTGTGATCGCCTTGGCGATCATGGTCTATGTGATCCTCGACGGCTTCGATCTGGGCGTGGGCATTCTCTTCGGCACCACCGCCGACGAGGCCAAGCGCGCATCGATGATGAATACCATCGCTCCGTTCTGGGACGGCAACGAGACCTGGCTGGTGATCGTCGGCGCCGGGCTTTTCGCCACCTTTCCGACAGTCTATGCGGCCTTCCTGGGCGCATTCTACATCCCGGTGTTGCTGCTGCTGTTCGGTCTGATCTTCCGCGGCGTCGCATTCGAGTTCCGCTACCGAAGCCAGCGCTTGCGCTGGCTGTGGGACTGGGGATTTTTCATCGGCTCGATCGTCGTCGCCTTCGTGCAGGGCGCGGCGGTGGGCGCGATGATGCGTGGCATCCGCGTTGCCGACGGCCAATACGTCGGCGGTTCGTTCGACTGGCTGCATCCGTTTGCAGTGCTCACCGGCATCGGCCTGGTGTTTGGCTATGCGCTGCTCGGCGCCGGCTGGATCGTCCTCAAGAGCGACGGCGCGCTGCGCGACTGGGCCTATGCGCGCATCGGCTGGCTGGTGGCCATCGTCTTCACGATTATCGCCGCGGCCTTCGCCACCGTGCTGAATGTCGATGCCGGCGCGGTGGCACAGGGCCACCTGGCCGATCGCACCTGGGGCTGGGTCTTTCCTGCGTTCGGCGTGGCAGCGTTGCTGGCGGCTGCATGGGGGGTGCGCGCACGGCGCGATGCCTTGCCGTTTGCATGCACGGCGCTGTTCTTCGTGGCCGCGTTTCTGACCCTGGGGGTGATGTTCTGGCCGTACATGGTGCCTTACGCCATCACCGTGGGCAACGCCGCCGCGCCGGATGTCTCGCTGCGCTTCCTGTTCTATGGCGGCATCGTGGTGCTGCCGGTGGTCGCCATCTATACCATCGGCGTGTACTGGGTGTTTCGCGGCAAGGTGCGTGGTGGCTACGGTTGATCGAACGTGTGTTCAGCACAATTGAGGCGGCACCAGGCAAGATTCCTATCGGCTTCTCCAAGTCGTAGAGACGGGTCATGTTGTGGAGATGACCCCGCAGCAGCTATGCAAAGCGGTTCATCTCTTGCTGCTCTTTTCCAGTACTGATACGGCGTGTTAATGTTCTCGTCACTCACAAATCGCAATCACAGAAAGGATTCTAGAAATGTCGAAAGACCGGCAAACGATCGGAACCGATGGGCGACCACTCCCCATCATGCCTCCGGAGCGCGACGTGCGCGTCTGGGCGAAGCTGGTGCGTGTGATGTTCTACACGCCGGGCTTCCTGGCGCTACTGCTGATCAAGTCGGGTGACCCGACGGGCTTCGGCGTCTCGGTGGAGCTGCTGATGCTTGCCAGTGTTTCGGCGATAGTCGGTGGACTTTTCGTCGGTACGTATTCATCGGCTGCAGGCGCTGACCATTCATCAAGAATCGGTACCTGGAGCGGCTCGCTGGTCATCGAGTTGCTCGCCGTGGTGCCGATCCTGTGTGCCATACCTTCCTTGTTCCATGAATTGGCGAACAGCAAGTTGCTACATACGCTTGCCCCCGGCGCAGTCGACGTTTCACTGGGCGCCTCTGAGTTGCTTCCGGCAATGGCGATTCTGCCGTTCATGCTTTATCAGCTTGCCGGCTTCGGCACCCTGCACTATGTTGTGTCAAAGCAGGCCAACTGGATTATCAATATCGGCATTCTCGGTTTTATCGTCATGAGCACAGTCGCAAACCGCAACGGGAACTTCACCCTGGAAAAAGCTCTGGTTTCGATATTGGTCATTTCCATGGTAATCGTCGTTTTCTACGGCATACTCAAACTGCGCCAGATGCAGGTGACCTACGACGCAAACTGCCCGCAGAAGGAACCAAAGTAGTTGAGACCGACAAGCCGTGCATGCTGTGTTGATTACTTGGCCGGATTCTGCAGCGATAGCCGACAGAAGCGGAATTTGGCGATAGATCGAGTTTAGAATGGCTGAAGTTGTTTTTTTAGATGCACTACTTTTTTGAGAGCCAAGAAATGAAAGCCAACCCGAAATGCGCGTCGCGTCTGCTGTTGAGCGGACTGCTTGCCGGACTCCTTTGCACGGCTTTGCCTGCGGCCGCTGCCGAGTGGTCCTGGGATCCGTTGAAGGATGCTGAAAATGTTCTGCCCGAAGGTGCTCCAAACGAAGGAAAGATTATCCAGGCCCGCCATCAGGTTCGTGAAATGAAAGAGGATGCGCTTGCTTCCTTGTACGAAATCGCGCCGAGCGCGCGACGCGCCATCGAGCATTCGGCGGGTTATGCCGTGTTCAGTACCTTCGGCATCAAGCTCTTTTTTGCCGGCGGCACGACGGGTAAAGGGATGGTTGTCAACCGGGAAACCGGTCGCCAGACCTTCATGAAGATGGTTCAGGTGCAAGGGGGGCTGGGATTCGGTGTGAACAAGAATCGCCTTGTTTTTGTTTTTACCCAAGAACAGGCACTGCGTAATTTCGTCGACCAGGGCTGGGAATTCGGTGGACAAGCCAATCTTTCCGCTATGGCCGATGGTCAGGGCGGTATGTTTTCCGGTGCCGCTTCGGTCGCGCCAGGCGTTTTTCTCTACCAACTGACGGAGACCGGGCTCTCCGCCACACTCACCGTGTCGGGCACAAAATTCTTCAAGGATGCCGATCTCAATTGAGTGACCGCGGCGTGCCCTGAGATATTTTGCGAGCGCTGGTCCCGTTCCTGCATCGCCCGGATCACGGATTGCCGAGGAACCCGTGATCTGGCCCTATCATCCTGATGTAACGAGGGGCGTCGACCATGACTTCACTACCGCTCTACCGCGCTGCTGATCTTCGCCGCATCGAAGCCGCAGCGGCAGACCAGCCGTTGATGCAAAGGGCAGGTTACGCGGCAGCCAAGCTCGCCATGATGATTGGTGGTGATCGCGGCGCGGCGATCCTTGTCCTCGCGGGTCCCGGCAATAACGGTGGCGATGCTTTTGAAGTAGCGCGTCTGTTGCGTGAGCGCTTTTTCGACCCATACACGGTCTTTCTCGGCAACGCAAAGGGTCTGCCGCCGGACGCAGCGGCTGCCCACCAGCGCTTTGTCGAAGCGGGCGGGATTACTCATTCTGCATTGCCGGCGATCTTCGAAGGCCCGCGCTGGTCGCTCATCGTCGACGGTCTGTTCGGTATCGGCCTCAAACGCGAAATCGTCGAGCCTTATGCCGGTCTCATCCACAACGTTAACGCGCTGGCTATCCGTGACGGTTGCCCGCTGCTGGCGCTTGACTGCCCGAGCGGCCTCGACGCCGACACCGGGAAGCTAAGCGGCGCAACAATCCTTGCCAGTCACACGATTACCTTCATTGGCGGCAAGCCCGGACTGT
Source organism: Candidatus Propionivibrio aalborgensis (assembly GCF_900089945.1). Lineage (GTDB taxonomy): Bacteria > Pseudomonadota > Gammaproteobacteria > Burkholderiales > Rhodocyclaceae > Propionivibrio > Propionivibrio aalborgensis. The sequence continues at coordinate 7,824 of NZ_FLQY01000383.1, read as the reverse complement.
TCACCGGCGACGGCCCCGATCATTGCGGAGAAGTGTCGGTCGCTCCACTCGACCTCGATGCGCAGAGCATCATGCCGGCAGCAGGGCGCAGCGTAGGCCGCGAATTGTTTTCGGCGCAGTTGAAAGCGCGCCCGCATAACTGTCACAAGGGCAGCCATGGCGACGCCGGCATTCTCGGCGGGGCACCGACAATGGTCGGTGCCGCGTTGCTCGCTGCCCGCGCGGCGCTACGCCTGGGCAGTGGCCGGGTCTATGTCGGCCTGATCGACAAGCATGCGCCGGCGCTTGATGCGCAGCAGCTCGAACTGATGCTGCGCACGCCTGAGAAATTGATTGGCAGCGGGCTCACGGCGCTGGCCTGCGGGCCGGGCATGGGTACCAGCCACGAGGCGCGCGTGTTGCTCGAAAAGGCTTGCGCACTGGATCTGCCGCTAGTGCTCGACGCCGATGCGCTCAACCTCGTTGCTGCGGAGGGCGAGCTGCACGTGGCGCTGGCTACGCGCAACCCGTCTGTCGCGCCGACCGTGCTTACGCCGCACCCGGCCGAAGCGGCGCGCTTGCTCGACTGCGACGTGGCCGTCGTTCAGGCCGACCGCATCGGCGCCGCGCTCGAACTGTCCACTCGATTCAACGCACTGGTAGCGCTCAAGGGCTGCGGCACTGTCGTGGCCTCGCCTGAAGACGCATGGTTCATCAACACCAGCGGCAATCCGGGACTGGCTACAGCGGGCAGCGGCGACGTGCTCACCGGCATGATCACCGCCTTGCTCGCCCAGGGCTGGCCAGCATTGGAAGCACTGTTGGCTGCCGTGCATCTGCACGGTTGCGCCGCCGACTGTCTTGTCGCCCAGGGCTCCGGCCCGGTCGGTCTAACCGCCGGCGAATTGATCGACAGCGCGCGTGGCTGTCTCAACGCATGGATCTCTGGTGCAGCTTAGGCAACATCACGCCGCACACGGCGTCTTCCTGTTTCTCACGGCCATCTTTCTTTTCGCCGCACTCGATGCCACAGCGAAGTACCTGACCGCTTTTTTTGCCGTACCACTGCTCGTCTGGGCGCGGTATTTCGTTCATCTGGTCGTCATGCTGATAACCATTGCACCCGGCATGGGACGCGAGATAGTAGTCACGCGACGCCCACTGTTGATGACTTTTCGCGCGCTCATGCTGGTTGGTGTGACTCTGCTTGTGCAGCTTGCGTTTCGCACCTTGCCGCTGGCCGAAACGACCGCGATTGTATTCGTCACGCCGCTGCTCGTTGCGTTGCTGGCAGGCCCGATGCTCGGCGAGAAGATGCAGTTGAAAGGCTGGCTGGCAACGTTGGCGGGATTTTGCGGCGTGCTGCTGATCGCCCGGCCGGGCGGCGCAATGGTCGGCATCGGTGTCATCTACGCGCTCGGCGGCGCGCTTTGCTACGCCCTCTACCAGATTCTCACCCGCAAACTGTTGGCTAGCGAACCTCCGATGCGGCTGCTCTTCCATACGGCGCTGGTCGGCACGCTTTCGATGTCGTTGTTCATGCCGGAATACTGGGGAGGTGAACTGCCGGGCCTGTGGCATATCCTGCTCATTTCCTCGCTCGGGTTCTACGGCGGCATCGGCCATTTTCTGCTGATCCGTGCCTTCCGCGAGGCACCCGCCTCGACGCTTTCGCCGCTGCTCTACGTCCAGTTGATCTGGGCCATGCTGCTCGGCTATGCTGTTTTTGGCCAGTTGCCCGACATGCCGGCGATCATGGGCATGCTGATCATCGGCGCGTCGGGACTGAGTCTGGTGATGTGGCGGACACCGGCACTCATCCCGGCAATGCACACCGAAAGCGCGCTGGAAAAACAGCCGGTAAGCGAATAGACAGGCTGACAAGGCAGGGAGAACCTTTTTGCTGTCGGCAACTCGAAGAACGTTGTAACATTTTGGTGGCTTTATTTTTTGGGGCGCGCAATGAAACACATTATCTGGGTACTCTGGCCGGCATTTATCGCGGCCGGAATTGCAGAGATCGTTTTCTTTACGGCAATCGATCCGCAGCAACTCTATTTGCTCGGCCAGCCGGTTGAACTGCCGGCGATGGCGACCTACTCGATCGGCTTTCTGATGTTCTGGCTAATCTGTGCCGGGTCCAGCCTGATGACCTGGTTCATGCTGCCGCATGAAGTCAAGAGTGCCCTGGAGCGCTATGCTGGCGGCCGCGACGATCTGGCTCGCCCGAAGCGTACCCGCTGACCGACAGACACGTCTGACGAAGCGTGTTGCTCAGCTTCCTACTTCCCGGCCTCTCCGATCAAGCCGAACGGCGCCCAGAAGGCCGGATGACCATACTCTTTGGACATTGCCATCAGTTGCAGCATCGAATGGCGTAGCGCTTCAGCCTTTGATTCGTCCGGTTTTCCGCTGAGGCGCTTGAACAGTTCGGTAGTCAGCAATCGCGCCGAAACCGTTTCGACCGGCCAGTAGGAGACCAGCAGGCGGCGCGAACCCGCGAAGAAAAAGGCCCGCCCGAGGCCGGATACCGCTTCCTCATTTTTGCCGTCGCCGCTGGCCGTGTTGCACGCCGAGAGAACGACCCAGTCGGCATCAAGCTTGATGCCGAGCACCTCGCTCATGGTCAGGAAGCCGTCGTTGTTCTTGTCATCGGTTAGCGCCGGGTTGGCCATCGCCAGACTGGGCTGATCGAGTCCGCGCAGTTCGCCAGGAATCAGGCCGTGGGTCGCGAATGCGACGACGCGATACGCCGCGAGATCACTGCTCTTGACGTTTTGTTCGGTCGCCTTCTTGCCAAGAAAAATATCAGACTTCGGGTTGGCACCCAGGGTCTTGCCGATATCGTTCAGTTCTTCGGCCGTGTCGGGCAGCAGGGGCAGTTGAGCAAAGCCGCGAAGGAGTGCCGAACCATCAGTATCGGGGAGCGCTTCCGGGGTGCGCGACGGTAAGACCGAGAGATTGCGCACCGAACGGGTTCCGGTGGCATGCCTGCCCGTTTGTGTGTGGAATAGCGGGTCGCCGAATCCGACGAAGGCTTGGCGTTGTGCCGCGATACGCCCCTGGCCGCGCAGTGCGATCAGCGTTCCTGCCGAAGGCTGCTGTGCCAGCGCCACCTTCTTCGTCAGCCAGGGTCGATCGGCCAGATTGCTGGCGTTTGCATCGGCAGTTCCCGACGTCAGAAGAACCGCGAACGGGAGCTGCCCGAGCGAGCCGTGCGGAACCACGTTCAGTATCCGGACATCGGACCACAAGGCGTCGTCCGGGGCCAGCAGCGCGGCGTAGAGGCTGCTGGCCGCGGCCCCGTCGAACGGAATCAGGGCAGCACCGGTCAGGTCGAACGCGCGGCGCAAAGCGGCTATGTGTTGATCGACCTGCTGACGCGTCATGGGAACTGCGCGGAATGCTGTGCGCGTTGGGGTGATTGTCCAGACGTAAGTTTGTTTTTCGGCGACGTAGAAGGCGACGGCGGCTTCGTTGGGGTGCAGCACCTTCTGGACACTCGCTGGCGTTGGCGGTTTCGGCAAAACCAACTCGGCATAGGCTGGAAACCGTTCGGCCAGTTCCTTGCGCAATTGAGTCCGCTGAGCGTCCAGCTGGCTCACGTCTTTACGGATGTCGGCAATGGTCTTGTCGAGGCGATTCGACTCGGACTCGGATGCGAGGCGAATCAGCAGATTATTCAATGCACTGATCTGATTGGCCGTGTCCTGCTCGCGTCGCGCCAGATCGGCCAGCGCCGCATCGGGCAGCGACGCACGGGCGGCACTGCTGGCAATCGCCAGTTGAACGCTCGATCCACGTGCTACTTCGGCAACCTGAAACGCTTCGGCAGCCGGATCGAAACCGGTCTGCTCCGTTCTCGCGGCGGACATCCGGGACAGCAGTTCCAGATAGCCATCGGCAATCAGCCGCAACCGGTAGGGGCGCACGAAGCCGCCATTCTCCGAGCTATTGTCGCTGTCGGCCTGGCGAATCAAAACCGGAAACGCTTCGCGGAACTCGGCCAGGGCGTCATCGTTCTTGCCAGCATCGACCAGAACCACGCCAAGATAGCCGTGCAGGTAGGCCAGATAGAGCGGGTCGACGAAGGGTTTCCGGAGATTCCAGTTGATGATCGCACGTAGCATCTTCTCGGCCTCTGGAGCGCGCTGGCGCTTGAGCAGGGCCATTGCCCAGGTGATGTTGTTGGATCCCGAACTGGCAAACTGCGCGGCGTTGCTTCTCAACCCCTGGTCGCGTTCTTCATAGACCGTCAACGCCTCCGCCCAGCGGCCCTGGACACCGAGCAGGAAGCCGATTTGAGCGCGCTGGTCGGATAACGCCGTGGAATAGGAGCGCGTGTCTGAATGCAAGAGCGTATCGAGCGCCCGTTCCTGCAGACGCAACGCTTCGTCAATCTGACCCTGCTGCAGTTTGACGTGCCCGAGCATGCGGTACGAAGCCGACACCGCCAGCGTATTCCTGCCTGATCGCGCGAGGGTTTGCTGAAGCGCCTGACGCGCAAGTATCTCGGCTTCACCGGTTTTGCCTTGTGCGGAGAGTATGCCGGCGAGTTGGCGCTTGCGTTGGATCAACGCGTTAGCCGCCAAGCGGTTGTCGAGGTGATCGGCCGGACGATTGGCCGAAGTCGCGTCGAGGAATTGCTGGGCGTAGTCCAGCGCCTGCCTGCGGAACCTTTCGGATTCCACTAGGTTGCCGCGTAGGGCCTGCATCTTTGCCGCATAAGAGCTGTAGCGGCCCATCTGGTTGGCGCCGTAGGTGGCCCACGCCCGGCTTTGACGCAAGGCCGGGATCAATTGCCCGGCACGCTGAAAGGATTCTTCTGCCTGGCGCAGTCTGGCCAGGTTCAATTGCGCATCGACATTCCATAGCAGACTCGAAAAGTAGTGCCATTTGTTGCTGTTCTTGTATTCGTCGCTGACGGTCAGTGCGTAATCAGCGAGTTGCAGCCAGTCTCCGGAAGAATATATTGAGCCATGAATATCACCCTGCAGTCTCCATCGGTCGCACCACAGTTCCGGCGAAGCCGCTTGCTTCATGTCCAATGCCAGCCTCAGATCGGTCAGCGATTGTTGGTAGCGGCCCAACCGTCGATAGGCATCACCGCGCTTGTGCAGGAATACGCACAACTCCTGCGGGGAATTGTCGTCAGGCGGCGCCATCGCAATCTGCTTTTCCAACGCAGCGGCAGCCGTGGAGTCGCGGGCGAAAAAATCATCCGCCTCATCGTCGGCGTGCACGCTGCCTGTAAACATCAGAAGGCAGCTAAGAACAAGTCGGAGGACGATCAGTTGCATGGCTGCCTGCGGTTGAGAAATGTTCGAGGTTTGATCATCGAATGGTCAAGGAATAGCGCTGGCTCATTGTCACCCCAAGTTGATTTGATGCCAAGTCAATTTCCAGGCGAAGGAGCGACTTTGCGGAGGCGCAAAAAAACGCCGGGAGGCTTGCGGCCTCACCGGCGTTCAGTTTTCGACCCTGAGGGTTACTCGATCTTGGCCTTTGAACGCAGGCCGTCGACCATCTTGTTGATCTGTTGTGCCTGCGCTTGCTGGGCCAGGCGCGGCTTGATTTCGTCAAAAGGCGGTACATTCAAGGGGCGGCTGTCTTCAAGCAGGATGACATGGTAGCCAAACTCCGACTTGACCGGGGCTTCGGTGTATTTGCCCTTGCTCAGACTGGTAAGTGCATCGCTGAACGGCTTGACGAAGTTGCCGGCACTGGCCCAGCCCAGATCGCCGCCATTGTCTTTGGAGCCGGGGTCAATCGACTGCTTGGCAAGTTCTTCGAACTTGGCGCCCTTCTTGAGATTGACAATGATGACTTTGGCGTCCTCTTCGTTCTTGACCAGGATGTGGCGAGCCTTGTACTCGGTGTTGCCGAGCTTGGCCTTGATCGCCTCGTATTCCGCCTTCAACTCTGCGTCACTGATCGGGTTTTTCTTCACGTATTCGATGATATAGGCACGAATGAAAACACCCTGACGCGCGGCGTCGGCCTGTACGGCGATGTCCGGTTTCTTCTCGAGACCAGCCTTCTTCGCCTCTTGGGCAACCAGCTCGCGTCGGATCAGTTCTTCACGCACCGCATTCTTCAGTTCCGGCGAGTCGGGAGCGCCCTTTGCTTTCTGTTCGGCCATCAGCGCATCGGCCAGAGTCTGTGAAACGGCAACTCCGTTGACCGTGACAAAGGCTTTGCCGGCGGCTACCGCCGATGCCGATATCATTGCGCCAAACAGCAGGGCAGCCGCAAGTTTCGAGAGATTCAACATGTGTCGTATTCCTTCTGTCAGATTTGAATCGGGTAGGATAGGGTTTCTTCTTATAAGAGTAAACGGGGTGATCTTATTGTGCCTCTTCCGGAGCAATGGACTGGATGCTCAGCGCATGAATTTTACTACGCATCAGTTCGCCCAGGGCGTCATATACGAGCCGATGCCGGCTCAGGGTCGGTTTTCCGGAGAACGCGTCCGAGACAATGAGCAGTCGGTAGTGCCCACCGCCACCTTTGGCGCCCTGATGCCCGGCATGCTTCGCCGAATCATCGATCAGTTCCAGGCGAAGCGGCTTTAATCCGGCCAGACGTTCGCGCAGAACGGATTCAAAACCGTCAGAAGCTCTATCCGGATTGGTTTCGCTCACGCGGGCAGTGCCTTGTTGAAGGGTTTGACCGTTACCCGGACGTATACACCGCTGGCCATATAGGGATCGGCATCGGCCCAGGTCTGGGCGGCAGCCAGCGAGGTGAACTCAGCAACAATCAGACTCCCGGAAAAACCTGCCGGGCCGGGGTCCGGCGAGTCAATGGCAGGAAATGGGCCCGCCAGAATCAGCCGGCCCTGTTCTTGCAGCACTTTCAGGCGCTCAACATGCGCCGGCCGGGCCTGAAGTCGGGCAGTGAGTGAATCCGGCCGGTCTTCACCGACAATGGCATAGAGCATTATTTTTCCTCCTCAATGTATTTTGACAAAACCAGTCCCTGGGCGATGACGAAAACGAGCATCAGCCCGACACCGCCGAAAAGCTTGAAGTTGACCCAGTCGTCAGTCGAAAAATTGAAGGCGAATGCGACCGCGAGATTGGCGAATCCCATAAATATGAAAAAGCCTGCCCACGACCAGTTGACCTGATCCCAGACGGCGTCGGGGAGTTTCATCTGTTCAGTGAGCAGCGTACGAATCAGGTTCTTTCTGAAAACAAGCGCGCTGACAATCAGCGTCAATGCAAACGCCCAGTAGAGGACCGTCGGTTTCCATTTGATGAAGGTTTCATCGTGAAAAATCAGTGTCATTCCACCAAACACCGTGATGATGCCGAGGCTGACCCAGAGCATGTTGTCGACTTTTCGATGCCTGAACCAGACCCAGCCGATCTGCACGAATGTGGCGGCGATTGCCACCCCGGTCGCGACAAAGATGTCGCCATACTTGAAGGCGATGAAAAAGAGGATGACAGGGAAGAGATCAAACAGAAATTTCATGGGATGGCTGGCGTAACTATCGGTGCATTATGGCCGCTTTCCAAGTTCGCTGTCCATTCGCGGCGAGTGTGGCGAGTGTGGAATTCACCCACTTCGCCATTCGATCCGATTCGGATTCAAGCGGCATGAACCAAGTCGCCTCATCACGTTTTTCTGGCCTGACCCGGATTCACTCGGGCAAGCTGATCAGTTTAGCCGCCTGTTCGGGTGTGCAATGCGACGGGATGACGCCGAGCAATGGTGCGGTGTCGCTGTGCGGCCCGAGCGGTACGCAAAAGCCGCCGACGCCCTCGACCAACACGGCATCGGCCATCCCGCGAAGAGCTTCGAATGAGGCAACAATGTGCCCGATGTCGATGCTGC
>NZ_FLQY01000382.1 GCF_900089945.1 Candidatus Propionivibrio aalborgensis | reverse complement strand
GCCGATACCGAGAACGCGTCGGAGAAACACGCTCCATCCTCCGCACCCTGCTTCTTGAGGAAAGGAAAGATGGATTCGACCATCTTTACCGAACCGCAGGCATAGATTTCGTGCCCCTTGAGCTCGGGAAAGTCGGCGAGGATGGCTTCATGGACGAGGCCGGTTCGGCCGTGCCAGTCGTCTTCCTGCGCCGGTTCTGAAAGCACCGGGATGAAGTGGAAGTTGGCGTGTTCGCTGGCCCAGCGTTTGGGCAGTTCCGGCAGGTAGAGGTCGCGCAACTGCCTGACGCCCCAGTAGAGGAAGATCGGCCGCGTCAAACCCCGCTTGAAGGCATCCTCGACCATGCTTTTTACTGGCGCAAATCCCGTTGCACCGGCCACGAAGACAATCGGCCGCTCCGACTCGCGCAATGCGAAATCGCCGAGCGGTCCTTCAAAACGGATTTCATCGCCCTCCTTCATTTTCTCGAATACGTGGGTCGTGAAGCGGCCACCTTCAACGAGGCGAATCTGAAGCTCGACGAATTCGGGTTCATGAGGCGGATTGGCGAAGGAAAAGGCACGCCGCTCACCGTCGTCGAGAATGATGTTGATGTACTGCCCGGCCTTGAAGCCGATCTGTTGGTCGTCAGGCAGCTTGAGGAGAATGCGCATGACGTCGTAGGTGAGCCTCTCCAGCTTCACGACACGGGCGGCGTATTCGCGGAAAGCTTTTTCCACTGTGCTTGCGGCATACTCGATTTCAACATCATTGATCGCGCTGGCGGAACAAAGAAGTACTTTCCCTTGCGACAGCTCTTCTGCGGAGAGCGCACTGGGCTGGTACAGGCCGGGATCGACCTGACCTTGCAATACGGTGCACTTGCACACGCCGCAGCCGCCGTTCCGGCACTCGTATGGCAAGTTGATGCCCTGTCGCAACCCGGCGTCGAGCAGTGTTTCGCCAAATCGTGCGGTCACCGACTTATGATCGGGACGGAAGGTAATACGGGTTGTAGGCTGCGCCGCTCCGCGCCGCTTGGGTGGCAGCCACGGTGTAAGCGCGAGCAGGCCGGTGAATCCCATGACACCGAGCCACAGATACAGCGGATCGAACACATAGACCAGGGACAGAACGGGCAGCTGGAACCAGTCAAACTCAATATTGGTGGGCACGACCGACATATCGGCTTCGCCACCCTGGCTCAGGATCGGTTTGACCAGCGCGAGCGCAACAAACATCAAGGTAATGGCGATCGCAATCGGCCGTGGCGGGTTGATGTGGGCGCGAGGCACACGCTGCACATGAACCCACATGATGATCACCACAATCAGCGGCACGCCGATGTGCATGAACGCCAGCAGGGTAAATAACCTGCTGCCCACGTTTTCAAGGTAAATGAAGTTGCGGATCAGGGTGCCGCCGAACATCGGCAGGGCATCAAACCATTCGGCGGTGGCAATGACGACAAACTGCGCAAGCTTATCCCAGACGAGCATGAAGCCATTGATGCCGGCAATGTAGACCATCCACAGCAGGGCGACGCCGGTCAGCCACGAAAAAGACCGGAAGCCGCGATAGCGGTCATAGGCGAAGTGGCGAAGCATGTGCAGCAGCATGGTGAGAATCATGCCGTCAGTCGCATAACGGTGGATGCTGCGCAAGATTCCGCCGGCCCACCACTGGTCGTGTGTGATGCGTTCAACCGACAAATAGGCCTGATCAATCCCGGTATCGGCAAAGATATACAGGTAGAGTCCGGAGCCGACCAATAACCAGAATTGCCAGAAGCTGAGTGTGCCAAGGTGGTAGAAGGGGTTCAGCTTTTCGCCAAACGCAAGATTGAAAACGTTTTCGATGCGCATGAAGATCCAGCGCACGAGTTGTTGAAGAAGTTTGACCATTGTCGATGTCCGCTCAGGAGACTGCAGCTGGTAGGGAAGGGATGCGCCGAATAGTGAACAAGTCCGCCATGATTCACTGCCGGAAAAAGAGGCCGCCCTTGTCGGGGTTGAAGTCAATCACCAGAACCTGCGCGGGCTTCAGCGTGATTTGCTCGTCCTTCACGTGATTGAAACCGGGATTGATCAGATTGTCATTCATCCGCACCGTCAACTGATAAGAACCGGCCTTTACCTCAAACCGCTTGTATATGGTCGAGACGCCGTCCTTGGACAGACCGGTAGGGTGCATCACGCTGCGGAAAAACGGCTGCCCGTCCAGGTCGACTTCCAGACTGATGTCGGAACGATGCCTTGGACAATCGAGTGGCGCGCGCATATTTGGCGGCATTTTCTCCAGTTCTTCCGGGGTGCGTTTACGGCATTCGCGGCCGCCCAGGTGACTCATCGAGAGCTTGATCAACGCCGAGTCATCCGGAATCTGCCGATAGAGGGGGTAGGTCGCAAAATAGCCGATGAAAACGGCAAATGCGCCATAAAGAACGATCTGGCCGACGATGGCCACGGGCTTAAGCATGATGAGTATTTCTCCGAACATAGGGTAGCAACGGGTCGTCGAAATCCTTCTGGATTTCAATTCTGTCTCTGAATTCACACAAGGCCTCGGCCAGCACTTTGTTGTCATTGACCGAGGCAAACACCTGCTGCACTCTGGTTATAGGCACCTTGCTACGCAAGTGAGGTTCACGCCGTCCGCTCAGCCGTTCGGCTGTCCAGCGATCACCCAGGCGATACTCGCAGCCGCCATCACGGCAACTGGCAACCAGAACGCCATCGGCACCGCCGCGCAGTGCATATTCAACGAACGCCGGGGAAAGTTCGCCCGTGCACAGGAGGCTGATCACGGCCGTATCCGGTGCGGCCAGCGCGTCGGCGTTGGCACCGCATTTGCAGCCAAAGACAACAATCCGGGTGTGACCCACCAGTCGGGCCAGATGGTCTTCGAGCTGCCGGCGCAAGTCGTTGACGGACTGTTGCGGCATGTCAATGCCGGTCACCAAGCGCTCCTGCCTGCGAAAAGGAGTCGATGAGGGGCATGAGCCTGCACAGATTCCGCAACCTGCACAAAGCTCGGAAGCGACGATAGCCAACTTGTAACCCGGCCGATCGGGATGCGGCCCCATTGTAATTGCGGCGTAGGGGCAGTCGGCAAGGCAACGGCTGCAACCGTTGCAGTTGGTCGCGTCAACGACGGCGATGGGCTCGACCTTTGGGTGGGGCAGGAACGGAAGGACGAACAGGAGGATCGTGGCAGCGAACAGCATCACCCAGACAATGGCTGGCGACGTGGCGTCGGTCAGCGGATGGATGAACAGCAGGAACCAGTCTAGGCGGAGTTGCGCGGGGACCACTGCCAGATTCGCCGGAGCGTCACTGAGCGCCGGTTTGATCAGCGCGAGCAGCAGGAGTGCCCCCAACGTGCTCAGCATCACCTGTCGCGACGGAAGGTAATCCACGCGACTGATGCGATGAACATGGGCCCACAAACCCAGGATAAGCATGAGCGGAATTCCCAAGTGGATGAAGACCAGCATGGTGAAGAATCGGTCGTTCAGCGAAACCGGCGACAGAAAATTGCGTGCCGCGGGTTCGCTGAAGATGGGTAGCCAGTCGAGCAGTTCGGTGCTGGCGGTTGCCGAGAACTGTGCAAGCTGATCCCACACAATCCAGTAACCACTGATTCCGGAAACGTAGCTCAGCCAGAGGATGGGCACCCCTGTTATCCAGGAATAGAAGCGGAAACCGTAGTAGCGTCCGAACGCCCATTCCCGCAACAGATGCAGCACCATGACCAGAATGAAGGCGTCCGACGCGTATCGATGCAGGCTGCGCAGAATACCCCCGAGATACCACTGATCACTGGAGAGATAGCCGATCGAGTTGTAGACGCCGTCTATGCTGGTGTCAAGAACCGTGTAGAGATAGAGTCCGGTCCCGACAATGATCCAGAGAAAGTACAAGCCCATGGCACCAAGATGGCGCAGCGGGTTGTTGTTCCCTCCAAAATACACATCGAAAAACTCTTCGGCGCGCTGGAAGAGAGTTTGCGCAGTATTGCGCAAGGAAGCATGAAAACTCACGTAAAAGTGCTCCGTACCGCGGAGGCAAGCATAAAAATTAGCCGTTGATTATATTCTTCTGGGGCAGCAAACGTCTTGACCCTTGTCAATTTCTTGGAAGATACCGCGCGTGCCATGGCGCCGGGTCCAAGCGAATTACTTTTCGCTTCGGCGGCGGTTCTTCCAGAAGTTGAAGCTCAGGTAGATCATGAACCCCACGAAAGTCAGAAAACCGGCAATCTGAAAATAGAGGGAATAATTGGTGCGGTATCTTCCGGTCACCGGATCGTAGACCGAGCAGATGATTCTGACGCGCGCCATGATCTCCTGCAGGGTGCCGACTTGTGGGGGAATGGGCGAACCGGTGATCATCACTTTGAGCGGTTCAGCCAGGTCTTCAGCGGTAAACTTCTCGCCGTATACCTGCCGGATGATCTTGCCCTGCGCGTCGACCATGGTGACTTGATTCAGATGGTCGAACCCGGCGGGTGTAGCGACGTAACTGAAACCGAAATTGCGCGTGAGTTCGTCGAGTATTGCTGGCGATGGACTCAAAAACTCCCAGTTGGGAAGATTGATGCCGTATTGCGCTGAAAAGTCCTTGAGCGCCTGTGGGGAGTCGAACGGCTGGTTGAAGCCGATGCTGATCACGTTAAAACGGTCAGCTCCGAGAACGCTGACCGTATTTCGCACGGCCTTCTGGAGATTGCGGGTGGTCGTCGGGCAGACCTGGAAGCAGGCCGTATAAATGAAGCTGACCAGCAGCGGTTTCCCGCGATAGCGTGAGAGTTCTACGGGTTTCCCCGAGCGGTCGAGCAGAACGAAGTCGCCGACCGGTTTGCCGATCACGCTTTGCGAGAGACCAAAGGCCGCCTTCTCATCCAGTGTGGTAATCGCCAACCCCGTATTCAGTCCCTGCGGGCGGGCGGTCAACTTGGGGTTTTCCGGCGCTGAGCCTGAATCCGCTGCAACGAGGGGAGCTGCTGCCAAGGCAGATACGGCCGCAAAGAGCGCGACGCAAACCTTGAAAGTCACTGAGAACGCCCGCAAACTAAAACTGGGCGTCGATAATTGCACCGAGGAGCACCAGCGTTAACTGGATTAGCGAGGCGTGGAAACAGGTCATGGCCGTTTTCCGGTTGGTGTCCCGAGCCAATAGCCAGGCCTTCTGGATGAACAGCAGGCCACCGGTAACGGCGCCGGCAAAGTAGATGGCGCCGAGCCCGAATGCCAGTGGCAATAGTGACGCAGCCACCAGCGCCAGGGTGCTGACAAAAATGACCTTCGCCGCCCGTTTGTCCCCGACGACCACCGGCAGCATGGGGACACCGATCGAAGCGTAATCGGCCCGGAAAGCGATGGCAAGACTCCAGAAATGCGGTGGGGTCCACAGAAACAGCACGAAAGCCAGAGCAAGCGGGACTGCGCCGATATTCGGGTCAGCCGCCGCAGCACCAGCGAGCACCGCCCAGCTACCCGCCAAGCCTCCAAAGACAATGTTGAGCCAGGTGTGGCGCTTCAGCCAGACGGTATAAACGATGGCGTAGAAGAAAGCCCCCAGAAAGACATACAGGGCGGACCATGCATTGAGAGCGATCCATGCAGCACCTACGGAAAGCAGCGACAATGCGCCAATGATCAGCAACCAGACCGGGCCACTACCGATCTCGCCCGTCGCGAAAGGACGTTTGCTGGTACGCGCCATCAAGGGGTCAAGATCGCGCTCGTAATACTGGTTGAAGGCGCCGGCGCTGGCCGAGGATATCAGCACGGAAAGCGCCAGAACGACGATCTGCCACCAGCTCAGTCCGGCGCCGGGGCTGACGGCCAGTCCGGCCAGCGCCGTAAAAGTAATGACGACGCCAATGCGCAACTTGAACACACCCAGAATGGTACGAACTGAAATGCCGGCAGCGCGGCTGGCGGAGGGCGTTGATTGCATGGGCGTAAGCAAAGTAGTGCTCAAGAAAATTCGTCGAGGTGGGAACTTGCTTGAATCGGGCCGTACTGTCAAGCCCGACTGAAGTTGGCCCCCACGCCATGGGCGTGGGGAAATTCTCCCAAGTTAACTCAACAACCAGACTTCGGACAGATACTTCCAGTTAACAAAGTAGTAGAGAACGAAGGTAACCAGCAGCGTCAGCGCCAATACCACTGTGCCAGGTACGGCAACGTGGTCACCCTTGTCCGTATGCAGTACGGCCGAAGCGGCTTCGGTATTCGACGGGATCGGCGTTGGCTTGTCTGAAACCTTGCCGCCATCAAGCTTCTTGCCGAACAGCAAGGAGCCTACGACGAGCAGGATCCACAGCCCGCCCCCCAGAACGGCAATGACACCGAATATGCCGGTCAGGCCCATCATCAGGTAGGCCGCACCTGGCCATTCGTACTGGAACGGAGCACCGGAGAATGCCATGTCCCAGTGACGCCGTGAAACGCCCAGCGTGCCGGCGCCCATCATCACCAGACCGAGTACCGACATGCTGATTCCGTAGAGGTACGGCTGAATCTGGCACAGCTTGGGACAGATCATTTCGCGCCGGAACAGCGTCGGCACCAGAATGTAGGTAATCGACATGAAGGCCAGCGTCGTACCGACCACGACCGTGGTATGGAAGTGACCTGGAACGTAGAAGGTGTTGTGCATCAGCATGTTGATCTGCTCGGTGCCCAGCACCACGCCGGAAATGCCGCCGAGGAAACCGAAGCCGACCAGCGAAATGAACATGCCCGAGAAGGCCGGGTTACCCCATGGTGCCTTGCGCAACCACTCGAAGAGGCCGTTGGTGTAGCCCTTTCTGCGTTGTGCGGCCTCGATGGCGCCAGGTACGGTAAAACCGTGGATCATCGACGCCATGACCGCAAAGTACATGAAGTAGGACGTGTTCAGCACCTTCCATTCTGCACTCATGCCAGGATCGGACAGCAAATGGTGCGCACTGGCCAGTTGCAGGAAGAGGATGTAGAGCAGGAAAGCGAAGCGTGACACCTTTTCCGAAAGCGGCTTGGCGTTGAAAAGCACGGCCGCCGTCAGATACCAGATGGAGACGTGAGCCGCCACATTGATCTGCTGCGAGGAGTGTCCCAGGCCCCACCACACCATGCGGTACAACTGGGCATCGATTTCCTTGATCAGGCCAACAGACCACAGGAAGGTCGGGATCAGAATGCCGGCACCCGCCAGAATGGTGAAAGTGGCGATGACGGCCGCGGTCATGGCACCGAAGGTGACCAATGGCAGCGAACCCTGGTAAGTCTTGTCCTTCTTGGCGACGACCAGCGTGGCAAAGAAGATGCCGGTGCCGATGAGCGCACCGACCGCTACCAGGATGATGCCAAGGTAGAAGTGCGGCGCAGCCTGCATCGGCACATAGGAGGTGAACATTACGCTCGACTCGCCCTGGAAAATGGCGACGTTGCAGACGACACCACCGATGACCATCAGCCAGAAGCTCAGCCAAGCCAGTTTAGGGGTCGCCAGTCGGCAGCGAAGCAGGGTGGACGAGGCAAAGAAGAGCACCGCCATCTCGAAATGCAGTATCCACAGGATCAGCATGTCGATGCCGTGCGCAGTAAGAATCAGGTAGAACTGGTCTGCGGGCAACAACTTGATCGCCGGCCAGCGGGTAAGAATCACGAACAGTGCGGTGATGCCGCCAACCAGCAGCCAGAGCACGCCGACTACGGCGTGCCAGCGCATCAGTTTTTCCGCGTTGTTTTCAAATTGCAGTCCGGAGCTCGGACAAGTGCGGTAAGTAGTTGCCATCTAGGTGCTCCCCTTATTTCACGTAGATGCGGCCAAGCATGGAGTGGTGACCAATGCCGCAGTATTCGTTACAGACGATGGCGTAGGTGCCTTCTTTGGTCGGCGTCATCTTGACCACATGCTCGTAACCCGGAATCACCTGGATGTTGATGTTGACCGGCTGTAGCGAGAAACCGTGGTTGTAGTCCATCGACGAAAGATGAATCTTGTAGGTCTGGCCCTTTTCCAGCTCAAGAATCGGGTACCAGTTCCAGAGACGGGCGATCAGGAAGCCATCGCCGCCGGCCGGTACCTTGACGACCGGAATCTGCTGGCCGTTGAGATCCGTTTCCGAGCGGACCGTGTTTTCAGCGATGAACTTTTCGGCTTTGGCGGCGAACATTTCGGGCGTGGTCTTGTAGGCCTCGTTCGACAGGTTCTGCTTACCGTAGATATGCCAATAGACCATCATCACGAACATGATCATGCCCCACACGAACGCGATACCAATCCATGCCCACTCGACCTTGTCGATGGGTTGTTTCCACCAGAGCCGATCCGACGGCGGCAGAATTGCACTCATTTGATTCTCCCAGAGAAAACGGAACGACTTACTTGGCTAAGGGGACGTTCATGATGTCGATGATGCCCCACAAGATGTAGAGGAGCCCTGGTGAGGCCACACCGAGAAACAGGAGCAGGAAAGTGTTATCCAGAAGCTTCTGCATGAACGGGACATCGTCATCGTTGTTTTCGGCCATGTTTCTACCCTCTTTAACGATTGGCGCCTTCGGCGCACGGTTGGTTTTTTGTCAACAGCAAGTCTGTTACTTGCTCCGAGACCACAGACTATCCGGGAAAGAGTACTTTGCTTTGGCATCTGGCGATTTGATCCACGTCAATATCCGGAAAAACCATTAGTAATCAGCAGCGTGTGGGACAACGCGCTGGCGAATGATCCTATAATCCTGCATTTACCGATTTTTCTCTGGAGTTGAACTATGGACAGCGTCGCCCGGCGACAGATTGCCCTCTGGTTGTTTATCTGTAGCGCCATGGTGTTTGCCATTCTTGTGGTTGGCGGGGTTACGCGGCTCACCCATTCCGGGCTGTCGATCGTCGAGTGGAAGCCCATCGTCGGCGTCATTCCGCCGCTGAATCAGAGCGAATGGGATGAAACCTTCGAGAAATACAAGAAAACGCCCGAGTATCAGAAAGTCAATCACCAGATGGAACTTGACGAGTTCAAAGGCATTTTCTTTTGGGAGTACTGGCATCGCGTGCTGGGAAGGCTGATCGGGGCTGTCTTTCTTTTGCCTTTCCTCTACTTCTGGTTGCGCCGAAAAATCGATCGGCCCCTGGTTCCCAAGCTGCTGGGCATTTTCGTTCTTGGCGGCTTGCAAGGCGCGATGGGCTGGTACATGGTCAAGAGCGGATTGGTCGATGATCCTCGGGTAAGCCAGTTTCGCCTGACTGCCCATCTGTCGCTGGCTTTCCTGATCTTCATCTCGATGATGTGGGTGGCGCTTGACCTGCTGACGGCGCGGCAGCGAAGTACGGCGAGCGAGGCATTGCGAAATCTGCAACGCACCGGAATCATGCTGGCCATCCTGGCCTTCTATACGGTCGTTACCGGTGGCTTTGTTGCGGGCATCCGCGCCGGCAAGGCCTACAACACTTTCCCGCTGATGAACGGTCATTTTCTTCCGCCGGAGAGTTTCATCATCGAGCCGTGGTACCTCAACTTCTTCCACAACATGGCTCTAGTGCAGTTCGATCATCGTCTGGGTGCGTGGTTGCTGGCTTTCCTGGTGCCATGGTTTTTTCTGAAGGTCTGGGCCGCCAACGTATCAAACAGAGCGAGGCTGGCTGCCGCATTTTTGCTCGTGTCCCTGATCATTCAGATATCGCTCGGCATTGCCACGCTCCTGCTGGCAGTTCCCGTCGCCCTGGGCACCGCGCACCAGGGCGGCTCAATGGTCGTTTTTGGCGCCCTGCTCTGGCTTAACCACGAACTTCGGGTCGTGCGCGGACCGGCCGCTATCGCCTGATGAATTCCGCTGACGGGCGCTTGCGGCAAATCAGGGTTATCGCGCAATGCGTGACCGGGTTGACTCTGATGGTAGTGCTGGTGAGTGCCTGTATGCGCCTTGAGGGCGCCGGCCTGGGCTGTGCCGACTGGCCGGAATGTTACGCGCAGGCGCTGTCGAGCGAACCGCAGGCGCTCCACTTCGGAATCGTCAGAATACTGCACCGCATTGGCGCCTCGTCTTCTCTGTTGCTGGCCTGCTTTCTTGTCTGGCGCTGCCTGCGCCCGTACCCGATTCAGCCCGCTGCCCTGCAGGCCTTGCTGCTCCTGATGCTGATGCTGCTGCTGGCGATCCTGGGTCCCTGGAGTTCCGACCCCCGGCTGCCGCTGGTCGGCTTTCTCAACATCATGGGAGGACTCCTCCTGGTGAATCTTTCCTGGCGTGTGGTCTTATCAACCGACACCACTCCCGAATCGGAGAATGCCGGGCGGGCAGGCATCCTGCTGCGTCTGGGCGTCGCGTCGCTTTCCCTTACCGTCATGCTCGGAGCGTGGATGGGCGCCAGTTACGCTGCACTGGCCTGTTCCACTCTGCCCGACTGCAATGGTGTGTGGTGGCCGTCAGCAAAAGGCTGGGCAGCATTGAATCCATGGATCAGGCTGACCGCCGCCCCTCTGCCGGGTGACGCTGGTGGGGTGGCACTTCATCTGCTGCATCGATATCTTGCACTCGCCGCGGTTCTCCTCCTTGGCATGACCTGTCTACGGTCGCTCAGAAATGCGGCTACGAGGGTCTCAGCACTGGCAGTACTGGCCCTGCTATTTTTTGAATTCGGTCTGGGTGGGGCGTCGGTCAGCAGCGGGCTCAATCTGTGGCTGGTGGTCAGTCACGGCGTATGTACGGCAGTGCTGCTGGCCGCCGTAATCACGCTGCAGCGACGGCAACGTAGCGTGGCCACGATGCAGTAGCCGCTTTCTCGCGTCCCGATCAGTGCTTCATGGGCATCGCGGTCAAGTCACGAACTTCGCCCTTGACTTCGATGGTTTCCGTTTTCTTGCCCTTGCCCTCGACAGTCAGAGACAAGGGTACGAATTCTCCCGGCTTGAGCGCTTGTTTCAGGTCCATCAACATGACGTGATAGCCCCCGGGAGCGAGTTTGACCGTCTGGCCGGCAGGCAGCTCCAGGCGCGTGACGGCACGCATTTTCATGACGCCGCCCTCCACTCTCATTTCGTGTATTTCCGTCAGTCCTGCGACCGGACTGAACGCACCAACGAGTGTTGCCCCTGATTCGCTCGTAACTTCCATGAAAGCACCCGTAGCCTTCTGGCCGGCAACCGTGCCGCGAACCCAGATGGCTTTGACATCAACATCGGACGCCATTGCCGCACCGGACACGGCGCCAAGCAGGATCGTCAGCACTATCGATCGAAGAATTTTCATGTGATATTCCTTTTGAGAAATAGATGCGTGTCGCCATGTCAGGATCGCCGTTGCGCCAAGCATGTTGCCAATCAACGGGGGACTTGCGCAGATCAGGGCTTCTTGCTCCAGTTCCCGTTGGCATCCTCAACCCACCACCCTGAGTGGAACTGATCCTTCCAGCGTTTTACCTGGGCCGCTCGGGCAGCGGGTTGAACTGCTTTGCCGCCATGAGCTTCGGCCAGCGCATAAATGAGCGAGTTGCGATCCGGGTTTTCCTGGTCGATCAGCTTCTCCGCAATCTGGCGCTGCACCAGCGTCAAATGACTTCCGTCGCGCATTTTGACCATTCCATCATTGCCAAGTCCGATGATGCCGGCCTCATAGAATCGGACCAGCCTTGATGATCGCTGAGTCAACGCGTGACGTGCGACCATCACCGGCGGTGTACCGATTTCCAGATTGATCTCAGCCGGACCGGTGACGACGGCGGGTGTTTTGCTGTTCGCCAGTAAAAGCTTCAGGTCGCCGGCGACGATTTCGGGCGCCTCGCCGTGGCGCAACAGCAGCCTCAACCTGCCGTCGGGGTCGAAGACATAGCTGCCAGTCGAGTGATCGACGCTGTAATTATCCGGCGTGCTGCCCTTCTGCTTGCTGTAAAACACCTTGAACTCTTTGGCCACTGCAGCCGTGGCAGCATCGTCACCACGCAACCCAAGAAAACTGGGATGAAACGCGGGTACGTAATGCGCCAGCAACTCCGAGCTGTCACGCGCCGGATCCAGGGTAATGAACAAAACCTGTACGCGCTTGGCATCTTCGCCGAGAAGACCGAGCACATCCCGCATCGAAGCGAGCGTGGTTGGACAAACATCCGGGCACTGGGTATAGCCGAAGAATACGACTAGCACTTTGCCGCGGAAGTCTGCCAGTTGGCGAGGTGTTCCGTTGTGGTCGGTGAGCGCGAAGTCCTTGCCCCAGTCCGAGCCGGTGATGTCGGTTGATTTGAATTTGGGCGGATCCGTACAACCGGTCAGCAGCACGACGAAGCTCAGGATCAGGGCAAATAGTTTTTTCATGGTTTCAAGGGGCCCGTTCCGGGCAGGCGAAGGCAACAAAGACAAAACGAATCACGGAACAGTCTGACTCACGCGCTCATTTTCCGTGGCGCCCTTTACAGCGCTTTGATGTGGATTATAAAGGCATCCGCTTTCCGAGATTGGCGAGAGTGTTGCACCGGGCTGGGTAGACTCGAATGGCTTATCCGCGACTTGTCTTTTTCACGGGGCGATTGTCGCGAGGGGTCAATTTCATGTCAGAATCTGTCAATGCGTATGGGTGTCGGGATGGTACGCTCTGCATGCGAAGTACGTCAGTGCATGATGCTTGTTCTTGCGCGTAACCAACGGGTTTGATAAGGAGACTTGGAAAATGAAAATGTCCTGTTTTGCGGGGGGGCTGCTGGCTACCGCCCTCTGTCTGGCTAACCCCGCCTGCGCCAAAGACACCGGCCAGGCTGCGGCAAGCGCCCGGTCCAAGGAGACGGCTGTGGGCATGGCGCTTGAGAGGGCAATGATGCCGGGCGAGGGCCAAAAACGGCTTGAGGCCATGATCGGCACCTTCGACGTCGCCATCCGCACCTGGGTCGATCCGGCCAAACCCCCGATCGAATCGTCGGCAACCAGCGTCAGCGTATGGGTATTGGACAAGCGCTACATCCAGATGATGCTGGCGGGCAAGCTTGACGGCGAGGCGTTCAGCGGCATTGGCTACATCGGCTTCGACAACGTCACCAAGTTATATGAGGCAACCTGGATGGACACCGGCAGTACCGGCATGACCTGGTACAAGGGGGGGTTCGACGCCTCCGGCAAGTCGGCGACGATGAAGGCGTCGGTTCCCGACACCTTGACCGGCAAGCCGGCACCTCTCGAGTTGCGGATGAATATCTCCGCTGATGGAGGTCATGTGACCGAGCTGTGGGGCAAAGGCCTGGGCAACAAGATGTTCAAGATGATGGAACTGCGGTATACGCGAAGCAAGTAGTCAGGCCGACCGGTAAAGGAGAGTAGAAATGAAGCAAACGGAAATGGGCAAGAGCCTTTCACGGCGGAAACTGCTGGGCGGGCTGGCGCTACTGGTGTGCACGCAGCCAGCTTGGGCGATCTTCGGCGTCTGGCGGCGTGCCGCAAGGCGGACAGTGTTCGTTGCCGGGGCAGCCACCACCGCTGCGGTAGTAACCGAGAGCGCGATGGCCTCTCAGCAAGCCGCGGCAGCGTCATCGGCGCAGGCTGCAGCGAACGAATCTGCCGCCGCCGCCAACCAGGCTGCGGCAGCCGCGAATCGAGCGGAAGCCAGTGCGGCACAGGCGGCGAACCCACCCAAGACGCCGCAACAACGGCTCAAGGAACTGCAATCGCTGTACGACCAGGGACTGATCAGCGCGAGCGACTACGAAACGGCCAAAAAGAAGATCCTCAGTCAAATAACTCAGTAAGGCGTGCGAGCTGCACCGACGCGCTGATTGCCGTCTCCAGTTCATATTCTTGGCTAGAAAGGAAGACAGATGAAGACACGACGCAAATTCATGGCAGCCGTCGCGCTGGCTGCAGCCGCTACCCCGCTGGGTGCGCTCCTCAACCCGGCGAGTGCTGCGGAAAACA
This sequence comes from Candidatus Propionivibrio aalborgensis, assembly GCF_900089945.1. Taxonomy (GTDB): domain Bacteria; phylum Pseudomonadota; class Gammaproteobacteria; order Burkholderiales; family Rhodocyclaceae; genus Propionivibrio; species Propionivibrio aalborgensis. The sequence continues at coordinate 9,616 of NZ_FLQY01000382.1, read as the reverse complement.
AGGTCCAGCTGATGTTCGTACAAAGCGCCGAAAGCATCAAAGCGGACGCCAAAACGCTGCGCTTGGTCAATGTTGCGCCGCAGACGATTTATTTCTCCGACCGACCGGAGCGCATCGCCGGGCACATTTCGATGCCGGACTATCTGAAGGAGTGGACGGCGGCATCCGGCCCCAACAATTTCAGCAAGGATCCGCCCAACGCCACGTTGTCGGTGTATGAGGCAGACAAGGAAGCAAACACGCTTACGGTGATCGAAATCAGCAAGCCTGTCGTTGAAGGGCGTGATCTGGTCTATAACTACAAACTGCTCGAAGGCAAGGTGCCTTCGTCTGGTGGCGCAACGGCCTTGTTCATCGACTGGATTGGACCGGGTGGCGGTGTGGGCGTCGGTTTCCATGGCGTCGGCGTCGGCAGACGCGGAGTCGGCTGGCGCTAAACGATTTGTCAGACTTGATCGTTTGAAGGGCGTGCGGTGATCGCCTGTTCTGCTTTACCCAACAACCGGAATGGATGGAGGCCAAGATGAAATCAGCAACGACATGTACAGCGACAAAATGGGGGGTGGCCTTGGCCTTGGGGACGACGCTTATCGCGTTACCTGCGATTTCGAGCGCCAGAGATCGCGGTGTGAATCAGCCTGGCGCCGTGGGTGGAGTAGCGGGCGTTGGCGCTCCCGGAGTTGGGGTAGTCGATCCCGGAATCAACCAGCCTGGTGCGGCAGGCAATGTCGGAAGGCCAGGCGTCGGCGCTCCCGGGGTCGGTGCGGTAGACCCCGGCGTCAATCAACCCGGTGCGGCGGGCAATGTCGGCGTTGGGCGTGATCCCGGAGTCAACCAACCCGGCGCGGTAGGCAACCGACGCGCCAGACGGTACTGATCGACGCCAATTCATCCGCTCAACGCTTCGATGGGGCAAGCGCCAAGCGGAGTGCCCTTGCATATGCAGCACAGGTTTTGCTTGCTTGAACCCACGGCTCGAGCATGCGACATGAACAGGTAATTTCGATGTCATCAGAAGCACTGGTTGTCTGCCACGAATGCGATCTGCTCCTGCGCGAAGTGCCGCTTGAGGCCGGGGGTGTTGCGCGTTGCTCGCGTTGCGGCTGCAATCTGTACCGCAACATGCCGGAAGGCCTGGAGCGCAGCCTGGTTTTCTCGCTCACCGCGGCGGCGCTCTTCGTCATCGCCAATGCCTTCCCGATCGTGAGCATGAATTCGCAGGGACTGACTTCATCGACGACCCTGCTCGGCATGGTGCAGGTGCTATACGACGACGAGATGTTCAGTGTTGCGCTGCTCGTGTTCATTACCGCCTTCCTGATGCCTGCGCTGGAAATTGCGGCGTTCATCTATTTGCTCTTGCCGCTCAGGTTGGGGCGTACGGTACGCGGCATTCCGCTGGTATTCAGGCTGCTGCATACGGCCCAGCCCTGGGGCATGATCGAGGTGTTCATGCTGGGCATTCTGGTGACGATCAGCAAGCTGGCCGCGATGGCTTCCGTGGTTCCCGGCATTGCGCTGTGGTCATTTGTGCTGTTGATGATAGCCATCGCGGCGGCTTCCGCCGGCTTCGATTCGCGGAGTTTCTGGGCGCGCGTGGATTCCTTGCGATGAGTGCGACTGTTTCCGCCACGGCCGCGATGACCGGTATTGACGCGGGCGTCGTCGCTTGCCATACCTGTGGCATGGCCCATCAGGCGTCACCGGAAGCACATGGCCTGAATTGCGTGCGTTGTGGCGCGCATCTGCATTTTCGCAAACCGGACAGCCTGTCACGCGCCTGGGCTCTGCTGATTGCTGCCTATGTGCTGATCATTCCGGCCAACGTGTTGCCGGTGATGGAAACCGGCTCGCTCTTCGGCACCGAAGACGATACGATCCTGAGCGGCGTGATCTACTTGTGGACCTCGGGTTCGGAGCCGTTGGCGATCATCCTGTTCATTGCCAGTATTGCGATCCCGGCGGCCAAACTGGTTTCCTTGACGTACCTGCTGGTTTCCGTTCAACGGCATTCGCCTTTTGCGCCGCGTGAGCGAACGCGTCTGTACCGTATTCTGGAAGCCGTCGGGCGCTGGTCAATGATCGATGTCTATGTCGCGTCCATGCTCACGGCGTTGGTACAGTTCGGTAGCCTGATGTCGATTCGCGCCGGGTCGGGCGCCATCGCCTTCGGTGCGGTGGTGGTGCTGACGATGTTTGCCGCCGAGAGTTTCGATCCTCGGCTGATTTGGGATACAGCAGGAAAAGACTCGGCAGGAAAAACGAACAATCTGGAGAATAAGAATGACTGACTCGCGGCGCGATCCCGATCTGCCGAATTTGCCCACGGCCGTAGCCCAGCACAAGCGACGCTGGGCACCGCAATTCATCTGGATCATTCCAATTCTGGCCGTTCTGGTAGGACTTGGCTTGGCGGTCAAGGTCGTTATGGAGCGGGGTCCAACCATCACTATTACCTTCAAGACGGGCGATGGCCTCGAGGCAGGAAAAACCCATGTGAAGTACAAAGATGTGGATGTGGGTGTCGTCAAAGCCGTGGCCTTGTCCGCCGATCATCAAGCGGTGATTGCCACGGTTCAGTTGGACAAGGATGCTGGCGATTTCCTGCTCGACGACACGCGTTTCTGGATCGTTCGGCCACGCATCACAGCAAGTGGGGTGACAGGCCTGGGGACTTTGCTGGCTGGTCCCTTTATCGCAGTGGATGTTGGCAAGGCGACAAGCAAGCGAAAAGAGTTCGTGGCCTTGGACGTACCGCCAATTGTGACCGGGGATACGCCCGGACGCGAGTTTATCTTGCGCGCGTCCGATCTGGGATCGCATGAGATCGGCGTACCCGTTTATTTCCGTCGGCTGACGGTCGGCGAGGTCGTAGCTTACGATCTGGATAAAAACGGCAAAGGGGTGTCGATCCGTGTGTTTGTGCATGCGCCTTATGATAAGTATGTGACGAGCAATACCCGCTTCTGGAACGCCAGCGGTGTTGATGTATCGCTCAGTGCTGCCGGCATTCAGGTGCAAACGGAATCTTTAGTGTCAATCCTGATTGGCGGCATCGCTTTTGAGGCGCCCCAGTCGTCGGATGGGGCGGTTATTGATATCGTAAATGAGCCGACAACGATCGCCTCATCAACGCCTGCAGAAGGGCCGCCTGCTGATCGTGCGGAAGCCGACACCGTGTTTCCCTTGTTCCTGACGCGTGAGGCGGCGATGAAACGCGCGGACGCACACGTCGAACGCTTTGTGATCAATTTCAAGCAATCCGTCCGCGGCTTGTCGGTTGGCGCGCCCGTTGAATTTCGTGGCGTCGATATCGGCGAGGTCGTCCGCATCGATACCGAGTTTGATCCAAAAACCTTTGATTTCGTGCAACCGGTCGAGATTCTTCTTTACCCCGATCGCCTGCGGGCGCGCTCACAGACCGGCGGTGCCTCGCTGCCGCCACCCAAAACGAACGCGCAGCGCATAAAGCGAGCCCAACTGTTTGTTGCGAAGGGTTTTCGCGCGCAATTGCGGAGCGGCAACTTATTGACGGGACAGAAATATATCGGCGTCGATTTCTTCCATGACGCACCGAAAGTCACTTTGGATACCACACGGTTCCCGCTTGTCATCCCGGCGATTCCGGGCGAATTCGACGAAATCGAAAAGACGATTGCCAGCGTGATCAAGAAAATGGATCGCCTGATGGCTGACACCGACAAACTCGTTAAACGCCTCGATGCCGAAACCATACCTGAATTCAACCAGACCCTGGTTGAATCGAGGCGTGCGTTGAAGAGCGCCGAAAACGTAATGGCCAGCGATTCGCCCGTACTGATCGATCTGCGCGAAACCCTGCGCGAACTGACGCGAGCTGCGGCATCGATCAAAGCCTTGACCGATATGCTCGATCAGCAGCCGCAATCCCTGATATTCGGCAAGCCGCCAGAGGAGCAAAAGCCATGAGATCACTTTCAACCTTTGTATTTCTGGCGGTTCTGCTGAGTGCGTGCAGCAGTACGCCGAAAACGTCTTACTACACCTTGAGTGCGGCGCCACTCCCCTCGGCAGCGGCAACCAGCAGCGGCACCAGTGTGATCGTCGGACCGGTAAGCCTGCCGGATTCGCTCGATCAGCCGCTTCTGGTGGTGCAGAGCGGAAACAACCAGGTGAGCATGTCCGAGTATCACCGTTGGGCGGGCTCGCTCAAAGGCGACATCGGGCGCGTGATCGCGGTCAATCTGGCGCACGACCTGGGCACGGCACGCGTGTGGAGTTACGCACAAAGCATACAGACGAATGCGGATTATCAGGTGCTGATCGATGTCCAGTCGTTCGATGCCAAGCTCGGTGATGCGGTCGAGCTTGACGTGTTATGGACAATTCTGCCTGCTGCGAGCAAGGCAACACCCGGCATGACCACCAGTGCAAAATCCACCCCTCGCCCCAGCGCAGACCCCGGTTCAAACCAGAAGAGCGGACGTACTCTGGTGCATGAGCCGGTTTCCGGGGCCGGCTTCGAGCCGCTGGTCGCCGCGCAAAGCCGGGCACTCGTACGGGTGAGCGCCGACATTGCCAAGGCGATTCGCTAGTCGGATCGCTAACCGGGCCTGTTCAACCCTTGTTTTTCGAGAGCCGCCTCGGCGGGCCGCTCAGGCGACGCCGGCGCTGTGTGCCTGCTGATCCGCCCAGTAACTTGAACGCACCATCGGACCGCACGCGGCGCCCGTAAACCCCATGGCCACAGCTTCGTGTTCGTACATCGCAAAGGTATCCGGATGGACGTAGCGCATCACCGGCAAATGATGGGCAGAGGGCGCGAGGTATTGGCCGATGGTCAGCATTTCGACGCCGTTGGCGCGCAGGTCGCGCAGCACACTGATGATTTCATCGTCGGTCTCGCCCAGCCCTACCATCAGGCCAGACTTGGTGGGCACCTGCGGATAGCGCGCCTTGAACTGCTGCATGAAGGCCAGTGAATGCGCATAATCGGCACCGGGGCGCGCCTGCCGGTAGAGGCGCGGCACGGTTTCCATGTTGTGATTGAGCACGTCGGGCAGCGACCGGCCGAGCACGTCGATCGCAATTTCCAAGCGCCCGCGGAAGTCCGGCACCAGCGTTTCGATGATTGTCGCCGGTGATTTTTCGCGCACCGCGGCGATCACGTTGACGAAGTGCCCGGCTCCGCCGTCACGCAGGTCATCGCGGTCGACACTGGTGATCACCACGTAGCGCAGTTTGAGACTGGCCACGCTGTCAGCCAGGCTGGCCGGCTCGTTCGGGTCGGGCGGCAATGGCTTGCCGTGGCCCACATCGCAGAAGGGGCAACGACGCGTGCAGATGTCGCCGAGGATCATGAAGGTGGCGGTGCCGCGTCCAAAACACTCGCCGATGTTCGGGCAGGCGGCTTCCTCACAGACGGTGTGCAGCTTCTGCTCGCGCAACATCTTCTTGATCTCACCGAAGCGTCCGATTTCATTTCCAGCCTTGACGCGAATCCAGGGGGGTTTGCGCAACGGCTCGATGGCGGCGACAACCTTGATCGGAATTCGCGCCGTTTTCAGTTCGCCACGCTCCTTGACGCCAGCGATCCGGGGGGACGCCGGGCTCACTCGCTCACTGCTTTGATCATCATTCTGGTCACTCTGCTGCTCGCTCATGCTCGCTCCAGTTGTCTGTTCAGGTGATTGACCAGCGATTCAGCCACTTGCAGCGGCGACAACGCGATTCCCAGATCACGAGTCTGGGTCACCGCCATGCCGGCCAGACCACAGGGGTTGATCGCGGCAAAAGGCGACAGATCCATGTCGACATTCAGACTGACACCATGATAGCAGCCACCCCGTCTGACGCGCAGCCCTAGTGCGCCGATCTTGGCCACCGCGTCACCTTGAACAATATACACACCTGGCGCGCCGCTCAGCCGCGTTGCCGCTACACCCTGCCCGGCCAGCAGATCGATAACCGCCTGCTCGATACGCCTGACCAGCTCACGCACCTTGAGGCCGCGCCGCGTCAGATCAAGCAGCAGATAGATCACCACCTGTCCGGGGCCGTGGTAGGTGATCTGCCCGCCGCGGTCAATCTTGATCAGCGGAATACCGATGTCGGTCAGCAGGTGCTCCGGCTTGCCGGCCTGCCCCAGCGTATAGACCGGCGGGTGCTCGCAAACCCACAACTCATCCGCCGTTTCGGCGTTCCGGGCGGCCGTGAAATCCACCATCGCCTGCCAAGTCGGTTGGTACGCCACGCGCCCGAGCCAGCGGACAGCAGGCGCAGTATTCAAAGCACCACCTTAACCAGAGGGTGGCCGGTAAGTTCACGATAGAGCGCGTCGAGCTGGGATCGTGAGGTCGCGTTGATGGTACAGGTGAGGCTGACGTACTTGCCGCCACTCGATGCACGCATCTCCATGCAAGCCGCATCGTAGTCAGGGGCATGACGCAGAACCACATCGAGCACCGACTGTGCCAGCGCGTCATTGGTCAGGCCCATGATCTTGACCGGGAAAGCGCAGGGAAATACGAGCAGGGTTTCCGGCGATTGCGCCGAATCAGGCATCGGCACGCCTGCTCACTTCATCGTGAAACGCGCAGTACCAGTCGTACATCCGGCGCAATATCGGGCCCGGTTTCCCTGCTCCGGTGCCCTTGCCGACGGGCTGGCCGTCGAGCGTGGTGATCGCCAGCACTTCCTTGGTCGAAGACGTCATCCACAATTCGTCAGCAGAACGCAATTCGGCCTCGGCGATCGGACGAACCTGATGTGGCATACCGTGCTGCGCAGCTAGTTCCAGCACCACGTCGTAGGTGATGCCGGACAGCATGCGGTAATCCTTCGGCGGCGCCAGGATGACGCCATCCTGCACCACGAAGATATTGGACGCCGCGCCTTCGGTCAGATAACCGTCGCGCAGCATGATGGTCTCGGCGCATCCGGCGTCGACGGCAAGCTGACGCATCAGCACGTTGGCCAGCAAGGCCACGGTCTTGAGGTCGCAACGCCCCCAGCGGATGTCGACGGCGCTGATTACGGCAATGCCGCTTTCGCGCTGCTCAAGCGTGGGCGTAATCAGCGGTGAGGTAAAGACGAATATCGTCGGTGCGACACCAATCGGAAAAGCCTGATCGCGCTTGCTGTCCGCGCCGCGCGTCACTTCGATATAGACCGACTGATCCGCGAAATCGGCCTCTGCAATGACGTGCAAAACGATCGCCTTCCACTCCTCGGCATTGTGCGGGTTGGGCAGGCGAATACCGTCGAGCGTCGTTTGCAGGCGGCGCAGGTGTTCGTCAAGGCGAAACGGGCGGCGCGAATAGACCGGGACGACCTCGTACGCGCCATCTCCGAACAGGAAGCCGCGATCGAGCGGCGAGATCTTCGCCTCCGCGAGCGGCAGATACCGGCCGTTCAGATAGGCGGTCTTCCCCGTCACGTCAGTTAAACCACAAACGCATGGTGTCGAAAGCCCGCCCGAATATACCGGCGGCCGGCACTCCCTCAATGGCCACCACGGGGTAATCGCCAATCGGTGAGCCATCGATACTGACCTTCATCGTCCCGACCACCTGACCTTGCGTCACCGGCGCGATCAGCGGCTGCTGCGAAACCAGTTCGGCCTTCACGCGCGGCCCGGAACCTTTGGGCACGGCGAGAATGAAGTCGTGGGTGAAGCCGGCCTTGACGGTCTTTTCCGAACCCTTCCAGACCTTGAGGTCGGATACGGCCTGATTCTTCGCATAGAGTTGTACGGCGTCATAGAACTGGAAGCCGAAGTTGAGCAGCTTGAGCGACTCCTGAGTGCGCACACCGTCTGATTTCGTACCCAGAACAATCGACAGCAAACGGCGCGGGCCGCGCTTGGCCGAAGAAATCAGGCAGTACCCTGCCCCGTCGGTGTGCCCGGTTTTCACGCCATCGACCGTCGGATCAAGCCAGAGCAGACGATTGCGATTGGGCTGGGTAATCTTGTTGTAGCGGAATTCCTTCAGCGAGTAGTACTTGGCGTACTCGTCCGGGAAATCCCGGATCAGCGCTCCCGCCAGGATCGCCAGATCGCGCGCCGTGGTGTAGTGCTGGGGGTCGGGCATGCCCGCCGAATTGCGGAAACTCGACGCCTTCATGCCAAGGCGCTGCGCCTCCCGGTTCATCATCTGCGCGAAGTTGTCCTCGCTGCCGGAGATGGCTTCGGCCAGCGCAACGCAGGCATCGTTGCCGGACTGCACGATCATTCCCTTGATCAGGTCCTCGATTTCCACCTGCGTATCGACCTGGATGAACATGCGCGAGCCTTGCGACTTCCAGGCGTTCTCGGAAACCGTAACCATCTGGTCGAGCTTGATCGTCCCCTGCTTGAGTGCCGCAAAAGTGAGATAAGCCGTCATCAGCTTGGTCAGGGAAGCCGGCTCGATGCGCTCGTCGGGCGCCTGCGATGCCAGCTCCTGCCCCGATTCGAGTTCGAGGAGCAGCCAGGATTTGGCGGCCAGAGCCGGCGGCGTGGGCATTTGCTGGGCCAGGGCCAGCGACGGGACGAGGAAAGAAACGAGAAGGGCAATAAGCAGCGATCGAAACTTGAGCATGGGGAACCGTGTATTGGGTAAAAGACGCAATTATAGCAAGTGGCACCCCTGCTCCCGCCCGGCATTCCTTGTGCGATTTTGTAACAGCAAACGCTGAAATCGCCTCCGTCGCCGCACGGCGACGCTTGAACGACCGCGCTTCGCCATCGATGTGCCGACGGCAGGCGGCTAGGGAATGTTCAGCGCCTTGCCGTTGTTCTTCGGCCCCAGCTTCAACAAGAGCGGGACCGCGCGCTCGGCCCAGGCGGAGGGCGCTTCGTATCCGCCGGCGGTTTCACCAAAGGACAGCCGCAGCATGTCGGTATCGATGATTCCCGGATTCATCGTGACGGCCGCCATCCCTTCGGGCAACTCCTGGGCCAGCGAACCCGTCAGGCCTTCGATGGCCCACTTGCTGGCGCAGTATGGAGCTACGTCAGGCGCGGTGCTGCGACCCCAGCCGGAGCTGAAATTGACGATCACGCCACGTCCCCCGGCGATCATCGCCGGAACGAAATGACGCAACATATTGGCCACTCCTTTGACGTTCACGTCGATGAGTGCGTCGAATTCCGCCGCGGATACCTCCCATAACGGCGCCGGCTTGTTCGTCAGCGCGGCGTTATTGATCAGGATGTCGGGCGGCCCCATTGTCGTCAACACATGACGCGCCCATTGCCCCACCTGAAAATCGTCGGCAACGTCCACCGTCGCAAAGCGGTGCGGCGCTGCAAACTTCAAGCGGAGGTCATCGATTGCCGCTTCCGAACGACCACAACCGGCAACAGTGTGGCCGAGCGAAACGAACTCATCCAGCATGGCCCGGCCGAGGCCGCGGGTAACTCCCGAAATGACGATCCGACGGATTGAACGGGGCATGGTGAAAACCTTCCGGACTGCACGGAGAAGAATTGTTTACCATTATCGTACAAATCAGCAGATGCATATCGCCGCCAACTCAATGACTCGATGCGGGAATAGAGGGGCGGGAGGTGATGACCTGCGGGTCATTTCCCACCCCTCACGGCAATCGCCATCGGCGATTCCGCTGTTAACTCCGACCTGGGCCGCGGTGG
>NZ_FLQY01000381.1 GCF_900089945.1 Candidatus Propionivibrio aalborgensis | reverse complement strand
GATGTGCCGACGGCAGGCGGCTAGGGAATGTTCAGCGCCTTGCCGTTGTTCTTCGGCCCCAGCTTCAACAAGAGCGGGACCGCGCGCTCGGCCCAGGCGGAGGGCGCTTCGTATCCGCCGGCGGTTTCACCAAAGGACAGCCGCAGCATGTCGGTATCGATGATTCCCGGATTCATCGTGACGGCCGCCATCCCTTCGGGCAACTCCTGGGCCAGCGAACCCGTCAGGCCTTCGATGGCCCACTTGCTGGCGCAGTATGGAGCTACGTCAGGCGCGGTGCTGCGACCCCAGCCGGAGCTGAAATTGACGATCACGCCACGTCCCCCGGCGATCATCGCCGGAACGAAATGACGCAACATATTGGCCACTCCTTTGACGTTCACGTCGATGAGTGCGTCGAATTCCGCCGCGGATACCTCCCATAACGGCGCCGGCTTGTTCGTCAGCGCGGCGTTATTGATCAGGATGTCGGGCGGCCCCATTGTCGTCAACACATGACGCGCCCATTGCCCCACCTGAAAATCGTCGGCAACGTCCACCGTCGCAAAGCGGTGCGGCGCTGCAAACTTCAAGCGGAGGTCATCGATTGCCGCTTCCGAACGACCACAACCGGCAACAGTGTGGCCGAGCGAAACGAACTCATCCAGCATGGCCCGGCCGAGGCCGCGGGTAACTCCCGAAATGACGATCCGACGGATTGAACGGGGCATGGTGAAAACCTTCCGGACTGCACGGAGAAGAATTGTTTACCATTATCGTACAAATCAGCAGATGCATATCGCCGCCAACTCAATGACTCGATGCGGGAATAGAGGGGCGGGAGGTGATGACCTGCGGGTCATTTCCCACCCCTCACGGCAATCGCCATCGGCGATTCCGCTGTTAACTCCGACCTGGGCCGCGGTGGCCATGACGGGCCATACGGTCAAGCTTGCTCTTGAAGAACACACGAGCTTTCTCTTTCTGCTCGGCGTTGAGCGAGTCATACACCGTCAGCCAGCGATCACGGTTGGCTTCACGGAGTTTCTGCCCCTCGGCCTTGAACTCATCCATGCGCTTGGCTACCGCGCGCAGGTCGGCACCGGGTTTGTCGATCAGTGCCTGAATTTCTTCGTGGTGCTGGCGGAAGCGATCGCGCATGCCGGCCATGTTTTCCTTGCTGGCTTTTTCAGCGTCTTGCCACAGCGCTTCCTGTTTGGCGTCCAGCTTGAGTTCGTCGTGCAGTCGGGACATTCCCTTCATGCCTCGTTCTGAACGACACTCGGTTCGATCACCGGATTTGCCGTCACAATCCCCACCCCAGGGCTTGGCGAAGGCCGCAGTAGACGCAGCGGCCATTGTCGCCGAGACCGCTACGGCGGCCAGGGTAGCCGCAACTCGGCGTGGAGACATTTTCGAAAATTTCGCATTCATGGTGAAACTCCTTTGTTTTCGGGTGGAAATGCCGTGAAAAAAATCCACGTATAAGTCAAGTGCGGTGCGCAGATGCAACGCCTGTTTTGACGATGCCATTTTCTGCCTTGGCCTGTTGCAAAGGATTTCATTGCCGGGGCGGTTGATTGCAAATTGTTTCAGACGCCTTTCAACCCTGCAGCGGCGGCATAGAATGGGCATCGTTCCGAATCAAGATGTGATGATGAAAAAAATTCTGCTCGTCGATGATGACCCTGAACTGCGCCAGTTGCTGGCCACCTATCTTGGCCGACACGGCTATGACACGCTCCTGCTGCCGGATACGCGCCAGCTCGACGCCTTTCTTGAGCGCTACCAACCACACCTCGTCGTGCTCGACCTGATGCTGCCCGGCGAAGACGGGCTGGCCGCGTGCCGACGTCTGCGCGGGCGTGGCGAGACGCTGCCGATCATCATGCTGACCGCGCGCGACGAAGCGGTTGACCGGGTCATCGGCCTGCAAATGGGCGCCGACGATTACCTGGGCAAGCCTTTCGATCCGCGCGAACTGGTCGCCCGCATCGAAGCCGTGCTGCGGCGCGGCGCGCAACCGCCGGCGGCGCCCTTTGCCAAAGGCGGCATTTTCCGCTTCGGCGACTGGTGTTTCGATCGCGGTACTCGCCAGCTTTCGCGAGATGGCGAAGCCGTCGCCCTGACCAGCGGCGAGTTCGCCCTGCTCAACGCACTGGTCGCCAATGCCAACCGGCCGATGAAGCGCGAAAGGCTGATCGAGCTGACGCGTGGCGACGACAGCGAATCTTTCGACCGCGCCATCGATGTGCAGATCCACCGCCTGCGCCGACTGCTCGAAGTCGACCCGGCGCATCCGCGCTATCTGCAGACGGTATGGGGCGTCGGTTACGTCTTTGTTCCCGACGGTGAAGATGCGAGGGACACTGGGCAATGAGACTGCTGCCCTCATCGCTCGCGGCGCGTACTGTCCTGCTGGTCATTGCCGTCGTCGCCGTCGCCGAAATCGCAACTTTTTCGCTGCTGACCCGTTACCGGCAAACCCTGCACATGAGCCAGACCGTCCATTTTGTCGCGGGCCAGATACGTCTGCTGCAGACTGTTTTACCAGGCCTCGACGACGAGACGCGCAAGCGGCTTTCAGCTACCGACAATGGCGAGGAGGACCTTCAATTGCGCCCGGATGGGGAGTCTGTGCCGATGCGCGAGCCTGCATTCGGCTTTGCCCGACACCTGGCTGTCGGTCTGGAGAAGGCCCTGGGCGAGAGGGTGAGCTTGCGCCATGCGGGGCGGGGCCAACGCAGCGGTTTATGGATCGGCTTCACTGCGGATGGCCAGCGCTGGTGGCTGGTGCTGCCGCCACCACGCTTTGCACCGCAGGCGCTGCCACGCGAGCTGTGGCTCGGGCTGGCTGTCGCCCTGGCCGCGGTGGCGCTGATCGCCGGGCTCTTCGTGCGCGGCATCGTCGGCCCGTTGGCGCGCCTTGGTGAAGCGGTGTCCGCCACCGGAGATGGCCAGGCTCAAGCGGTAGCACCGGAAGGCCCGAAAGAAGTCCGCCGGCTCGCCGAGCGACACAACACCATGCTATCGCAATTGGCCGCGGCCGAAGCCGAGCGGCGTGAAATGCTTGCTGGCCTGACCCACGATCTGCGTGCGCCGTTGGCCCGTTTGCGCGTTCGCCTGGCGCTGCTCGATAGCGACGCTGAACGCACTGGGCTGACACGTGACGCCGAAGATATGGAGCGCATCGTCGGCCAATGTCTGAACTTCCTGCGCAGCAAGGAGAGTCGTGCGCCACAGGAATCGCCGCTCTTGATTGCCGATGCCGTGAGCGACGAAGTAGCGCGGCATCGGGAACTCGGCCGGCCGATCGAGATAACCGTCAGCGAAACCGCTGCCGCGTGCCACGTCGCTATCGACCATGGCGACCTGCAACGATTGCTCGACAACCTGATCGACAACGCTCTGCAATACGGTACGCCGCCGGTCGAAATCTCCCTGTCCGTCGAGCGCGCCGGAACGGTAACGCTACAAGTGCGCGATCACGGCCCGGGCATCGCCGACGAACAGCGCTCACGTGCCTTGGAAGCCTTCGCCCAGATCGACCCGGCGCGCGCCACCGGTGGCAGTTGTGGCCTGGGGCTGGCCATCGTTCGGCGTATCGTTTCCAGCTGCGGCGGTGAAGTCGCGCTCGCTGATGCGCAGGGTGGCGGCCTGGCCGTGGCGATGAGTTTTCCGGCACGGCCCGGATGAAGGCAGAATGTCGAACAGGCGGCTCAAATGCGTTTCCGCGTGATCAACACGACAGTGGAGGTTGGGATGAGTAACAAACATCTGCATTTGCTTCAGAGCATCTATCGTGACCCGCCCAGCGCAAATATTCACTGGCGCGAGATTGAATCGCTGCTGGTGCATCTGGGTGCGAGTATCGAAGCGGCGCACGGCTCCCGTTTCAGGATTGTGCTGAACAAAGTCGAGGTTTTTCTGCACCACCCGCACAACAGCTCGACCTGCCCCAAGCAGGAGATCAAGCAGATCCGCGAATTTCTGGCCCACGCCGGGGTCACGTTGTCCAGTTACGAGGCGGGTTTATAGACCGGGTACAGACCTTTTACCGACTGCAAACCGTACTTTTCGCGCACTCGCTGATTCAATTCGCAGCGCGTACCGCCGCCGTAGCGTCATTGAAGATCGTTGGCGCCATTTTGGCGACAATGGTACACTGACCAATCAAATCAACTCAGGAGGTAATGATGGGAACCGCCATTGCCAAGCAGGATCGCATCGGTGCTCGCGTGCCCCACGAGGTTTATGAAACCTTGTGCCGAGCCGCCGAACTGACGGGCGCCACAGTTAATCAGTTTCTGGTGCAAGCGGCACTGAAAGAAGCACAGGAAGTGATCGAGCGGCAAGAAATCATTCGCCTCTCGCCGCGCGACTGGAACTGGTTGCTCGACCTGATGGAAAATCCGCCCAAGCCGAATGCCAAGCTGAAGGCCGCCCTGAAGCGTTACGAGAAGGCCAGACAAGATGATGCAGGTACGACCTTTAGCTGGGGATCATGACCGGCAGGGATTCGACTGCGGCCGCCAGGAACTGAACGACTGGCTGCGGCAGGTCGCTCGTCAGCATCAGGACAAAGGGCTCTCGAAGACCTTCGTCGCGGTTCGCGAGGAAGCGCCAATCCGCATCTGCGGCTATTACGCGCTGACGCTGGCAGAACTCGAGAACAGGCATCTGCCGGAAGCTTGGCGCAAAAAGCTGCCGCGCCGCATCCCCGGCGTGCGTTTGGGCCGGCTGGCAGTCGACAAGCAGTATCAAGGCAAGGGGCTGGCCGAACTGCTGCTGGTCGACGCCCTGACACGGGCGCGGCGCATCTACGCCGAGGCAGGCGGAATTGGCTTGTTCGTCGATGCGCTTGATGAGCAGGCGGCGGGGTATTACCTGAATTTCGGCTTTAAGGCATCGCCGGATAACCCGCTGCTGCTGTTCCTGTCGGCAAAGATAGGCTAACCGGGCCATATTCGTTTCCCCCCGGAAAACTGCCGTCTTCATGCATGATGCAAACGACCGCGCGGTCAGACAGGCGGCCGAGTCATCGCTTGGGTCCGGCTTTTGTCTCCGGTCAGCCAATAGTGCAGCCACGACGACGTTGCGCCGAGCAGCAGCAGTACGCCCATGCCGTAGGCCAATGTCAGCGTCGACCCCCACAGCAGCGGCGCGAGGATGCCGGCGATCAGACCGTTCGAGCCGGCTTGCAGGAACAGTTGACAGGACGCGGCCAGGCCGCGCTGTTCCGGGAAGGGGTCGAGTGCAAGCAGCGTGATGCACGGCATTGCCAGCGACATGCCGAAGGTATAGACGAAGATGGGCATGACGCTCATCGGCAATGACGGCGGCAGCCACAGATTCAGTCCGACGTTGCCGAGCGCCGCCATACCCATCACCAGATAGCCGCGCGCGATCGTTTGCCGAAGCGTCAGTTTTCCGGCAAACCGCCCGGCTAGCCAGGCTCCGGACATCAGACCGGCCATCGCCGGGCCGAAAAGCCAGAGGAATCCGGTTTCGGGAACGGCGAGGTGACCCATCAGGAATACCGGCGCCGACATCACGTAGATGAAGAAGCCGGCAAAGTTGAACGCGAGGCCGCCACAGGCAAGGAGGAATGCCGG
Source organism: Candidatus Propionivibrio aalborgensis (assembly GCF_900089945.1). Lineage (GTDB taxonomy): Bacteria > Pseudomonadota > Gammaproteobacteria > Burkholderiales > Rhodocyclaceae > Propionivibrio > Propionivibrio aalborgensis. Next base: position 10,996 of record NZ_FLQY01000381.1, on the reverse strand, counting down.
CGAAGTCAGCACTTTCCAGTAAGTTCTGGCCAGGTAGCCCGGATGCAGCGATTGCCGGCGTTCGGGCGCGAGCGTCTCGGGCAGCATTCGCCAGCAGGCCAGCAGCAAAGCCAATGTCATCAGCACGAGAAAAGCAAACACCGAGCGCCAGCCGAACCAGTATTGCAGACGGCCGCCGATGACAGGCGCAATAGCCGGCGCCAGAGCGAACATCATGGTGATGTGCGACATCAGACGCTGCGCCTGCGCACCGTCGTACAGATCGCGAACGATGGCGCGGCCGATGACGATACCGGCTCCGGCCGACATCCCCTGCAGAGCGCGCAGTACCCACAGGTGTTCGATGCGCGTGGCAAACAGGCAGCCGGCCAGCGCCAGTCCGAACAGGGCCAGGCTGACCAGAATTACGCGCCGGCGCCCGAAGGCGTCTGAAATCGCACCATGCCACAAGGCCATGATGGCAAAAGGCAACAGGTAAGCCGACAAGGTCTGCTGCACCTCGATCGGCGTTGCGTTCAGGCTCTGGCCGATATCCTGAAACGACGGCAGGTAGGTGTCGATCGAGAAGGGCCCGAGCGCCGCCAGCGAAGCCAGCAGCAGGGCAATGCCGCGCGGCGGCGGGTTGACTCCGCGCGACGGCGGGTTGACTCCGCTCGGCGGCGAGTTCACATCGCGCGGCGGCATGTCGATTTCACTCTCTGGCAAGTCAATCCTTGGCGAAGCGGCGTTTCCGAAGTTGCCGAAACTATCACACCAATCAAGCAGATGGAATAAATCAGCTATACTCGCCCATGCATCCAAGGCACTTTCTCACGCTCCGCGTGATATTTTCGCCCGATAATCCTTTTCGCAATACTGTGATTGGCTTGGTCCAATGACGCTATGGGGCCGGCCCTAAAGAGCCAGTGGAGGCGCAAGATGAATAACCCTAAGTGTTTTCAATTCAATCGCCTGGTGCGCGTGCTGTTCCTATCGGCCTTTTTCTTGTTGGCTGGAACTGCACAAGCTGAAGTAATCAGGGTTTCTGGCGTCGGCCTTTCAGCACCGTTGATGCAACGTCTGGCAGCGGCCTATGGTCAGAAGCAGACAATCGATTCGGTAAGCGTGGTGCTGCCGCCTCTCGGCAGCACCGGCAGCATGCGGGCGGTAAGCAACGGCAAGCTGGATCTGGCCATTGCCGGCCGTCTGCCAACACCCGAGGAGCAGGCAGGAATCGGCCAGATGGTCGAACTGGCGCGTACGGCATTCGGCTTTGCCACCAGCGACGGCAATCGTCCGAACGGCGTCACCGCAGACGCAGTGGCCGACATCTATGCCGGACGTCTGGTGCGCTGGGATGACGGCCAACCCATCCGCCTGATCATGCGCCCCGACCGCGAGTCGGACACGATTCTGGTACGTCAGATTTCCGCTCAGACCGACGCAGCAATGACCCTGGCCGCCGCGCGTAAGGGACTCCTCGTCGCCAACAACGACCTCGACACGATCAAGCTGCTCGAATCCGTTCCTGGCTCGTTCGGACCGACAGCCACCGGACTGGCGCGCCTTCAGGGCAGCCAGATCAGATTCCTTGCCTTTGATGGCGTACTGCCAAGCGCCAGGGCGGTCGCCGAAGGGAAATACCCGCTTTCGAAGCCGCTATATGCAATCGCCGCGCGCCAACCGAGCGAGGCCGTAAAACGATTCATGGCCTTCCTGCAGTCGGCGGAGGCGAGAGAAATAATGATTGCAGCAGATTTCGTACCGGCAAACCAATAGAGGTATGCCCAAGATGCAGCCTGGGAGAACTTCGCGCACTTTGACCGGGCTTGCCGCGGCTGTTGCTCTGGCAATAACCGTCCTGCCGCCATTGGGATTATTCTTCATTCAGCGTGAGGGCCTGATACACAGCTTGGAGGCCGACGCAAAGGTTCAGGCCATCGTCGTCAGCGAAATCGTCGGTCGCAACCCGCGCATCTGGAATCAAGCGCATGAGCGCCTCAAGGAAGGCATTGAACCGATCCGTGATAACGCCCGAACGACACGGATTGTTGATGATCAGAATCGCCTGGTGACGGCCGTGACGGCCGAACTGAAATGGCCGACGATTGTTCGAAGCGATGAATTTTTCGATTCCGGCTTTGCCGTCGGCCGGGTTGAAGTCATCGCATCCGCCGCCAGCATTCTTCAGCAGAGCATCCTTGCGTTTGCGATAAGCGCCACACTCGGTTTCTTAGTTTTCGTGCCTTTGCGGAAGATGCCCGCAAAAGCACTGAAGCGAGCTTCCGAATCACTGGTGCGCGGTGAACTCAGTCGTTCCCTGGTCGACGGCCTGAGCGCTGGCGTTGTACTTACCGACGATCAATTGCAGGTGATTGCCTTCAACTGTAGCGCCACCAGCATCGCCGGCCTGACGCAACCGATCGCCCCGAAAACCAATTTGCTTGACTGCTTCGAGGGTGCCATCGGAGACGATGGAAGCCCATTTGCGGCTGAACACTGGCCGATGCGGCTTGCCCTCGATGGAGGCGTATCGGCCGGGCCCGCCACCGTTGGGCTCCGCAGCTCCGCAGGCAGGCCGGTCTGGTTGTCCGTCAGAAGCATGCCGATTCGTCACGGCGAAGAGAACGAAAACACGGCGATCGTCACGTCGATCGAAGACGTCACCGAACAGAAAGACAACGCCGATCGGCTATTGATTACCGAACGGGCCGTCCAGAGCTCACACGACGCGATCATGATCACCGATGCCGAGCTACGGATCATTTCGGTTAACGACGCATTCTGCACCATCACCGGCTACGAAAGCGACGAGATACTCGGCCAGATACCGAGGATCCTGCAGCGTTCTGCCCAACACGAGCAGGATTTCTATGACGGGATATGGGCACGCTTGTCCGATACCGGTTCGTGGAACGGTGAAGTCTGGGATCAGCGCCGCAACGGCGAGGCGTATCCAGCCTGGTTGAGTCTTAGCGAAATACGCGATCCGGGCGGACGACTGACCCATTACGTCGGCACCATTTTCGATTTGTCCGAGCGCCTGAAAGCCGAGCAGGATGCACGACGTCTCGCACTGCACGATTCGCTCACCGGGCTACCCAATCGAACCTATCTGCGCGAATCGCTGAGCCAGGCACTGGCTGCGGCGCAGCGCCATGAATGGCGGGTCGGGGTCTACTTCATCGACCTCGATCACTTCAAGCTGATCAACGACACGATGGGTCATCAAGTCGGTGACCAGGTGCTGTGCGAAGTTGCACGACGACTGAAGTCGGTTCTGCGCGACGAGGATACGGTAGGCCGTCTGGCGGGTGACGAATTCGTTGCGTTCACCCCGAATGTCGATTCAGACGCAGCATTCGTCACAGTGGCCGAGCACGTACTGCAAGTCATGAACGAGCCATTCGCCTTCGACAACGACAATCTCTTTGTAACTCCGAGTATCGGTGTCGTCGTTTATCCCGACGATGGCGCCGATATCGACGCTCTGCTTTCAAATGCCGATACGGCAATGTACGCGGCAAAGGCGGATGGACGGGCAAATTTCAAGTTCTTTACGGAAGAGATGAACGAATCCGGACGGCATCAGATCGAAACGACTCGCGCCGTAAAACATGCGCTGGAGCTGAACGAATTCGTCCTCTTCTACCAGCCGAAGGTGCTGGCCAGCAACTACCGCCAAATCACCGGCACGGAAGCCCTCATTCGCTGGAATCATCCACAACGCGGGCTGGTGCCACCCGGCCAGTTCATCCCGGTCATCGAAGGTACACGACTGATTATCGAAGTCGGCAATTGGGTTCTCAATGAAGCCTTGCGCCAGGCGCGCGAATGGCGGCAACAAGGCATCCCGGTCTGCATCTCGATCAACGTATCGCCCCTGCAATTTCAACAACAGGACTTCGTTCCCGGCTTGCGCCGCTTGGCGGAGCGCCATGAGTTCGTAGCCGGCAGTATTCGACTTGAGGTTACCGAAAACCTGATGCTCACCAATCCGGAAGCAACGATCGAGAAAATGAGCGAAATCCACGAATTGGGTTTCCTGTTGTCACTCGACGATTTCGGCACCGGTTACTCCAATCTCGCCTATCTTGCGCGCTTTCCTTTCGACGAACTGAAGATAGACCGTTCGTTCGTCTGCCGCCTGACGCACGAACGAACCGTCGAAGACATCATCACCGCTATCTTTATGGGCGGCCAGAGCCGGCTTGCGATTTCGCCGCTCGAATGCGGGTGGCATCGCCCTCACAATCGCATCCGAATTTGAAAGCTGCAACTACGCCGACCTAGCTGGCGTCAGGCCAGTGCGGCAATGCTGGGCGCTACAGGCCCATAGCACGAGGGGACAATCAATCCTTGGCGAAGCGGCGATACTGCACAGCCTCGGCGACATGGGGTGCCGAGATTGCTGCGCATCCAGCCAGGTCGGCAATGCTGCGGGCAACTCTGAGTACCCGATGGTAAGCGCGGGCCGAGAGATTGAGGCGGGAAAGCGCGTGCTTGAGCAATGCTGCACCAGCGGCGTCGGGCTGGCAGTAGCGGTCAACCTCCTTCGTGCTCAGGCGTGCATTCGGCTTGCCCTGGCGCACTTGCTGCCGTTCGCGGGCTTGCGTCACGCGGGCGCGAACGGTTGCCGACGACTCGCCGTCCGCTGCTTTCTGCAGGACCTCCGCCGGCAACGCCGGCACTTCAATTTGCAGATCGATGCGGTCAAGCAACGGACCGGAGAGCTTCTTCCGGTAGCGTGCGACTTGATCGGGCGTGCATCGGCACTTGCCGCCGGAATCGCCATAGTAGCCGCAGGGGCACGGATTCATCGCCGCGACGAGCTGAAACTGCGCCGGAAACTCGGCCTGACGCGCCGCCCGCGAGATGTGTATGCGGCCGCTTTCCAGGGGTTCGCGCAAGGCTTCGAGAACGCGTCGGTCAAATTCGGACTGGGAAATTCCAATATTCCGACAATGTTCCGATATTCTTCTGCGCCTAACCATGGTGCCTGTGCTTTTCATAATACATTTTAACGCGTCGCAAGACAGAGAACTCAACCTGGGCTCGGATCGGCGAAGCCGAACGAGCCAGGAGGCAAGCGAGCGAAGCGGAGCGCGGCAGGTGCGGAGTGATCGCGTCAGCAATGCTTGGATCGGCTGCACTGCTGGGCTACTCGTTTCAAACGGGACCAAATTGCTGCTTCAGCAACTCGCCGCTTGAAGCGGGTTGTTCAGGATCGTCTAAAGATCCATCATCAGCTCGGCGGGTTTCCGCCCCAGAGTTTCAGCCAGACGAACGATGTTGAGTAAGGCAATATTCCTCTGCCCTCGCTCAACGCCCCCAAGGTAGCTTCGGGCCAGGCCACTTTCAAGCGCCAACTGCTCTTGTGACCAACCCCGTTCCTTACGGAGCGCCGCGAGGCGTTTGCCAAAAAGGATTCTGGGATCTTTCGGCACCGCACTCCACCATTTCGTAGGATTCTGGCGAATGCTAGGCAGTTGATCACTTTAAGACCACGCTCTATGAGTGACAAGTGTTGAGGCCTTAAGTACTATGTGAGATCAGACAGCAACGACGACGAGACCGTGGGCGAAACCGTTCGAACAACCCTGGCAGGCAAGCTACAAGGCCTCTTGGCCAAACGTGATCACATGCGGTTTCTGGACGCTTTGGAAGGTCAGCGTAATCGGGATACAGTTCGCCGTGACGCCTTTCTGCGCGCCCTGGCGGGAGAGGGATTGTGCCTCATCATGACTACCAAAGAGCCCCGGGAACGCTCTCTTCTCGAACGCTATGCTGCGTTGTTTCTCGATGGCGTCGTTCAGGTCCCCGCAGAAATCTTGGAGCGGCTGGCCAATACTCTGGATCTGAGCCCATTGAGGAAAGCGGCTGACGACCTGCATGCCCAAGAGGCAACGCAACCCAAGCTCAAAGGGGTTTCACCGAATACAATCAGCTCTTCTGTCTCTCCGACTGAATCGGTCGTGCACGTGCGACGGGTCGTGCAGATCATGCAGATGATCTTGGGAGACGCCATTTCATCGAACACAATGGGCGTTCTTCGATCGGTTTTTCGCAGTCAGCAGGAGCGCACTTTCTTGCGCGCTTTGTCACTGCGCTTTCCGGGTTTGCTTGCTTTGCCAAACTACCCATTGGACCAGATCGTCGATCTCGACAAAATCCTTGATGAAAAGATTGATGGTGACACACGGCGCTACGGACGACACTGCCGTCTGGATGCGGTTTTGGTAATTCCGGATGAAGGCGACCCGGTGGCGGCTTTTGAGTTGGATAGCGGCCTCCACGACTTGCCGGATGCGAGACGTCGCGACCGCATGAAAGACACGCTGATTGGCGCGGTCGGCTTACCGTTTTTTCGGCTGCGTGCAGAGCACCCGGAGTCAATGAGTGTGGATGAATGGTATGCGCTGCTTAGCGATGAAGTCATGCCGCACTTGGACCCGGGGCCGCGGATCCGGTGCCGGCAGGTGGCCTACCGACTTATTCCGGTCTGAGCCAAGATTGCCATGGGTCCCTAGAAGTCTGTTCCTCAGCCTTTGTCACCGTTGGTGTTTGGTCCACGTTCGGCCAGGCGTTCCAGCGGAGAGCTGCCCAAAGGCCGTATATAGCTCGTCAGCCATGTTGCAATCACCTGCTCGTCGCCATCAAACGCATCACGCAACCCTACCATTCGTTCCATTTGAAACCCTGCCAGCTACTCCAGTCCAAAGTTGGCCACAGCCGCACATCAATTTCAATAGCCAAGGCTTCCGCTAGCCCTGGTGAATGGCCGGTATTCGGCGAGCAAGTTGACGTCTACACTGCCTCGATTCGGCCAATCGCGGACCTAGCCACCGCCCTCCATTGCGGACATTCGTGCCTTATTCAGATCAGAGAGTAATATGTTAGCAAGAATGCCGAACAAATAAATCGCGTGCGATATGGTGGGCGCTGATGTAAATTTGGAACCGATTCTGAGTTTGACGGAAAAGAAAATTTCATTAGGACGTGCTACATTTAACTACACCTTTGTTTTTAAAGAATTAAGGCGGGCTATTTTGAGCGTTTTTATACGTCATGACGGATTTTTTCCGTCAAATAGGATGCCTACTTTAGGTAGACCGCATTAGGAGACCACTTTGGCAACCCATGAATCCGCTGAAGCACTTCGGGCAGAGATCGGCAAGGCCCTAGCCTTTCGTGAAAGCCGACTCGAATCCCGATCCGAGTGGGGTTCCATCACGTTCGAGAAGGCTGAGCAAGACTTCAAGCGCGTCTTCGAACTCCTGGCCCACCTTAGCGTTCTTCCCATGGAGTACCTCACGGACTCCGCGGTCACTCAGATCCAATCTGAGACAAAGCAAACCTCGGAAGTCTTTGCACGCGTTGACAAATTCAATATCGAGCAGCAGACGCCTACGCAAACTCGCGACAGCCTCGTCACCGAGATTCATGGTCGAGCTGATCAGCTCTACACAATTGCAAGCCCCTGGATTCCGTTTTTAGCCTATCAAAAGGGCGACGTCGCGAAGAACATCGAGGCCTTGACATCATCAGTTGGTCAAGCTCAAACCTTGATTGAGAGTGCCAAGGTAACCATCCAGGCTCGACAATCGGAGATCGAGGGAATCATCACCCAAGCGCGCGAAGCGTCCGCCGCTGCAGGAGCTGCGGTCTTTACGCAAGACTTCAAGAACGAAGCAGTTTCCCTGGATGATCAGGCTAGAAAATGGCTGTACTTGACTGCAAGTGGCGCTGCGCTCACGCTACTCTTCGCCATCATCGTATGGCTATTTCCCATAGCTGGCGACGACGTTCCAAGTATTGCGCAGCGATTTGGCGGCAAGCTTGCTGCACTTGTGGTTCTTTTCACCGCGACTCTTTGGTGCGGAAAAACATTCAAGGCGCTGAAACATCTATCGACGGTGAACCGTCATCGCGCACTTAGTCTCCAGACATTCCAGGCGTTTTCCCACGCAGCTAGCGACGATCCGACGAAGGACGCCGTTCTAATGGAAGCAACACGCGCAATCTTCGGGTCTACGCCAACGGGCTACCTCGACGCCAAAGGCGGCTCTGAATCGGACCTCAAGATCATTGAAATTGCGAGGACACTCGGTGGGAAGGCCGGCGCTGCTTAGCTGCGGCGATACGGTCCAACTACCAAGGTTAGATCGTGCTCGTGAAGCGAGCCACGATCTGAACCCTTTGTTGGACGAGCCCGGCCCTGAGCGCTGATTGGCCCTGACGGAAAATATGTATTTGGGAAGTGCTCCGGTGTGACGTCTTACCGGTGGAGCGAGGTGCTGATCGCCTATTCATGCGTGCCGTTGCAGCTGCCGATGCCGAATAGGGCCATTGATTGGCGGATTCAAGGCAAGTCGGTGCCTCAGCTTGCGGGCGCTGACTCCCGGCACGTTACGAGGGGCGTGGCGCTTACAAAGTCAAAGCACCGCCTGAGTGACAATAGGCACCGGCATGAGCCTCTCGATCCCCGACCGAATCCGCGTTTTCACAATCGCCATCACCGCCCCGCAGCATGCGCACAGGAACGGTGGCCGTTCCTTGACCCAGGCCAGCGCCCGACCCGGAGCGAACTTCAGTACCACATGCAGCAAAGCGATCAGCCGCTTGCAGTTGGGGTGCAGAAAACCGAAGTTGCGCGCCCGCCGGAGACCTTTGGGCAGCACATGCTGCACGACCAGCCAGAGGAAAGCCGCCGCGACTCGGCCAGCCTTCGACCCAGCTAATCATCCGGCGCATTTTCTCTCCTTGATCAATACGTCGTGTGGGGCAGGAACTTCCTCGACATGACGATGTTCACGCAGTCGCCGGCCGCGATTGGCTCGCGTTCGAGATTCAGCCTGAAGCCGATCACCGACATGATGCCATCGCCGAATTCCTCGTGGATCAGCTCCTTGAAGGTCATGCCGTACACGTTGATTAGCTTGTAGAAGCGATTGATCAGCGGATCCCTAGGCTTCCTGCTCAACGAATGGCGGGATGGGTCCGCTGGTGCGCTGGTGATGGGCTTGCGTCACAGCTTATTCTGCACGGGATGCTGCCGGGCGTTGATGGTACTGTTGTTTGTGGGTGGCGTGATGAATCTGCTCTGGGTGCTGCCCTTGAACGCTGAGTGGCTGGTTATTTCCACACAGCAGGCGCCTTTTCCACGAGCCCCCGAAGTCCCCTGAGGCCGATGAACTTCCGAAGGTCGTCGGTCAGGTTCCAGAGTGGAGCGGCCTCTCGGATGGCAGCTTCGGGGAACAGGCGAACGGCCATAAATGGCCGAAAGTGACGGTAGGCAATTGCGCCCGATAACGGACCTTCGCTAAAGCAGTTAACCCACGCTTGGTACGTCGGCATACGGGAGATCGGGATGGCTTTCGCGCAAAGGCCGCCGGGGCTCTGCTAGCGCGGCAGGGTGAACCCGGCGAGAGCGATCTCCGGCGTTGCGCCCTTGATCAGGTCGGCCAGGATGCGCGCGCTGCCCAGCGCCAGGGTCCAGCCCAGGGCACCGTGGCCGCAGTTGAGAAACAGGTTGGGAAAAGGGCTGGCGCCGAGTATCGGCATGCCCTTGGGCGTTGCCGGGCGCAGACCGGTCCAGGGCTGCATGGCGTCCGGCCCGGGTGCGTAATCGGTTGCCGCTGGAAATGCGCGCTCGGCTTCCAGAAACAACTGCTTGACGCGCACCGGGTCAATCCGGTTTGAATAGCCGGAAATATCCGCCATCCCGGCGACCCGCAGCGAGATTTTGCTGGCGTCGGCGAGCGGAGCATAGACGACCTTGCGGGTTGCGTCGGTAATGCTGATTCCAAGACTTGCGCCCTCTGGCCGGGGTGGCAGGGTGAGGCTATAGCCCTTGAGCGGGTAGATGGGCAGCCGAAAGCCGAGGGTGCGGGATAGGACGGGACTTTGCGCACCCAGAGTCATCACACACAGATCGGTAGGCAGCGAGCCTGTCGCTGTGTTAACCGCCGTGATGCGCCCGCCACGGGTTTCAAGTCCAGTCACGTGGCTACCGAGGTGGAAGACCACGCCTTGCGCGCGCAACTTTTCTTCGAGACCCCGACTGAAACGGTAACAGTCGCCGACTTCCTCACTCACGGTACGGATGCCACCGACGATTCGGCGGCCCAGCAACGATCGCGAATCGCCGAGCATCGGCTCCAGTGCAACGCACTGTGCGCGATCCAGCGCGTCCTGTTCGCAGCCCAGCGAGCGCTGAAAGTCGAGCAGACGCCGGGCACCGTCGAAATCTGCCTGGGCCGAGTACAGCACCAGTTTGCCGGTTCTGGCATAGCCAAAATCGATGTCTTCCTCACTGACAAAGCGGTGCATCAGGGCGCGGCTGTAGAAGGACAGCGACAGCAGGCGTTGGGTGGTGAGTTCGCTGGTGCCGCGCCTGCAGGCCAGAACAAATTCAAGCAGCCAGCGCCATTGCCGCGTATCGAACGCCGGATAGAAACGCAGCGGCGCGTCGCGGCGCAGCAGCCAAGGTGGAACCTTCGGCAAGACGCTAGGGCCGGCGAGCGGCGCAACATAGGAGTAAGAAAGCTGTGCACCGTTGGCAAAGCTAGCCTCAAGGGCAACACCGCTGTTGCGCTCGACGACCTCGACCGCGTGGCCATCACGGACGAGGTACCAGGCTGTGGTGAGTCCGGCAATACCGGCGCCGAGTACGGTGATGTGCATGGTGGCTCGCATTTTATCCTTGAGCATCTGCCGAACAATGCTGTTAGCATTGTTCGGCAGATGGCAGAATTTTGGTGGTCGTCACATACGGATTCTAGCGTACTCCATGTCGGCTTTACGGAGCAATGACGTAAGCGTACTATCGGCCACTAGCAGCCATCCAAGACTTGGCCCAACAGTAGTCATTGAAGCTTACTGGGAGTATGCCTATGCTCTGTTCGTATATCCCTCAAACGACTATATGCAACCATCGGAAGGTGAACCGATTCGTTAGTCAAGTCCGAAATCTGCTGTAAATATTCTTCGATCCGATCAATGACGAATGGTTTCA
>NZ_FLQY01000380.1 GCF_900089945.1 Candidatus Propionivibrio aalborgensis | reverse complement strand
AACGATTAAGGTTAGATCGTGATCGCGAAGCGAGCCACGATCTGAACCGGTTGTTGGACAAGCCCGGTTCGGAGGCTGGGTAGTTCCCCTGGAAATATCTTTTTGTCCTTCACCGCACGCAAGGGCTTTCAGTCGCAGAAAGCCCTTGAGCGCTGGCAATACGCACCGTCATTGCGACGCTGCGTCGTCAGATTCAACCTTTTGGCGGTCAAATCGGCGATTTTCTCCGATATCAGGCCGAGCGCGTCCGTGGCGCCGGACAGCGCATCGGCAATCGGATTGCGGCTGGCTTACACGCGCACGCCCTCGGTCAAACCTGCGCCGCTCCATCGGTCGAGTGCCACGGAATACGTCTTCGTACCACCTGCATCGGGGCCCCGCAACACGCGCACAGAAACAGCGGCCGTGGTTTCATCCAACTCAGGTCGGCGTTGGGCAATACCTTCAGAACAACCTGCAGCAACGCAATCAGGCCTTTGCTGTTGGAATGCAAGAAGCCAAAGTTGCGGGCGCGCCGAAAGCCCTTGGGCAGGACGTGTTGCAGGACCAGCCAGAGGAAGGTGGCGCCGCTCACCGTGCGCACCGCCACCCTTCCGGTCTGACTGTCTCGGTAGCGAAAGCTGACCTGTTTCTCGTCACAGGCCAGGATGTCCTTTTCCTGAATGACGCCCCGATAGAGATAGCGGCCAAGATAGACCAAGGCTTTTTCACCCGTGCCGACGCCCTTGCAGTCGACCACCCATTTCTGCGGGTGACAGGCGGGCAGTTTCAGACCTTCACGGCCCAGGGCCGCCAGCAGCTTGGCGCGAAAGACCTTGGACAGGGCACGGTGGTTGAACAAGTAGCCGTTGCCTTTGCCGCGTGGCTTGGTCCGCCAGCGACGGCACTTCGCATCGAGCGCCGCCGCCGGCATGGCCAAATGCAAATGCGGGTGGTAATCGAGCCGGCGCGAATGGGTGTGTAGCACGCTCACCGCGCCAGGCCGGCCGTGCAGGTGTTTGTCGTTCTGGCTGAAGGTGCAAACCGTTGCCCAGGCGCATTCGAACAGCAACGCGTAGAAAAGACGTTGATGCTGCCACGCCAGCGCCCTGAATTCTGATGGCACGGTGAAGGTGATCAGGAAATAGCTGGCCGGCACCTGACGTTTGAGTTGCCGTTCCAGCCACTGCTGGCTCTCGTGATGCTGGCAATGTGGGCAACTGCGATGCCCGCAGGAGTGCGGCACGAGGCGTCGTTCGTCACAGGCGGTACAGCTCGCCAGCATGCGCGGGGCCAACGACGTGCGGCAGTGCTTCATGACGGCCAGGGCCTGGCGGTGGCTGGGCAGGATCGCGTGGCGATACTGCTGCAGGTAGGCCGCCTCATGGCGACTGATGACTTCGGCAAGGGCAATCATTTGACCACGCCCCAGGCTATCGCGAAGCGGTCCATCAGGGCATTGATGCGAACGCTGGCCTGATCGTTGGTGTGGCTGGTCAGATGGGTATATCTGGCCGTGGTGAGAATCGAGTAATGGCCGAGGATCTTCTGGACTTCGAGCAGGTCGACGCCGGCCTCAATCAGGTGGGTGGCATAGCTGTGTCGAAGCGAGTGCGGGGTGATCTTTTTTTTAGGCCACAGGCTTCGCTTACTTTGCGTAGTGTGCGCTGTACGCCGCCGCGATCGAGCGGCGTGGTCGCGCGGGCGGCACCGGCCAGCCCGCGGTGCCGATTGGGAAAGAGCAGCACGGGATGGCGATGCACTTGCCAGAAGCGGCGCAGGAGTTGATGCGTCGATTGCGGCAGCGGAACGAAACGGTCCCGATTGCCCTTCGCATCGCGGATATGTACGCGCTGACGTACCGCATCAATATCGCCCACCTGTAGCCGCAGCCCTTCGCCCAGGCGCAATCCCAGACTGTAGAGCGTGAAGTAGAACACCCGGTAACTGACCACGCGGGTGGCGGCGAACAGTCGCTTGGCCTCCTCGACTGTGACGATGTCGGGCAGCCGCTGCGCCTTGGGTGGCTTGATCAGGTTCGGCATCACCCAGGGCTTCTTCAACACGTGGGTGGTGTAGAACTTCAGGCCGTAGAGATCGAGTTTGACCGCGCTCCAGGAGTGCGTCCCGATCAGGTCGCTGAAATACGCGGTGAGCTGCGCTTCGGTCAGCTCGTCAATCCGATGCGAAAAATACCCGCCCAGACGACGGATGGCCCGCGCATAGGCTTCGATGGTCTTCGGTTGCAGCCCCTTGAGCTTGAGGTGCTTCAGATGAAGTTCGTATTGCCGGTCAAAGTGTGCTGATGCTGCTGTGTTCATGCTGGTCTATCCTCACGAAATATTGCAAAATCATCCCCTCGGTATAAGGAGATGTGCGTGCAGAATAATTCGTGGGGCCGCGAGGTGGTCTTTCTCCGCGTAGCGGCTTCGTCCAAC
>NZ_FLQY01000379.1 GCF_900089945.1 Candidatus Propionivibrio aalborgensis | reverse complement strand
CGGCGCGTCAATGTGCCGGTTTTTGTCGGTCGCGATCGCGTGGCTGCGGGTCAGGCTTTGCTGGACAATCATCCGGAGTGCAATGTCATCGTTTCAGATGACGGCCTGCAGCACTACCGCTTGCAGCGCGCTGTCGAAATCGCCGTATTTGACGGACGCGGTGCGGGGAATGCCCGGTTGTTGCCGGCGGGACCGCTTCGAGAGCCTTTGCAACGTTTGGCGGCGGTATCGGCGGTGGTGCGGAGCGCGACCCCACTGGCACAGAAGGAGGACGCCACGCGCGGCGTTCCTCATTTTGAGATGCGCTTGGTGGGGCAACGCTTCTACTTGCTGACGGACGCGCAGCACAGCTGTTCCGCTGACGATCTGCAGGGCAAACGGCTGTACGCGATGGCCGGTATTGGCGATCCTTCCCGTTTCTTTAGACAGCTTGAGGCTTTGGGCCTTGAGTTTGAGGCACGTCCATTCCCTGATCATCACATATACCGTGCTGCCGATCTTGCCTTTGCGCACGATGGAGTAGTGCTGATGACCGAGAAAGATGCGGTAAAATGCGCCGCGTTGGTTGCAGGTGTGGCTTGGGTTCTGCCGGTAGAGGCGCAAGTCATTTCAGCATCCGCTGACCATTCCTTGCTTGACATTATTCTGGAGAAAATCGATGGACGCGCGCTTGCTTGATATCCTCGTCTGCCCGATTTGCAAGGCGAATCTCGAGTACCACAAGGCGGAGGCGGAGCTGATCTGCAAGCCATGCAAACTGGCTTTCCCGGTGCGCGATGACATCCCGGTGATGCTTGAAGAAGAGGCGCGTCACCTTGACGCACAGGAAACCTGAATTTCAGGTGGCGGCATGAAATTCAAGGTTGTCATTCCTGCCCGTTACGCATCGACCCGCCTGCCAGCCAAGCCCCTGCTTGATCTCGGTGGCAAGCCCATGGTCGCCAGGGTGGCCGAGCGTGCGGTCCTTTCAGGTGCCGAAGAAGTCTGGGTCGCGACCGATCACGCCGATATACAGGAGGCCGCTGCTCGGCATGGCCTGTCGGTGATGCTTACCGATGCAAATCATCCGACCGGGACCGATCGTCTGGCTGAGGTCGTTGCGCAGCGCGGCTGGGACGACGAAACCATCGTGGTCAATGTTCAAGGCGACGAGCCATTGATTGATCCAGAGCTGGTTGCTCAGGTGGCGAGCCAACTGGCTTCGAGCGGAGCGGATATCGCTACCTTGGCGCATCCGATCACGCTCGCTGCCGATTTCCTAAATCCGAACGTGGTCAAAGTGGTGTGCAAGGCGAACGACGATGCATTGTACTTTTCCCGCGCTCCGATTCCTTACCCGCGCGATCACTTTGCGGGCGATGCCGGAAATGACACCTTGCCTTCCGGGATTCCTGCGTATCGGCATATCGGCTTGTATGCCTATCGCGCCCGTTTTTTGCGGGCGTTTTCACGTTTGAAGGCTTCACCGCTTGAGGAATTCGAGGCGCTGGAACAGCTACGCGCCCTCTGGCACGGGTTCCGTATCAATGTACTGATTACCAATCATCAGCCATTGCCGGGAGTCGATACGCGGGAAGACGCGGTTCGAATGCAGGAATGCTTTCGCAAGATGTGAAAACGTTTGACCGACAGGCCAATTGAAGGTACTTTTCAGTACCATTTTTGAAGACGTTGGCAAGTCACCATGTTGAGCTGGTGGTATACTAAATCGTTTAGTTCGATTCTCTCCGAGGAAGCAGGGCAATGAGACTAATCTTGCTGGGTGCGCCAGCCGCCGGTAAAGGCACACAGGCACAATTCATCTGTGAAAAATTCGGCATTCCTCAGATTTCAACCGGCGATATGCTGCGTGCCGCGATAAAGGCCGGTACTGCCCTCGGAATTGAGGCGCGCAAGGTCATGGATGCGGGTGGTTTGGTGTCCGACGACATCATCATCGGGCTGGTCAAGGAGAGGCTCAAGCAGGCGGACTGCGCAGCGGGCTATCTGTTTGACGGATTCCCGCGAACGATTCCGCAGGCGGAGGCCTTGCGGTCTGCCGGTACGGCTCTGGATTTCGTGCTGGAAATCGACGTGGCCGATTCGGAAATCATCGAACGGATGAGCGGTCGCCGGGTTCATCTGGCATCGGGAAGAACATACCATGTCAAACACAATCCGCCAAAGATCGAGGGGCAGGACGATGTCACGGGTGAAGCGCTGATTCAACGTGACGATGATCGCGAAGAAACCGTCAAGAAGCGTCTGCAGGTTTATCATTCGCAAACACAGCCATTGATCGAGTATTACAGCAAGTGGTTTGCCACGGGCGATGTCAAGGCGCCCAAATGCCGCAAAGTTGCCGGCGTTGGCAGTATCGAGCAGATCAAGCAGGCTGCGTTTGCAGCATTGAAATAGTTTCGTCGTCGAAAATCCGCAGATCGGGATATTCGAAGGGTTCAAAATTTGGTTGCGGTATAGCAAGCAATACCTCCCACAAGAGGAGGCGTGAACAGGTTTAAAGCAGATCGTTGAGCAATCCGGTGCCCAAGGAGTTTCCCGACGGGCCAGAGTAAACTTGATAGGGGGTATTCATGTCGGCAGGTCTCGTATTTGCGCTGGTATGCGCGGTGGTCGCGGTGCTATATGGTGCGGTGATGACCAAGTGGATTCTTTCGTTGCCGGCAGGCAATGATCGTATGCAGGAAATCGCCAGGGCGATTCAGGTTGGCGCATCGGCCTACCTGAACAAGCAATACACGACGATAGGCGTCGTCGGTGCTGTTCTTGCTATCCTGATCGCAATATTTCTGGGCAAGCTGATGGCTGTTGGTTTTGTCATCGGTGCCGTGCTCTCGGGTGCCACCGGCTTCATTGGCATGAACGTGTCGGTGCGAGCCAATGTGCGAACCGCCGAGGCGGCGCGTAGCGGTGTTGCTGCCGCACTTGATGTGGCCTTCAAGGGTGGGGCAATCACGGGTATGCTGGTTGTCGGCCTCGGGCTGCTCGGTGTGGCGGGCTACTATGCGTACTTGCGCGGGGGCGGTGCCGATTTTCAGCATGCAGTCGAGCCGCTGGTGGGGCTGGCTTTCGGCGGATCGCTGATTTCCATCTTTGCCCGACTGGGCGGAGGCATATTCACCAAGGGCGCTGACGTAGGCGCCGATCTGGTTGGCAAGGTCGAAGCAGGCATCCCCGAAGACGACCCGCGCAACCCGGCGGTGATTGCCGATAACGTTGGCGACAACGTTGGCGATTGTGCCGGTATGGCTGCCGACCTTTTCGAAACCTACGCCGTTACGGTGGTGGCTACGATGGTGCTTGGCGCGATGATGCTCAAGGGTGTGGCCAATGCCAACGACAACCTGATTATTTACCCTTTGGTTCTGGGTGGTGTTTCGATCATTGCTTCGATCATCGGTTGTTTCTTCGTCAAGGCCAATGATGGCGGCAAGATCATGAATGCTCTCTATCGTGGTCTCGCGGTGGCTGGTATTTTGGCGTTGCTTGCTTTCTACCCGGTAACAAGCTGGATGCTGGGCGACGGGATCATGCTTGCTGACGGTAAATTGGTCAGCTCGTTCAGCATATTCTGTGCGGCGACGGTTGGCCTGGTGCTGACGGGTTTGCTGGTGTGGATTACCGAGTACTACACGGGAACCGATTTCTCGCCAGTACAACATGTGGCAGAAGCTTCGACGACCGGACACGGCACCAACATCATCGCTGGTTTGGGCGTCTCGATGAAGGCAACCGCGCTGCCGGTACTCTCCGTCTGTCTGGCGATCTACGTTACCTATGCATTGGCAGGGCTGTATGGCATTTCCATCGCCGCGACCTCAATGCTGTCGATGACCGGAATCATCGTCGCGCTCGATGCCTACGGGCCGATTACGGATAATGCAGGCGGTATCGCCGAAATGTCCGGGTTGCCGCAGGAAGTGCGTGACGTGACCGATCCGCTTGATGCCGTGGGCAATACCACCAAGGCAGTAACCAAGGGTTACGCCATTGGCTCGGCGGGCCTGGCTGCGCTGGTGCTGTTTGCCGACTACACGCACGCGCTTGAGTCCAAGATGGGTGGTGTTGTCATGTCTTTTGACCTTTCCGATCACATGGTGATCATCGGCCTGTTTCTCGGCGGGCTGATTCCGTATCTGTTCAGCGCCATGGCGATGGAGGCTGTCGGGCGCGCCGCGGGTTCGGTGGTCATCGAAGTGCGCCGGCAATTCAAGGAGCTTCCGGGAATCATGGACGGAACGGACAAGCCGGATTACTCCCGGGCGGTCGGTATGCTGACCACGGCGGCGATCAAGGAAATGATCGTTCCGTCGCTCCTGCCTGTGCTGGTGCCGGTGGTTGTTGGTCTGCTGCTGGGGCCTAAGGCGCTCGGCGGATTGTTGATGGGAACAATCATTACCGGTCTGTTTGTCGCTATTTCCATGACGACCGGCGGAGGAGCCTGGGATAACGCCAAGAAGTACATTGAAGACGGTCACTTCGGTGGCAAAGGCTCTGAAGCCCACAAAGCCTCGGTGACCGGCGATACCGTTGGCGACCCCTACAAGGACACGGCTGGACCGGCCGTGAATCCGCTGATCAAAATCATCAATATCGTTGCGCTGATGATCGTGCCGATTCTTCCTGTAGTGGCCTGATTCCAGGTAGTCAAAGCAATGAAAAGGGGCAGCTTACGCTGCCCCTTTTCTTTTCATCGTCGATCAGATCGTGTCGATCTTGTTCTCGTTGCGCCTGACACCTTCGATAAGTTGCAGGTCATTGTCCTGCGCAAAGTTGAGGATGAAGCGGTATGCCATGGGCTCGATCTCGTAGAACCGACCATCCACGAAAACCGCTTTTTCGGCCTTGTACTGGCCGGGGCTGACATAAGGCGAGTATTTCATTTTCTTTTCGGCACCAAATGCCGATAGAACGCCGCACAGCCTCTCCGCCCAGTCACTGGGGCGGAAACGAGTGCCATCACCGGTTATTCCGACAATGATGAATGGGGTATTGGAGGAAAATCGCATCTTTTGGTCGCAAAAAACAGTTTCTTAGTGTTGAAATCTTGCTTGTCTTGTGAACGCGCGGATTCTATCAGAAAGTCGCACTATCGCCGATGCCCGGCTTCGGATCGGCCCGAAAACAGCCATTTCGACCTATTGGTCATACGAAAATAATGGACACTTGCCTTGTATTCGTATAATTTACTGCATATAGTCGTCACATCTATTTGATATAGAGGTACTTTATGCAGCTATCGCCTACAGCTAAATATGGTTTCCGTATCCGCACCCGCAGCGGAGCGGTTGTCGACAATCTGTTGATATTTGGCAAGGACGCACCGGATGCCGAGCGCAAGTTGCGCCAGATCTATCTTGGCTGCGAGATCCTCGAAGCGAAGCGATTGCTCGTTCAGATGCCGCGTGTTGGCATGGTGAATTTCGAAGATGTTGTCGATCTCATATCGGGACCGGCTTCCGTCGAGACAAGCAAATAGCGGTTCCTGCCCGAAACTCTCCTCAAAGGAGACCTTGTTGTCGAAGCTCCCCGTAGAGGGCCGTGTAGTCTTTGGCGCCAACGCTGGAAGCATTGTGGCTGAAAACATCCCGGTTCATTGAGGGGCTTTCTGCAATTGCCACATTCTCCGAAATAACGGTTCTGCATACTTCTTCACCATAACGCTCGAGCAATTGCGTCTGCACGTCCTTGCTCATTCTGCGCCGGCGATCATACCTTGTCAGAAGATAGCGGCGCTCGACGCGTCGCTTGAGTACCGGTTCGAGAATGGCCAGTGTTCGAGTCATTTGGTCTGCTGCCAGCAAGGACAGGTAATCGGTTGAAATCGGGATGAGCAATGCATCGCACGCAAAAATGGCATTGAGCGCCAAAACGCCGACATAAGGGCAACAATCGATAAGCGAGTTCTGCGCTGCGTTTCCCGGTATCGACTCATCCATGGCATCAAGGGCAAGGCGCAATTTGTTCAGAACTGCCGGGCCTTTGCCAAAAATCGAGTCGACCTTGATCAATTGTTGATGGGACGGAACGATCCTGCCAAGGCCTTCCCACGGAACGGCCAGTTCATCAAGCGCATGCAAGCCTTGATAAAACCCGAAGAGGCTGCGTGCTGAATCCCGTGGTATGGATCCGTGGATGTGCGAAAGGTGGCACTGTGGGTCAAGGTCAAGCAACAATGGCTGCCCACCGTCACGGGCAACGGCGGCCGCGAGGTTTAGCGTCGTTGTTGTCTTGCCGACGCCACCTTTCTGGTTGAAAACAGCGATGCGCATAACGCATTGTAGCGCGCTATCTGCATCCTGATCGCTTTTCGAGCTTATATACAAGCCACTGTTTTTCCCTTAGAATTCCACCCCTTGCAATATCGGCAGGCAGTTCTCGCGAACGAGTACGAGCAGGTACCGGTTCAGTGCTGATGCGTGATGATGCGTGACTCTCCGGCGGCGCCAGCCGCCGTTTCAGTTTCAGAGCCTCATCAAGGGGTTGTGTATGTCTCACCTAATGAACACTTATGCCCGGTTGCCGGTCGCCTTCAGTCATGGCGACGGTAGCTGGGTAACCGACACCGAGGGCAAAATCTATCTCGATGCGTTGTCGGGAATCGCCGTTTCCACACTTGGGCATAATCATCCTGAGTTGGTGGCCGCGCTTGCTGCGCAGTGTCGACGCCTGTTGCATACCTCCAATCTCTATGCAATGCCGCAGCAGGAGCAGTTGGCCGACAAGCTCGCCGCCCTGGCAGGAATGGATGAGGTGTTTTTCTGCAATTCGGGTTGTGAAGCCAACGAAGCGGCGATCAAGCTTGCGCGCTTCTACGGTCACCGGCGAGGTGTCGACTGTCCGGCCATCATCGTCATGGAGAAGGCTTTTCATGGTCGAACAATGGCAACCCTGTCGGCGACGGGCAATCGCAAGGCACAAGCGGGTTTCGAGCCCCTTGTATCGGGTTTCGTGCGCGCGCCTTACAATGAGCTGGATGCCATTCGCGCCATCGCCGAAAAGAATAAGAATGTCGTTGCCGTCATGCTTGAAATCGTACAGGGTGAGGGCGGTATTCATATTGCGGATATCGATTTTCAACGTGGGCTTCGTCGGCTTTGCGACGAAATGGGTTGGCTGTTTATCTGCGACGAAGTGCAGTGTGGCATGGGCCGTACCGGTAAGTGGTTCGGCTTCCAGCATGCCGGTATTCGCCCGGATGTGGTGACCTTGGCCAAGGGGCTCGGGAGCGGTATTCCGATCGGTGCTTGCCTTACTGCTGGTGAAGCCGCAGGACTCTTCTGTCCAGGCAATCACGGGTCGACCTTTGGCGGCAACCAGTTGGCGACTACGGCAGCGACGACCACGATCGACGTGATCGAAAACGATCAATTGATTGCCAATGCCGTATTGGTGGGGCAATTGATCAAGGCAGGACTGACACAGGCACTGAAAGAAGTTGATGGGGTTGTCGATATCCGTGGTCAGGGTTTGATGATCGGCATCGAATTGGATCGTCCCTGCGCTGAGCTGGTGACACGCGGCCTGGAAGCCGGGCTATTGATCAATGTAACCGCCGAAAAGGTCGTGCGTTTGCTGCCCCCGCTAAACTTCAGTGCGGAAGAAGGGGAAGAGCTCGTAACGCGGCTTTCCAAATTGATTCGTGATTTTCTTGCTGCCTGAACAGGGACCGCCATGAGAATTGTCAAGCCAGGCGTCAAACACTTCCTGCAGTTCAAGGACTTTACACGGGATGAGTTCGATTACCTGTTCGAGCGCACGCGCTGGATCAAGGAACAGTTCAAGTCCTATCAACAGCATCGGCCGTTGATTGACCGCACATTGGTGATGATTTTCGAGAAGGCCAGTACCCGCACTCGCCTTTCATTCGAGGCTGGAATGCAGCAGCTTGGTGGTGCGGCGATCTATTTGAATACGCGCGATTCTCAACTCGGTCGCGGCGAGCCGGTCGAAGACGCGGCGCAGGTCATCTCGCGCATGAGCGACCTGATCATGATCCGTACCTTCGAGCAGGAAACCGTCGAACGCCTTTCGGCGTATTCCCGCGTGCCGGTGATCAACGGGTTAACCAACGAATACCATCCGTGCCAGATCATGGCGGATATCTATACCTATATTGAGCACCGAGGCCCGATTCAAGGGAAAACGGTGGCCTGGATCGGTGATTCAAACAATGTTTGCAATACATGGTTGCAGGCCGCCGAAGTACTGGATTTCAATGTCCGCGTATCGACCCCGCCGGGATATGGGGTGGAACCGGAGCGTGCGGGGCTATACGGTACTGACCACTTCGAGCAGATCGACGATCCAATGGCGGCGGCAACGAACGCCGATATCGTGACGACCGATGTGTGGACTTCAATGGGTTTTGAATCCGAGAACGAAGAGCGCAAGCGTGATTTTGCCGACTGGCAAGTGGACGCGGATATGATGCGTGTCGCCCGACACGATGCGCTGTTCCTGCATTGCCTGCCGGCGCATCGTGGTGAAGAGGTTACCGCCGAAGTTCTCGACGGCCCGCAGAGCGTCGTCTGGGATGAGGCGGAGAATCGTCTACATGTACAAAAAGCGTTGATGGAGTATCTGGTACTCGGTCATATGAATTCGTAAGTCTGGAGTTTTGAATGAGTGACATCAAGAAGGCAGTTCTGGCATATTCCGGAGGTCTGGATACGTCGGTGATTCTCAAGTGGTTGCAGGATACCTATCAGTGCGAAGTCGTGACCTTCACGGCCGATTTGGGGCAGGGTGAGGAACTGGAGGCGGCACGCCCAAAGGCGATCAAGTTCGGCATCAAACCCGAGAACATCTACATCGACGATCTGCGTGAAGAATTCGTACGCGACTTCGTTTTCCCGATGTTCCGGGCCAATACGGTCTACGAAGGCGAGTATCTGCTGGGTACGTCAATTGCGCGACCGTTGATCGCAAAGCGGATGATTGACATTGTTAACCTGACGGGATCGGATGCGGTCGTGCACGGGGCGACCGGCAAGGGCAATGATCAGGTACGTTTTGAACTCGGTGCCTATGCACTCAAGCCCGACATAAAGATCATTGCGCCATGGCGGGAATGGGATCTTCTTTCGCGCGAGAAGCTTCTGGCCTATGCCGAGAAGCATGACATACCGGTCGAGATGAAGCACAAGCAGGGTGGCTCGCCCTATTCTATGGATGCCAATCTTCTGCATATCAGCTATGAAGGTCGTCACCTGGAGGAGCCTTCTGCCGAGGCTGAGGAGTCGATGTGGCGCTGGACGGTGTCGCCGGAAGCGGCGCCCGACGCAGCAGAATACCTCGATCTTGAATTCGAGAAGGGCGACCTTGTTGCCATCAGCGGCAAGCGCATGCCGGCTGACCAATTGCTGGCCCTGCTCAATCAGATCGGTGGAAAACATGGCATCGGTCGTATCGATCTTGTCGAGAATCGTTATGTCGGCATGAAATCGCGCGGTTGCTATGAAACACCCGGTGGCACGATTCTTCTTCGTGCTCACCGTGCTATCGAGTCGATCACACTGGATCGCGAGGTTGCCCATCTCAAGGACGACCTCATGCCGCGTTACGCCAGCCTGATTTACAACGGCTATTGGTGGAGCCCTGAACGCAATGCCTTGCAGGCGCTGATTGACCATACTCAACAGAAAGTCAACGGTTGGGTTCGCCTCAAACTCTACAAGGGTAACGTCATCGTTGCAGGCCGAGATTCAAAGACCGATTCACTGTTCGATTCGACCATTGCTACTTTTGAGGATGATGCCGGCGCATACGACCAGAAGGATGCCGGTGGCTTCATCAAGCTCAATGCGCTGCGAATGCGCATTGCGGCCAAGCTTGACAAACGCAAGAGTTGATTCTTTGCGATATTGGCTCGGCCGCAAGACCGGGCTCGTCGTTCAACTATGGAAAGGTCTCTGAACATGTCGCAGTTTGATAATGTGAGTGTCGTCAAGCGAGCCAATGTTTACTTCGATGGTAAATGTGTAAGCCATTCCCTGCTGTTAGCGGACGGCACAAAGAAAACAGTGGGGGTCATTCTGCCCTCATCGTTGGTCTTCGACACCGGATCGCCCGAAGTCATGGAAGGCATCGGCGGCTCCTGTCGGGTACGCATGAAGGGGGAGAGTGATTGGAGCAGCTACAGCACAGGGCAATCATTCGAGGTGCCGGGAAACTCGTCGTTCGAGATTTCTTGCGACGAGCCTTATCATTACGTTTGTCATTTCAGTTAAGCGGAGGCTTTGATGCCATCTTTCGATTTTTCTTCTGAAGTGGACATGGTGGCGCTGAAAAATGCCATCGATTCAGCTGGAAAGAAACTTATCGGGCGCCACGACTTCAAGGGCACAAGTGCCAAGCTTGAGTTGAACGATAAGGACAAGGCAATCACAGTGTACGCAGACTCGGACTTTCAACTAAATCAGGTCAAGGACATTCTTTTCCCAGAGATGGAAAAGAAGGAACCGGACTGTACCAAACGCCTGGATCATCAGCCGGTGCAGAAAGTATCCGGCGACAAGGTCAAGCAGGAGCTGAAGATCAAGATCGGCATAGAGATCGAGTTGGCAAAAAAGATTGTCAAGTTGTTGAAGGATTCAAAACTCAAGGTGCAGGCTGCCATTCAGGGAGATGCTGTGCGTGTCAGTGGTGCCAAGCGCGATGTCCTGCAGGAAGCCATCAGTCTGGTAAAGAAGGCCATTGTCGATTTCCCGATCAAGTACGGCAATTTTCGCGATTGATATCTGTTATTGAGAGCCGCGTTGGACGGCTGGCTGTTTCTGCGGAAAGCATGTGTGGTGGTCGCTTGACTGGTTCCCGGCCGGCTACGTGAGATATTTCCTGCGAGTTCTTGGTATGTGTGTTTGCCGAGACATGGCGTTGTTTCCACAATTGAGCTCTGATACCCCTGTTGTCAAAGACTGCTGAAGATTTGGAAGAAAGCAAACGCATAAATCCCGGCGTTCTTTCCTGGGTGGAAGAACTTCGTCGTGTGTCGATGGCGGTCAGCAAGAAGACCATCAAGTCATCCACAAGTCGAAATCAGTTGTTCTATCTCTTGCACTGGACAAAGGACGCCAGCGGTTTCGGGGTCACCGTTCTCAAGGGCCGTGATCCTGAGAGTGCCGAAGAATGGTGGACCATCGATCGTGCACTGAGCAAACCACTGGCTTTTGTTGCCGAAGAGGATGTCGGTATTCTGCGTCTGCTTTGGGCCGACCGGGCGCATGATTGCGGTCTGCGGGCCTTCAGTCTGGGTTCGCAGCACGGGGGAGATATCCTGCAGCGGATGGCACGGACCGGCCGCCTTTTTCCGGAGAATGAGTTTTCGCCGCTGCTGTTGGCCGAGGCGCGCCCGGCGACTGTGGGTTGGCGGCTTGATATCAACGGACGGCAAAGGCCCTGTTTCAAACCGACACCTGCAGCCAGTCTAGTGGTGCACCTGCAGCCCCCCTGGTATGTCGACCTAGATGAGTTTGTCTTGGGTCCCTTGGATGTGCCTGGCAACTCTTCAGTCATTGCGCGCCTGTTAGCGCTACCACCATTGTCCGATGTTGAGGCAGCACTGGTTGCCGAAGCGCTGACTGAGCTTGCGCCCGAATTGCCGATTCCTTCCGAGTATGCCAGTGCCCGTCTACGCTGTATTGAAACCAGTCCCATTCCGGTATTGCGTTTGCAGACACTCCATACGCATGGCAACAGGAACTGGCGCGGCTACGTCGTCAGCTATAACGCGGGCTCTTTCGACGTGGTGTTACCGGTGTTTCGTTATCACGATGCGGAGATCAAGCCGGGCGACGTTCGAGAGTTTTCCACGCTGCCTGAAGGGGAGACCGTACGCATACTTCGTCAGTTCGAGCGAGAAAAGGAATTGATGGGCAGCTTGACTGAAACAGGGCTGCAGAAAATCCCGGCTTATGCACTACATACTTTTGGCAGTCCACCCGATAGCGCATACGGTCTGGAAAATGAATCGTGCTGGCCGCGCTTCATGCGTGAAGCGTTGCCAGAGCTTCGCGATGCCGGCTGGCAGATCGAGTTTGATGAAGACTTTCGGCATCACGCGCTTCAAGTCGAGGCGTGGGAAGCCGATCTGATTGAGTCTGAAAACGGCTGGTTTGATCTCGACATGGGCATCATCGTCGAAGGCGAACGTTTGCCACTGGCGCCTCTGCTCGCGGCCTTGTTCCGGAGTGATCCACGCTGGCTGGATTCAGCACTGCTTGATCAGATTGCCGACGATGAAATGATCGAACTCAAGACACCGGTCAAACTGCGAATTTGCGCCCCGGCTGGACGTCTGAAGCCGCTCGCGGCGACCTTGATTGATCTTTTCGACGGCTTCACCGGTGGCAACGTTCTGCGCCTCTCACGTTTTGATGCGCCGCGCCTTGCCGAACTGAACGACACCAGCCGCTGGCAGTTCCGCGGTCAGCGCGATGTGCTGGCGCTCGCTGACCA
This sequence comes from Candidatus Propionivibrio aalborgensis, assembly GCF_900089945.1. Taxonomy (GTDB): domain Bacteria; phylum Pseudomonadota; class Gammaproteobacteria; order Burkholderiales; family Rhodocyclaceae; genus Propionivibrio; species Propionivibrio aalborgensis. The sequence goes on along the minus strand of NZ_FLQY01000379.1, from coordinate 14,934 downwards.
GTTGTCGGTGGCCCAGGGTATCAGTCACATCGACTCACCGGCCGGTTTGGGGCTTGAGTTGCGCTCCTACCAGAAGGAGGGTTTGGCCTGGCTGCAGTTTCTGCGCCAGCAGAAGTTGTCCGGAATTCTGGCGGACGATATGGGCCTTGGCAAGACAGCGCAGGCACTGGCGCATTTGCTGATGGAAAAGGAATCCGGGCGTCTGGATCGTCCGGCACTGATAGTCTTGCCCACGTCACTGATCTTCAACTGGAAGAACGAGGCGGCTCGCTTTGCGCCAAGCCTGTCGATCCTTTCCCTGCATGGCATCGAACGCAAGAGTCGGTTTGTTGAAATTCCGCAGCATGATCTGGTGATGACGACATATCCTTTGCTGTGGCGCGATTCACACGAGCTGACCCAGTACCGCTACCATCTCCTCATTCTTGACGAAGCACAGACAGTCAAGAACTCTCGAAGTCAAGGAGCTGAGGTCGTGCGCAAGATCGACGCACGGCACCGCCTTTGCCTGACCGGCACGCCGTTGGAAAACCATCTGGGCGAATTGTGGAGTCAGTTCGATTTCCTGTTGCCCGGTTTTCTGGGCAACAGCAATACCTTTGCCAAGTACTGGCGCATGCCGATCGAAAAGCAAGGCGATGCGCAGCGCCGGAACCTGCTGGCCCAGCGGATACGCCCCTTCATCCTACGCCGCAAAAAAGAAGAAGTGGCGCGCGAATTGCCGCCCAAAACCGTCATCGTGCGCAAAATTGAACTCGCGGGGAGCCAGCGTGACCTTTACGAGACCGTCCGCGCAGCAATGGACGCCATGGTGAGGGAGGAGGTCGCCAGCAAAGGATTCGGGCGCAGCCAGATCGTTATCCTGGATGCACTACTCAAACTGAGGCAGATCTGTTGTGATCCCCGGTTGGTCAAGGCTGCTTCTGCGCAACGGGTCAGGGAGCGGGCCAAGCTGGATCTGCTGATGACCATGTTGCCCGAGCTGGTTGATGAGGGCCGTCGCATTCTGCTTTTTTCGCAATTTACCAGCATGTTGTCATTGATTGAGACTGAGCTGAAGTTTGCCGGCCTTGACTATGTCATCCTGAAGGGAGACACCTCCGACCGGGAATCGCCGGTGCGTCGATTCCAGGCGGGCGAAGTTCCAATTTTCCTGATCAGCCTGAAAGCGGGTGGCGTCGGCCTCAATCTTACCGCGGCCGATACCGTGATTCACTACGATCCGTGGTGGAACCCCGCCGTTGAGAATCAGGCGACTGATCGTGCTCATCGGCTCGGGCAGGACAAGCCGGTGTTCGTCTACAAGCTGATCATCGCTGGCAGTATTGAGGAAAAGATTCTCGCATTGCAGGAGCGCAAGGCAGACCTCGCTGCCGGGATCTTGTCAGAAGATCGTACGATCGACCTGAAATTCGGTGAAGAAGACATCGCAGCCCTATTCGCGCCACTTCCTGCTTGATACATGGAATGCACAATAGTCATCAATAGCGACCGCAAGGTTTGCAGCGAGTACTGCTGGAGGAAATCCCGCTGAAAGCCCGAAAGAGAGCAGAAATTCCAGAATCCACCGGCGTATTAGAGATGAAAGAATTGACTCGCGTTCAGCCATAGCGGTTTGACTGGAATACGCAGCTCAGCGATAATGAGAGTCTTTGTGCCCCTTCCTCTGTTTGGCTTTCTACGCTGGCTTTGTTGGTGACCGTGTTTACGCCAAATGCATGGGACTTTGACTAGATCGGACCAATAAATGACCAAGAATCATGCGTCACTCGCCATTGACCCCTATTACGATGGCGTTCCCGCGTACATGACCGAGGTCTACGATTGGGCATATGTCGATCCCAAGTGGGTTCGTGTTCTGGATCACAACCTGGTTGTGCGTGTGCAGTTGTTCCTGAATGACCAGCGGCTTATCCGTGCCTATTTGAACGAAATCAAGGAAGGCATGCGTGTCTGGCAACTGGCGCACGTGTATGGCGATCTGGTATCTCGTGCGGCACACAAAGTGGGGCCGCGCGGCACCTTCCATCTGACCGACGTAACTCCGATACAGATTGAGCATAGCCAGCGCAAACTGGACGGCATCGAATGGGCAAAAGTCATTCGATGCGATGCAGCCAGTTTTTCAGGCGAAGAATCGGTGGATTACGACCTGATCAGTAGCTTTTTCCTTTTGCACGAAGTTCCTGACGAGAAAAAGCACGAAATCGTCAATAACATGCTGGCGAATCTGCCCAAAGGCGGCAAGGCAGTGTTCGTTGACTACCACAACCCTGCGAGATGGCAGCCAGTTCGCTACATACTAAAACTCGTCAACCGCTATCTGGAACCATTTGCTGACGCGCTATGGAAAAACGAGATCAGTAGTTATGCTGCTCAGGCCGATCGTTTTACGTGGCGTAAGCGCACCTTTTTCGGTGGTGTCTATCAGTGCGTCTTGGTTGAGCACAAACAGTAGGTAACAACGGTGACACGGCCACGGCCACCGCCAGTGCACTACGTTTGTTCCTGAAAGCAGCGGATCGATCGAAGTCAATTCCGCTTCAAGCCCATCATCCAGATCGAGTACAACTGGTCGGCCAGTAGCCGCATGACTGGCAGGCGATCCGGGGTCTCAGACAGCATTTGTTCCGGTGTCTGCACTGTAACTGGCCGGGGATCCAGGCCATGCACTTCGGTGGCCCAGGACTTGCACCATTCATTGATCATTTCAGAGGTCATTTCGACATGGCACTGCATCGCCAGGTGCGGGCCGAGTGTGAACATCTGGTTGGTGCAGAATTCGTTGGTGAGGATGCGTTGCGCACCCGGTGGAATACTGAAAGTCTCACCATGCCACTGAAATACCGTTGCCAAGCCGGTTTCGCCAAGACAATCACGCAGCCATAGCCGTGCACTATCATTGTTTTCCGTATAGGCGTGGCCCCAGCCGATCTCCTTGATCGGGCTTGGCGTGACAACACCACCCAGAGCCTTGCTCATCAACTGGCTACCTAGGCAATGGCCAATGACCGGGATGTCTCTTGAGTTGGCATCACGAATCAGTGCGCACACTTGACCGATCCACGGCAACTGGTCGTTGACGCTCATTGGCCCACCCATCAGGCACAGTCCGGAGAATGCTTCTGCGCATTCGGGTACCGCCTCGTCCTGATCAATGGCAATCAGCTGCCATGGAATCGAGCGCTGATCGAGGAATGTGGCAAAATAGCCTGGTCCCTCGGTTTTAGTGTGGCGAAAAATGGCTATGGGTTTCATGTTCGTGAGCTTTCCGAGATCGGGTTGCGCTTCCGTGCACGCCGCGAATTTTACGCGCTGGGTAGCACGTTGCCTACTGTTTGCCGGAGTGGTCTTGGCCACTCAAGGCGTACGTGCTGCGGATGTCGGCCTCGCTGGCCTGTTTCCGGGCAAGGCTCTGTTGACCATTAATGGCGGCAGGCCGCGTGTCGTTCCCCTCGGCGTTACAACCGACGAAGGAGTGAAAGTGCTTTCCATCGAAGGCGAAACGGCGACTCTTGAAATTGATGGAAAGAAACGGATTTTGCGTGTTGGACAGAACGTTGCATCGCAGTCGTCCACCGATGGGCCGGCCCAGGCTGTGCTAACTGCCGATTCAGGTGGGCATTTTCTGGTGACCGGAAACATCAATGGGACGACCGTTCGGTTTATCGTGGACACTGGCGCCTCTATGGTTTCCCTGGGAGCGAGCGATGCACGTCGGATCGGCATTGATCCCAGCAAGGGGCTGCCCGGAATAGCCAACACAGCCAATGGTCAGACGATGGTGTCGCGTGTCAAGCTGGATACAGTGCGCGTCGGCGAAATTGTCCTCAATAATGTCGACGCCATGGTGCATCAGAACGATCTGCCCATCGCATTGCTCGGCATGAGTTTTTTGAATCGAATGGAAATGCAGCGGAATGGCGAGACGATGACACTTAAGAAGCGTTACTAGGAGAATTGCATGCCCCATCGCGACCAGGAAATCCTCATGTTGCGCCGCGAGCTTGAGATATTGATGGGTGAGAGGCAGACCCTTCTACGGGTTGTGGGTGCCACTGCCGCCCTGATCGCATGCCTTGACAGCAAGCGCTTGCCATTGGGTGCCGTGGAGTCTGCCGATCTGGTGGCGACGTCGATTAACGCGCTGTCCGAGGAAACATTGCAGGACGCCCTCAATGCCGTGAGTGCCGAAATCGAGGAGGAGGAAACTGGCGACCGAAACTGATGCTATCGTTCAATCATCTACCAGCGCGAGTCCGGACGCAATCGACCTTGAACATCTGCGGTCGGTGTTGTACCCGGTCCCGACGCGGACCGCATTCGTGCAGGAGGAGGATATTGATGACATTGAACTGACACCGGCTTCGGTGCTCTTCCCCATTGTCTTGCGGGAGGGAGGAGCGTCTGTGTTGCTCACCCAGCGTACGGAACACTTAAAGGATCATCCGGGTCAGATCAGTTTTCCAGGCGGCCGTTACGAACCTGACGATACTTCGCCAGCGCACACCGCGTTGCGTGAAGCTGAAGAAGAAATCGGTTTGTCATCTGCGCACGTTGAAATTGTCGGCTATCTGCCCGAGTACCTCACCATCACAGGGTATCGCGTAACGCCCGTAGTGGCGATCGTGACGCCGCCATTTGATTTGCAGCCCGACCCCTACGAAGTCGCGCAGATTTTCGAGGTACCGTTCTCTTTCCTGATGAACGCGGCAAACCATCAGCGCCACTCCTTGCCCTATCGTGGAAAAATTCGGCATTACGTTGCCATGCCCTACCAGGGGTACTTCATCTGGGGTGCCACGGCCGGTATCATCTTGACGCTCTCCAAGGCATTGTCGGCCTGAATCAGTCGAACGTCAGAGCCACCTTTTGCCTGATTCGCTGAAGCCGGAGACTCGGTTGGACGTGCTGAAGGCCTCTGCAGGCACTGTTTAAATATGGTATCTTCCCCGATTCCGATGCCCGACGGGCACAGACCGCTCTTCGCCGCGCAATCACATATTTCGCATGAATCTTTTTTCTCTGGTTGCCGTTCTGTTGCTTGAGCAGATTCGGCCATTGCCTTATCGTAGTGTTGTTCATGAGCCGCTTGCCAGGTTCGCTCGATTTCTTGAAGGCTACTTCAACGCAGGTGAGAGAAGCTACGGCCTGATTGCCTGGGTGATTTCCGTAGGCGGGCTGGTTTTGGTTGCCGGCGGCGTATATGCAGCGCTAAACGCACTCAACCCGCTGCTGGCCTGGCTCTGGAATGTGCTTGTTCTGTATCTAACGATGGGCTTCCGGCAGTTCAGTCACTATTACACCGACATCCAACTCGCTCTGCGCATGGAAGATGTGCCCCACGCGCGTCAGCTTTTGTCTGAGTGGCGGGGGCGGCCGGCCGACGATCTTTCGTCTTCCACCATTGCTCGGCTGGCGATTGAGGAAGCACTCAGCGCATCGCATCGTCACGTGTTTGGTGTGCTTGTCTGCTTCTTCCTGCTTCCGGGGCCATGCGGCGCCGTCCTTTATCGGGCGGCGGCTGTCTTTGCCGATACCTGGGGAAGAAGAAACGACGACGCCGCCGAGCGTTTCGGAAAATTTTCACAACAGGCCTTTGCTGTTATAGACTGGCTGCCCTTGCGGATTACTGCCGCCGGGTTTGCCATTGTCGGCAATTTTGAAGATGCAGTTTACTGTTGGCGAAATCAAGCCGACAAATGGCCGGATGACCAGCTGGGTAGTGGTATCGGTATCGTTCTGGCAAGCGGTGCTGGTGCGCTGGGTGTTCGACTGGGCATGCCGGTGGTCGAGGCCGGCGAGATTTCTGATCGCGCCGAGATCGGCACTGGCGATGAAGCGGATGTCGATTTCATGCAAAGTGCTGTCGGCTTGGTCTGGCGTGCCTTGATGCTCTGGTTGTTGCTGTTGCTGTTGTTGGGTTTTGCTAGTATGGTGGGTCCGTAATCGATACATATACACTTAGGAGATTGTAAACATGAGCAGAGATGTTGTCGTTTTAAGCGCAGTTCGTTCGGCGATCGGTACCTTCGGCGGTGGACTATCCTGGATTGAGCCATGCGAGCTGGCCGGCCTCGTCATGAAGGAGTCGATCGCGCGTTCCGGTGTTGATCCGAAGGAAATCAATTACGTAACGGTAGGCACCGTCCTTCCGACCGATTCACGCTACGCCTACGTCTCGCGCGTTGCCTCAATTCAGGCTGGTTTGCCGATGGAGTCGATCGCCATGCAGGTCAGCCGCCTCTGTTCTTCCGGTTTGCAGGGTATCGTCACTTCGGCACAGAACATCATGCTGGGTGACAGTGATTACGGAATTGGCGGTGGCGTCGAAGTCATGTCGCGCGCCACCTACATGCTCGCTGCGATGCGCACTGGCGCCCGCATGGGGGACACCAAGGCTGTCGATTCGATGGTTGCCACGCTGAATGATCCGTTTGGTGTAGGCCATATGGGCGTGACGGCGGAAAATGTTGCCACCAAATGGGGAATTACCCGCGAAGAACAGGATGCGTTTGCAGTCGAATCGCAGCAACGCGCCGGGCGTGCCATTGCCGAAGGACGTTTCAAGTCGCAGATCGTTCCGATCGTTCAGCAGACGCGTAAGGGCGATGTCGTGTTCGATACCGACGAGCACTGCAAACCCAAGACGACTTTGGAGTCTCTGGCGAAAATGAAACCGGCGTTCTCGAAAACGGGCACGGTTACCGCCGGCAATGCTTCAGGTATCAACGACGGCGCAGCCTTCTTCGTGTTGGCTGCCGCTGACGTTGCGGCCAAGGCCGGCCACAAGCCGATCGCACGTCTCGTTTCGTACGCCATCACCGGTGTGCCGAACGAGATTATGGGCATCGGCCCGATTTCGGCGACCAAGTTGGTACTCAAGAAGGCCGGATTGACGCTGGACCAGATGGACGTGATCGAAGCCAACGAAGCCTTCGCCGCTCAAGCGCTTGCGGTTAGCCGCGATCTTGGACTTGATCCGGCCAAAACCAACGTGAATGGTGGAGCTATCGCATTGGGCCACCCGATTGGTTGTTCCGGCGCTTTCATTGCCACCAAGGCCTTGTACGAGCTGCAACGCACCAACGGCAAGTATGCTCTGGTGACGATGTGTATCGGTGGCGGGCAGGGGATCGCGGCAATTTTCGAACGTCTCTGATCACGCGCTTCGCAATAAAAAAACCGACGGCTGGCCTGTCGGTTTTTTTATTAGTAGAGCAGGAAGTCTTCGCGGGCGGTCATCCAGGCCATTTCGTCGACCCACGCCAGCGCATCGAGGTCGGCCGGGGTTGCTGCAGGATCATCGACCCATTCGCGCAACAGTGGGCTGCCGTTGATCAGGTCGATGGCCAGACGCTCGCTTTCGTATTCGTAGGGAAAGTCGCGCCACAGCGGGTAGTCGGGCTGCAAGCGGCGCAAGGCCTTGAAGGCCAGACATTGCAGTCGCCAGGGACGGAACTCGGTGTGCTGGTAGTGTTCGTCATCGACATGAATCTGCACGCCGTTGCACAACTTTCCGGCATGTTTGTGGAAGGTCGGCTCGAACCCGCATTCGCGCAGGCGACAGCCGGCAAGCCAGCCCGGCGCGAGAGCGAACATTTCGGCGATCAGTGCCCGGGCGTCAATGTCCGGTGCGCCGAACAGCTCAAGCGGGTGGGTCGTGCCACGCCCTTCCGAGAGAGTGGTGCCTTCGAGCATCACGGTGCCAGGGTAGCAGCGCGTCATTGAAAGATTGGGCGCATTCGGGCTGGGGTTGATCCAGCTGCGCTTGCCAACTGGCCATCCGTAACCGGGGGCCGAATCGGGGAACCATCCGTGCATGCTTATCACTTCGCAATCGACGTCGAGCCTGAGAGTGGCGATAAACCAGCACGCCAGCTCGCCTAACGTCAGTCCGTGGCGCATGGGCAGTGCGCCAGCGCCGACAAAGCTTTCCCAGCCGGTCCGCAACACCAGGCCTTCCACGGGCCGGCCCGCCGGGTTGGGGCGGTCAAGTACCCACACCGTCTTCCCATGTTCGGCAGCCGCTTCAAGCATATAGCGCAGAGTGGTGATGAAGGTGTAAATGCGACAGCCGAGATCCTGCAGATCGATCAGCAGAACATCGAAGGTATCCATCATCGCCGGCGTCGGGCGGCGCACTTCGCCATACAGGCTGAATACCGGGATGCCATGCCGCGGGTCGACAAAATCGGACGATTCGACCATGTTGTCCTGCTTGTCGCCACGCAAGCCGTGCTGCGGGCCGAAGGCCGAGCTCAGGTGCAGCTCGGGGAATGCGGTCAACGCGTCAAGGGCGTGCGTCAAGTCGGCCGCGACCGACGCCGGGTGGGCAAGCAGTGCGACCTGACGCCCAGCCAGCGGCTTGCGCAACGCGGCGTCGGTGAGCAGGCGGTCGAGACCAAATAGAAGGATGGACATCGTTGCGCTTTCAAGCAGATTATCGAGGCTTCACCAGTTCAAATGCGAAGGAATTACGGTGATGAAAATCAGGGCGCGGCGAGGGATGGCGCAACGCCCAGTAACTGTGGCTGCCATCGACGGTATCGGCCGCTTCGACGACCGCCGAAAGCCCAAGCAGAAGCTTCCTGCTCCCTGCAAGCAGCGCATCAGGAAAAATCACGGCTTCCAGTTCCATCCGGCCGGCGAACAAGCGGGAAGTGATTTGCGGCGAATCGATCATGGCTGCCGTTTCGTCGGCAAGACGATAATCCGAAAATGCGTACGATGCCCATTGTCCTGAGGGCGAGAAGTTGAACTCGCGGTACGCCGTATCGCTGACACTGGCGACGAATGCTTCGAAGCAGGTGTGTTCCCAAAGCAGTTTGCGGTCCTCCGTCGGCAGCGTCGGGATCAGCAGGCGCGCCATGTCGCCACGGAGACGGAAGGCCAGTTCAAGAAAGCCATCGGAACGGAACAGCGCACGCGCTTCGATCGTACTGACCACCGGAGCCGGTGTCGCCGGGTGGCGGAGCAACTGCAATGGATAATCCGAACTTGCGTCATTGGAATTCATACAACGAATTCTAGCCGTTCCGTCGTCGCTATCGGGCACCAGTTTTTCCGGCCGTTCCGTACCCTTGGCACAGCGCATCCGTTATCATCGCCGCTTTCGCAACGTTTCTCGTAATTGGACTCCACACCACCATGCGCAACGACACGCCTGCCCCCGTACAGCTCAAGGACTATGCGCCGCCGCCATACCTGATAGAAACCGTAGATCTGGACGTGGATATCCGTCCATCCGCGACGCGGATTGTGGCCACCTTGGCTGGCGTACGCAACCCGGCGGTTCCTGGAGTCCATCCGCTGGCGCTCGACGGCGAGGATCTGGAGACAATTTCGGTCAAACTCGATGGCCGTTTGCTTCAAGCGGATGCGTATCAGCTGAATGAGCGCCAGTTGACTGTGAACGACTTGCCGGAGCGCTTCACGCTGGAAACGTGTGTGTCCATCCAGCCCGACAAAAATACGCAGCTTTCGGGACTGTATCGCAGTCGAGACGGCTACTTCACCCAGTGCGAGCCGCAGGGTTTTCGCCGCATCACCTGGTTCATCGACCGCCCGGATGTGATGGCGCGTTATTCCGTCACCATTCACGCTGACAAGGCCGATTTCCCGTTCCTGCTGTGCAACGGCAACCCGGCGGGTTCCGGCGACGAGCCGGACGGTCGCCATTATGCCACTTGGGAGGATCCATTCAGGAAGCCCAGCTATCTCTTCGCATTGGTCGCGGCAAAGCTCGATGTGCTGCGCAGCAGCTATCGCACCCGCTCTGACCGCGACGTTCAGCTGGCGATATACGTCGAACCGGGCAAGCTCGATCAGTGTGGTCATGCGATGGCGGCGCTCAAGAAAGCGATGCACTGGGACGAGGAGACTTTCGGCCTCGAGTGCGATCTCGACCACTACATGATCGTCGCCGTCGGCGACTTCAACATGGGGGCGATGGAGAATAAAGGGCTCAACATCTTCAACACCAAGTATGTTCTGGCGCGCGCCGACGTGGCGACCGATACCGACTTCGAGAACATCGACCGCGTGGTGGCCCATGAATACTTCCACAACTGGACCGGTAACCGCGTGACCTGCCGCGACTGGTTCCAGCTTTCACTGAAGGAAGGGTTGACCGTTTTCCGCGATCAGGAATTCGGTGCCGACACGCACAGTCGCGAGACCGCCCGTATCCGCGAGGTGCGCGGTCTGCGCGCCGCTCAGTTCCCCGAGGACGCCGGCCCGATGGCGCATCCGGTGCGCCCGGCCAGCTACCTCGAGATCAACAATTTCTACACGGCGACGGTGTACGAGAAGGGCGCCGAGGTCGTGCGCATGATCCGCACGCTGATTGGCAGCGAAGCGTTCCGGCGCGGCATGGATCTCTATTTCGAACGCCACGACGGCCAGGCGGTCACCTGCGATGATTTTGTCGCGGCGATGGGCGATGCCGCCGGATTCGACTTCACCCGCTTCATGACCTGGTACAGCCAGTCCGGTACACCGAAGGTGATCTCGCGCGGCGAATACGATGCGGATGCACGGCGTTACACCTTGATGCTGACGCAGAGTTGCGCACCGACGCCGGATCAGCCGGAGAAGGCGCCTTACCTGATACCTGTCGCCGTAGGCCTGGTCGCGCCGACAGGTGATGACCTTGAGCTTGGCGATCAAGGAATTCATGACGCGAACACGAGGTTATTCACGCGCGTCCTGCAACTGGCCGAAGCTGAGCAAGTCTTTATTTTCGACAACATCCCGGTCGCGCCGGTGCCGTCTCTGCTGCGCAATTTCTCGGCGCCTGTCGTGCTTGAGCATGACTACAGCGAAGCCGAACTCGTCCATTTATTGGCCTTTGACAGCGATCCGTTCAACCGCTGGGAAGCTGGCCAGCGGCTGTTTGGCCGTTTGATCCGCAGAGCCGTGATCAGCCTGGCGCGCGGTGAAGCGGTTGATTGGCCGGACAGCGTGATCGAAGCCGCGCGCAAGGTTCTGGTCGGACCCGGCGAACCGGCCTTCATCGCCGAAGTGTTGACCTTGCCCGGCGAGGCAACGCTTGCCGAGCAGATGGAAGTGGTTGATCCTGAAGTGCTGCACACGGCCAGAAACGGTCTGGCGAATTGTCTGGCAAGCGGACTGGAAGGCGAACTCGTCCGACTTTACTCCACGCTTGCACCAATCGGGCCGTATCAACCGGATACGGCGGGGGCGGCGCGTCGGCGTTTGCGAAATCTGTGCCTCAGCTATCTGAATGAACTGGATTCGGCCGAGTACCTTGCCTTGGCGCGCCAGCAATTCGACAGCGCCGACAACATGAGCGACCAGTTCGCCGCACTCACCGTTCTGGCCAATGCGCGGGCCGATGTGCGCGAACAGGGCAAGGCAGCACTCGCTGCGTTTTACGAGCGGTGGCAGCACGAAGCGCTGGTGGTCGACAAGTGGCTATCGGTTCAGGCCGGCAGCCGCTTGTCAGACACTCTGGCGCGGGTAGAAAGCCTTACCCGTCATCCGGCTTTCGACATCCGCAATCCGAACAAGGTCTACGCCTTGTTGCGTACTTTCGGTGCCAATCACCGGAATTTCCATGCTGCTGACGGTAGCGGATACCGCTTCCTCGCTGGCCTGATTGCCCGGCTCGACCCGATCAACCCGCAGGTCGCCGCGCGGATGGCGCGCAGCTTCGATCGCTGGAAAAGATTCGACGCCGAGCATCAGGGCCATGCACGCGCGGCGCTGCAAGGCTTGCAGCAGCAGGCTGGTTTATCGAGCGATGTGTTCGAGGTCGTCAACAAGGCTCTGGCCCCGTGATGGTCATGGCCGGCGAACCCAAAGCGGCCGGCGGTCCGGCTCTGGCCGGCGTGCAGTTCTTCTTCACGCTGGGCTGGACGGTGTACGTGATCTATCTGCCGGAGCTTCTAGCGTCGGCCCACGTGGCAAGCACCTGGCTGCCGCTCCTGTTGATGGCCGATCAGCTGATTTTTGCTGTCATGGACATGGCCTTTGCGCTGGTCGCCGATCGCTTGGCGGACGGTTACCAAAAACTGGCTCGTCTGCTCTTGTGGCTCACGATCATTTCAACTGTCGCCTTCGTATTGCTGCCCATGTCCGGAAAGGTCTCGCCGAATTTGCTCATCGCCGTTCTGTTCATCTGGGTACTCAGCGCGTCGGTCCTGCGCGCGCCAACCATGGTGCTGCTTGCCAAGCGCGCCAAGGTAGCGCAGCAGGGTCGTCTGGTTCGCTGGTACGCCGCAGGGATGGCCCTTGCGGCGGCCTTGTCGCCCTACGTTGGCACGCTGCTCAAGGGCGTCGATCCGCGTTTGCCGTTTGTGCTTGCTGCCGTCACGCTGCTGATCGCCGTTGTCGTATTGCTGCGCGCGTTCGTCGCTACCGGCCCTGAGCCCCGCGTCGATGCGCCGCAACCCGTCGCCTTTGCCGCCTATGCACCCGTGCTGGCGGTTCTAGTGTTGGCAGCTGGCGGCTTCCAGTTGCATGCCTTCGTCAATGCCGGGCCGCAGTTTCTGGAGCATGCGGCAAAGGAAAGCCTGCCTTGGCTGATGCCTTTGCTGTGGGTCGGCTTCTTTAGCGCGCTGCCCACCGTCGGCGCGCTCGTGAAGCGCTTCGGCATGCTGACCGTCGCAGCTGCTGGTATCTTGCTGGCGGCGCTTGGCAGTTACGCGTCAGGGGTAGCCGCCAGCCTTCCATCGCTGGTGGCGATGCAAATACTGAGCGGTGTCGGTTGGGCCGCCGCTTTTGCTGGCCTGATGGAGTACGCTTCGAAGTCGGGGACGCGTGGCGCGGAAGGTCTGTTCATGGGCAGTTTTTTCGCGGTACTCGCGCTGGCGACCTTTGGCCGCATCCTGTTTGTCAGCCAGTTGTTGCCGCACAGTCCGCACTTGCGAGGCTTGATGACTTACCTGCCATCGGGCTTGCTGTTGGCCGCCGGGCTGATCGCAGCACTTTATGCCTTCAAAGTGTCCGGTCGCCGCACTGATGACGCGCAGCTTTGATCGCCGGAAAAGGTTTGACGCCGGGTACCCGCGCCGCGCACATGCGGCGCTGGAGTCGTTCCGGAATCAAGCGGGGCTTTCGCCGGCGTATTTGAAGTCGCCGACAAGGCCCAGCGCTGAGCGGTCGCATCGCATCGCGGGCGGTTTGGCGTGGCGACCGGACGGCCTTTACGGGTCCGAAGGCGATCCAGGGAGCCTGAATGTCCGGGTCTCGGTTCAGGTGGCGGGGCGCGCGCTATGCGAAGGCGGGGCTGGCGCGTCAGTGTGCTCCGTAATGTGGCCGGTAGTCTTGGCGCGATACATTGCCATGTCGGCATTGCGCATGAGTTGGTCGCGGTCCGGGCCATCGCTGTCGAAATAGGCAAGTCCGATGCTGGCCCCGACGCCGCAGCCAGGGACGGAGGTCTCCGCCAACTCGCGAACCATCGTTACCAGCTCGCTCGCCAGCGCCAGCGGTCCGCCGTCGGCACCGCAGTCTTCGCAGATAACGGCGAATTCATCACCACCAAGGCGGGCGACGAAATCGGACTTTCGCATGCGCTCGCGCAGACCGGCGGCGATAGTTTTCAATAGACGGTCGCCGGTCTGGTGGCCGAAAGAGTCGTTGACCCTCTTGAAACCGTCGAGGTCGATGAACAACAAGGCGCCGCGGCTCCGTCGCCGTTCGGCGCGTGCCAGCGCCTGCGCGACGAAGGACTCGAAATGCCTCCGGTTCGGAATGTCGGTGAGACCGTCGTGATGCGCGATATGCCGCAAGGCCCTGCGCGCGAGGTACAGTTCGGTGATGTCGTACACCCAGAGCAGCAATGCCGGTCGATCCTTGAAGGTGATCGTTCGAGCGCTTATCAGGCAGTGCCAATGGCTGCCGTCCGCACGGACCATCGATCTTTCGAGGTTGAGGACGGTCGTGTCGAGGTCGATTTCTTCAAGCAGCATGCGGCAGAAACCGGAAGCCGTATTGCCGATTAGCGAATCCGCTGGCGCGCCGGCAAGTTCGGCGAGACGCTTGTTGCAGAAGCGAATCGTCATATCCGCTTGGTCGATGAGCGCGACGCCGATCGGGCTGGCTTCCAGCATGGCCAGCAAGTTAGCCTCGGATGCGTCGCGCTGCGCTTCTGCGTGCTTGCGCTCGGTGATGTCGATGTAGGTGGTGACGAAGCCGCCATCAGGTAGCGGCGAGCCGATGATCTCGATCGACGTGCCGTCCGGTCGGGTACGCTCGAACTGGTGCAGCGTCGGATGTCGGGCCTGTTCAACGCGTTGGGCAACCATCTCTTCGACGTCGCAGGGACCGTAATCGCCACGCTCGGCGTTGAAGCGGATAAATTCCGCAAACGGTCGGCCCGGGCGCGCGAATTCCGGGGGGAAACGCATGATCTCGAGGAAATGATCGTTGCACAGTTCCAGTGTCAATTGCGGCCCGATGACTGAAATTCCGTGGCGGATGTGGCTGACCACGAGTTCAAGCTGGTGCGTCTTGCGTGCCAGCTCTGCCTCGCGCTGGCGTAACTCCGCGGTGCGTTCCTCGACCCGGCGCTCAAGTTGGCTGGAGAGATCGGCCAGCGCCTTCTCACGCTGTCGCTCGGTTGTAACATCGATGTAGATGGTGATGAATCCACCACTGCGCAACGGGCTGCCGCGGACTTCGAGGATTGTGCCGTCGGGTCGCAGGCGCTCGAAGCGGTGCGGTTCGAAACGGCGCGCCTGTGCCATTCGCTCCTCGACCAGCGCCTCGATGTCACCGTCGCCATATTCGCCACGTTCGGCGTTGAAGCGGAACATCGCGGCGAGGCTGGTGCCCGGCACCATCAGTTCGGCCGGAAAACCAAGCATCTCGACGAATCGACGGTTGGCGGTGACCAGGCGTAATCTGGAATCAAAAACCGTCACACCCGAGTCGAGCGAATCGATTCCGTCGATCAGCAAGTCG
>NZ_FLQY01000378.1 GCF_900089945.1 Candidatus Propionivibrio aalborgensis | reverse complement strand
GAAGCCAAGCCCGAGGAGGAGCAATCCTTCCTGATGAGCATCTTCGTCAGCTGGTTTCCGATGCTGCTGTTGATCGGCGTATGGGTGTTCTTCATGCGTCAGATGCAAGGTGGTGGCCGTGGTGGCGCATTCTCATTCGGCAAGAGCAAGGCGCGCCTGCTTGACGAGTCGACCAATAGCATCACCTTTGCCGATGTTGCCGGTTGCGACGAAGCCAAGGAGGAAGTCTCCGAACTGGTTGATTTTCTGCGCGATCCGTCCAAATTCCAGAAGCTGGGCGGCCGCATTCCCAAAGGCGTATTGCTCGTCGGCAACCCCGGTACCGGTAAAACCTTGCTCGCCAAGGCGATTGCCGGCGAAGCCAAAGTGCCGTTCTTCTCGATTTCGGGTTCCGATTTCGTTGAAATGTTTGTCGGTGTGGGTGCGGCACGAGTGCGCGACATGTTCGAGAATGCCAAGAAGCATTCTCCGTGCATCGTCTTTATTGACGAGCTCGATGCGGTCGGCCGCCAGCGTGGAGCGGGACTGGGTGGCGGCAACGACGAGCGCGAACAGACATTGAACCAGATGCTGGTTGAGATGGACGGCTTCGAGGCCAGTGTCGGTGTCATCGTGATCGCTGCGACCAACCGTCCGGACGTCCTTGATCCGGCACTGATGCGTCCGGGTCGTTTTGACCGTCAGGTGGTTGTCCCGTTGCCGGACATCCGTGGCCGGGAACAGATTCTTATCGTGCACATGCGCAAGGTACCGCTATCGCCGGACGTCAAGGCCGACATTCTTGCACGTGGAACGCCGGGAATGTCCGGTGCCGATCTGGCCAACCTGGTCAATGAAGCGGCCTTGTTCGCCGCTCGCGCCAGCAAGCGTCTGGTCGACATGGATGACTTCGAGAAGGCCAAGGACAAGATCCTTATGGGCGCCGAGCGCCGTAGCATGGTCATGAACGAGGAGGAAAAGCGAAATACGGCGTATCACGAGTCGGGCCACGCGGTCGTCGCCAAGCTGGTGCCGAAGTCCGACCCGGTGCATAAGGTCACCATCATTCCGCGAGGTCGTGCGCTGGGACTGACCATGCAACTTCCGGAAGAAGATCGTTACGCCTATGACCGGGTGTATCTGATGAGCCGTATCGCCGTGCTGTTTGGCGGCCGCATTGCCGAAGAGCTGTTCATGAACCAGATGACAACCGGTGCCTCAAACGACTTCGAGCGTGCGACCCAGATGGCACGCGATATGGTAACGCGGTACGGCATGTCCGATGCGCTGGGCCCGATGGTTTATGGTGAAAATGAGGGCGAGGTCTTCCTTGGCCGCTCGGTGACCACGCACAAGAACATGTCGGAAACAACGATGCAGCAGGTGGATGCTGAAATCCGTCGTATCATCGATCAGCAATATGCGCTGGCACGCAAGCTGCTCGAAGAAAATCGCGATAAGGTTGAGGCGATGACCGCCGCTCTTCTTGAGCTGGAAACGATTGACTCTGACCAGATCAACGACATCATGGAAGGCAAGCCGCCACGCCCCCCCAAACCGCCGCAGCCTTTGGGAACAGGTTCGTCGTCCGATGTGCCGCCGGACGCCGCGCCAACCGCGACAGCACCCGCCTGAGCCTGAGTGCGATGAATCGAATCTGCCGGGGGAGAGCCCAGAACTCCCCCGGTTTTTTCACATTCAGATTCCATGCTGCGTTGCGGTAAATTTCACCTGTCGCTTGATCGTCCGCTAGTCATGGGCATCGTCAACCTGACGCCGGATTCCTTCTCCGGCGATGGTTTGGCCACTGATGCCAAGCGCGCTATCGAGTATGCGTTTCATCAGATTGATTCCGGCGCGGATTTGCTCGACCTCGGAGCCGAATCGTCGCGCCCTGGTGCCATTCCGGCCCCGCTCGATGAGGAATTGGGCCGCCTGCTGCCGGTACTGAACGCCCTGGCCGACTGCGGTGTGCCAATCTCAGTCGATACGTATAAACCCGAAGTGATGCGTGCTGCCATCGCGCGGGGCGCCTCGATGATCAATGACATCTATGCCCTGCGCATGCCCGGTGCACTGGAAGTTGTAGCCGAGAGCGATTGCGCCGTTTGTTTGATGCACATGCAGGGCGAGCCGTTGACCATGCAGCAAAGTCCTCACTATGACGATGTGGTTGGTGAAGTGCGCAATTTCCTTGGCCAGCGGGTTGCCAGGGCAGTCGCTGGCGGGGTCGCCTACGACCGTCTGGTGCTCGATCCGGGGTTCGGTTTTGGCAAGACGCTTGAGCAGAATCTCGAACTGCTGCGTTGCTTTGACGGGCTTGCCACTGACGGGTTGCCTATGCTGGCCGGTATTTCCCGCAAGTCGATGCTGGGTGCCATAACCGGCAAGCCCGTTGAACAGCGCCTGCCCGGGAGCGTCGCGGCTGCCGTCCTTGCTGCGCAGCGTGGTGCCCGCATCCTGCGCGTGCATGATGTGGTTGAAACGAAAGATGCACTGGCCGTCTGGCGGGCCGCCTCAAGATAGCGACAGAACGTGCGCTTCAGCCGAAACGACCGGTGATGTAATCCTCGGTTTCCTTCTTCTTCGGCTTGATGAAAACCTGATCCGTGACGCCGAACTCGACCATTTCACCCAGATACATGTACGCCGTATAGTCGGAAATGCGCGCTGCCTGCTGCATGTTGTGGGTGACGATGGCAATAGTAAATTCGGTTTTCAATTCGGAAATCAGCTCCTCGATGTACATGGTGGAAATCGGGTCGAGTGCTGAAGTGGGTTCGTCGAGCAGTAGCACCTTCGGTTTGACTGCGATGCCGCGCGCAATGCACAGCCGTTGTTGCTGTCCCCCGGAAAGGCTCATTCCGCTCTGGGCGAGTTTGTCCTTGGTTTCTTCCCAGATTGCCGCCTTTCGCAAGGCCCACTCGACGCGTTCGTCCATCTGACCCTTGGAAAGTCTTTCGTTCAGGCGCACCCCGAAGGCGATATTCTCGTAAATCGACATCGGGAAGGGCGTCGGTTTCTGGAAAACCATGCCAACCTTGGCGCGCAGTGCATTTACGTCCATTTTGCGATCAAGGATATTCATTCCATCGAGCAGCAACTCGCCGCTGGCACGCTGTTCCGGATACAGGTCATACATCCGGTTCATGGTACGTAACAGCGTTGACTTCCCGCAACCCGAAGGCCCTATGAAAGCCGTGACGTGGCGTTTGTAGATCTCAAGATCGATGGCTTTCAGCGCATGGAATTTCCCATAATAGAAATCGAGATTCTTGAAAACCATCTGCGCTTCAAGGGCTGTCGCCTTTTCGGACAGCGAAATCAGGTGAGTTGTATCGTTCATGGTTTGAGCGGTTTCACAGTTTGTGCTTGGCGCGGAAGAAGATGCGCGAAGCGATGTTCAGTCCAAGCACACCCAGCGTGATCAGGAGTACGCCGGCCCAGGCGAGTTCCTGCCAGTCCTGGAACGGGCTCATGGCGAACTTGAAGATGGTGACGGGCAGGTTGGCCATCGGTTCGTTGAGATCGAGACTCCAGAACTGGTTGGAGAGCGCAGTGAACAGCAATGGCGCCGTTTCGCCGGCAATGCGCGCGACGGCGAGCAGGATGCCGGTAATGACGCCTGCCTTCGAAGCCCTCAATGTTACGTTCATGATGACGACGCGTTTGGGCGCACCCAGCGCGAAGGCGGCCTCGCGTAGCGTATTGGGCACCAGCAACAGCATGTTTTCCGTGGTCGATAGCACCACCGGGGTAACGATCAGGGCCAGGGCAATAACGCCGGAAAGGGCTGAAAAGTTACCCACCCGGGCCACATAGATGGCGTAGACAAAGAGGCCGATGACGATCGAGGGCGCCGACAGGAGAATGCTGTTGATGAAACGGGTAGCCTCGCCGAGCCACGTATGCTGTCCGTATTCTGCAAGATAGATGCCGGCCAGGATGCCGATCGGTGCGCCCACCAGCGTCGCTAACGCCACCATGTACAGGCTGCCGACGATGGCGTTCGCCAGGCCGCCTTCGGCAGCTCCGGGCGGTGGTGTCATTTTGGTGAACAGATCAAGCGACAGGCCGGCAACACCCAGTTGCAGCGTAGTGAACAATATCCACGCTAGCCAGAACAGCCCAAAAACCATGGCGGCCATCGACAGGGTCAGCGCAACCTTGTTGGTGATCTCGCGCCGTTTCAGCAGATCCATAGTCGCCTCATGTCTTCGTTCCTTCCTGCTTCGACAGGCTTACCAGGAGCAATTTCGAGAACACCAGCACGACCATTGTGATGAAGAAGAGAATCAGACCCAGTTCAATCAGCGATGACGTGTATATTCCCGGGGTTGCTTCACCGAATTCGTTGGCCAGAGCCGATGTGATGCTGTTGCCCGGGGCATAGAGCGAAATGCTGGAGAGGAAGTTGGAATTGCCGATGATGAACGTTACGGCCATGGTTTCGCCCAGCGCACGGCCCAGTCCGAGCATGATGCCGCCAATGACGCCAACCCGTGTGTAGGGCAGAACGATATTCCATACCACTTCCCAGGTCGTGCAACCCACCCCGTACGCCGATTCCTTGAGCATGGCCGGTGTGACTTCGAACACGTCGCGCATCACCGAGGCGATGAACGGGATGATCATGATGGCCAGAATGATCCCCGCGGAAAGGATGCCTATGCCTAGCGGCGCCCCGGCGAACAGGGCACCGACCAGCGGCACCTTGCCCAGGGTACCTGAAAGCACCGGCTGCACGTATTTTGCGAAGATCGGTGCGAAAACCATCAAACCCCACATGCCATAAACGATGGAAGGTACAGCAGCAAGCAGCTCAATGGCGATACCGAGCGGCCGGCGTAGCCACACGGGCGACAGCTCGCTAAGAAACAGGGCGATGCCGAAGCTGACGGGAACCGCGATGATGAGCGCGATCAGCGAGGTGGACAGGGTTCCGTAGATCGGAACCAGCGCGCCGAATTCTTCCATCGGCGGATTCCAGTCCGAACTCCAGAGAAAGCCCAGGCCGAATTTCTCGATCGACAGACGGGAGCTGATGACCAGCGAGACGATAATTCCGGCCAGCAATACCAGAGTCATCGCGGCAAAGCCACGGGTCAGGTTGAAGAACAACCAGTCGCCGAGCTTGTGGTTGCGCGCGGAAGCGCCGGTCGCCTTGGAATCCAGTACCGCACTCATTGAGAACTTTGCATTGAAGGGTTGGGTGAAGGTCTGCGCTGCCCTGAAGCGGCGCGGACCGATAAGTATGACTTACTTGGTGGCCGCAACGACGGGCTTCCCGGAAGCATCCTTGAGCTGGCTCCAAGAGCTGTGGATCAGTTTGATCAGGCTGTCGGGGAGCGGGACATAGTTGAGGTCGGTTGCCATCTTGTCACCGTTCTTGTATGACCAGTCGAAGAACTTGATGGCTTCCGCTGCCTGCGCCGGCTTGTCCTGCACCTTGTGCATCAGGATGAAAGTGGCGCCGGTAATCGGCCAGGAGTCCTTGCCCGGCTCGTCGGTCAGGATTTCGTAAAATGCCGACTTGCTCCAGTCGGCATGGGCTGCCGCTGCCTTGAAAGTGGCGTCGTCGGGAGCGACAAAACTGCCGGCACTGTTCTTGAGTATGGCGTAGGTCATATTGTTCTGCTTGGCGTACGCGTACTCTACGTAGCCGATGGAGCCGGGAAGACGCTGAACGAAGGCCGATACGCCTTCATTGCCCTTGCCGCCGAGGCCGACCGGCCATTGCACTGCCGTGCCTTCACCAACCTTCTGTTTCCATTCGGCGCTGACCTTGGACAGGTAATTACTGAAAATGAAGGTCGTACCGGAGCCGTCAGCACGCCTTACGACGCCGATGTCATCTGCCGGCAATGCCAGGCCTGGATTGAGTTCGGCGATGGCCTTGTCGTTCCATTTGTTGATCTTGCCGAGGTAGATGTCAGCCAGCACGGGACCGGTCAGCTTGAGTTCGCCGGGCTTGATACCGGCCACATTGAGTACCGGCACAACGCCACCGATGACTGTCGGAAACTGCATCAGTCCGTCCTTGTCGAGAACTTCGGGCTTCAATGGCATGTCGGAGGCGCCAAAATCAACGGTCTTGGCCGTGATCTGCTTGATGCCGCCACCGGATCCGATGGATTGATAGTTGATCCGGTTGCCGGTCGCCTTCTGATAGCCATCGGCCCACTTGGCGTAGATCGGAGCGGGGAAGGATGCACCGGCGCCGGTAACTTCAGCCGCGTGCGCGGCCATTGATGCTGAAGCTGCCACCATCGATACCGCTAGAACCTTGATGAATTTCGACATGTATTACTCCTCTTCTGGATGGATGGAACGTGCAAGCGAGGCTATGCTAACTGTCAAATATTTCAGCGATGTTACAGTTTCGAAATCAGCCTGGAAATCCGAAGCCGATTTCAGGAATGTCGCTCCGAATAGATCAAGCAAGCCTGTGCCGTTGCGTCGATTGCGGGTTCCAAGAGGGAAGAAGTGCGGGGTGTCAAGGGAAGTCATATTGAGGTTCGATGCGTATGTTTCCTGACTCCGACTGTAACAATACCGTAATGATGTTGAGCAAGACAAGTGACTTTCATCCCTGATAGACTGACCGGCCGAAGGGAGGCTCCCATGCCTATGGAAATCGAGCTCAAATTGCGTTTGTCTCCTACTCAAGCGCGACGATTGCAGGCGCAGCCAGCATTGTCCGGACATACACCGCAGAAGTATCGTCTGCGTAACACTTATTTTGACACCCCGGATTTTGAACTGCGCAGTCGCGGCATTGCCCTGCGTTTGCGGCAAAAAGGCTGGGCCGTCTGGTTGATGACAGTAAAATGCGGTGCTTCCGGTGCGGGCGGTTTGGCCCAGCGTAGTGAGTGGGAAGCCCCAACCAAACCCGGCGTGTTCGATTTTTCCATCGTTACCGATGATGCATTGCGTGTGTTTCTGGAATCTCAACATTCCCGGCTTCAGCCTGTATTCTCGACGGACTTTACGCGTACTGCATGGAAGTTGAGCTTGGCCGGGTCGGTCATCGAACTGGCATTTGACCGGGGCAGGATCAACGCGCCAGGGATTGGCGGCACGTCTGCATCGGTCAGCAAACCACTTTGTGAGCTGGAAATCGAGTTGATTGAGGGCGAATCGCCTGACGCGCTCTTTGATCTTGCGATCGAGCTGGCTACCGAACTGCATCTTCATCCCGAGATTTTCAGCAAGGCAGAGCGTGGCTATGCGCTGGCCGATGGGACCCTGGCAAATCCTGTCAAGGCGTTCGCTTCAAACGTCAACAAGGAGATGTCTCCGGTCGATGCGTTTCGTTCAGTTGCGCTATCGTGCCTGGCCCACCTGCAACGCAATGAAGCGGGGGCAGTTGCCGGGGAAAACCCGGAGTACGTCCATCAGGCCAGAGTAGCCATTCGGCGTCTGCGCTCTGCGTTCAGACTATTCGCCCCTGTACTTGCTGTCGACTTTGTCAATGTCTATTCACCACGCTGGCGCGAGCTTGCGGGGGGGCTCGGTAGTGCACGTGACTGGGACGTTTTTCTCGCCGAAACGCTAGCTCCGCTGGAAGAGGCTTTCCCCGAGGATGCTGACCTTGCCGTGTTAAGAGCCCGGGGTGAGACGACTCAGGCCAAGGCGCAGGCAGCGGCTGGCGTGACCTTGAAGCAGAAGGCGTACAGCCAGCTCTTGCTGGCCTTTACTGCGGCACTGTTCAGAGTCGGGCCGCCGACGATCGAAGCACAAGGCAAAGCGTCGGGTATGGGTCTACGCAAGTTTGCCACGCGTCGGTTGCAAAAAAGAGCAGAGATGATCGAGCTGCTGGTGAGCGAACACGCGAAGATGAATGCCGAGAGCCGACATGAGCTGCGAATTGCGTTCAAGAAGCTGCGCTATGCACTTGAGTTTTTTGCCCCGGTTTTACCGCAGAAGCCTCTGGCGGCCTATCAGACTTCACTAGCGAAGATCCAGAACTTGCTCGGAACGCTGAACGATCAGGTTACCGCTTCAAGTCTGATCAAGGAGATGCATCCGAAAGGCGAGCGCGATTTGGTGACCCGCGGCTGGATTGCGGGTCGAACGCAGCTTCTGATAAAAGCGCTGAGCTCCGAACTGCGTAAGTTCGTGGCCGGCAAGAAACCCTGGAGTTGAGAGACAAGCCGACGGACATCAACCCTGCGAAGATTCAAGGCCGCTGAGTCAGAACCACGAGCAGGCAAAAACACCCGAAGATCATCGCGGCAGAACCCGCCAGTAGCAATGTTCCGGACTGAAAACCGGCGATCCAGTAGGCGCCACCCAAGCGAAATCCGGCGCCAAGAGCGCACAGCACCGCGCCGGCCACTCCGGCGATCCTCCCCAGCTTGACCAAAGCATCCATAACTCCTCCTGTTGATTCCGGGTCAGCGAAGCATTCACGTCACCCGAGGATACCCGAAATTACTTCGATCCAGCTATAGTCAGTAGAGAAGCGCCTGAGTACGGATCAGGTGCCGGGTGCTTCCCGTGCATGCGGAGTATTTCGCTCATGGTCGCGTCATGCGCTTTGCTTTAGAATCCCTTGGGTTACGTATAACCTCGCGTTCTTCCCTATCAATTACTACCGACTGCGATGCTCAACCTATTTGCCAAAAACAAGCCTGCACAGCGTTTGGATGACCTAAAGAGACTATTGCTGTTCGTTGACCTGAATACCCGAGAAATGAAGATCGTCGATGGGTTCATGCACGAGCGTAGCTACCTGAAGGACGAAGTGATCTTCGACGAGGGTGAAGAGGGGCAAGCCATTTATTTCATCCTTGCCGGCAAGGTATTGATTTGCCATCAAGGAGAGAGCGAAAGTCCGATTGCCACACTCGAACGCGGCAATTTTTTCGGCGAGCTGGCGTTGCTTGACGATGCGCCGCGCTCAGCGCAGGCGCGTGCGGGGGGCAATTGCACCCTCGCAGTGTTCTTTCGTGGCGATTTTCTGGGCTTGATGAATTCACATGCGGTAATCGCCTCGAAAATTGCCTTGCAGTTGGCTCGCCACCTCGGAATGCGTTTGCGCAGCATAGTGCATAGCGAGCAAGAGATTGGGGAGCAAGTGCACCCATGAGACGGGCGCGCTATCGCTCGGGGCCACTGGTGTGGTTGGCGATTCTTTTCACCACGTGTCTGCTGCTCTTTCTGTTTCAGAAGATTCTCTGGTTGGTCGTACCGTTTCTTCTCGCTTTGATTGGGTATTACGTGTTTTTCCCGTTGCAGCAACGGCTGGTCCTTGGCGGAATGTCGCGTGCCACGTCGGCTGCGCTGGTCAGTGGAGGCGCGTTGGCTGTGGCCGTTGGCATCGTGCTGCTGGCTTTCCCGTGGATCAGCTCGCATCTGGTTTCGTGGCAGGATTCGGCAGCGCGCTATATTGAAGGCGGGTTGCGTTTTATTGCCGAAACATTGGCGTGGGCAGAGCGGAACTATGTTTTCGCCGCCAAGGCGCAACTAAGTGATCAGTTAACAAGAAACATCAGCGATCTGGGCGACAAATTTGCCGGCAGTTATCTGACGGCAGCGATGCTGACCGCCGCGGCTTGGCTGCCATCGCTGTTTCTGGCGCCGTTTCTCGCGTTTTTCTTCCTGCGGGACGGATGGCGCTTCAAGATGTTCCTCAGTCGTGCCGTGCCCAACGCGTTTTTTGAACGCACGCTGTATCTTCTGGATCAGGTTGATCACACCGCCAGACTCTATTTCCAAGGCTTGATCAAGCTGACCTTGATTGACGCACTGTGCCTTGCCTTCGGACTCTCCCTGATCGGGGTTTCGGCGCCCTTCGTGCTGGGCTTCGTAACCGCTGTCCTCGCATGGGTGCCGTATATCGGCTCAATTCTGGGTTGTCTGCTGGTTGTTCTGGTGGCCGCGACAGATTTCCCAGCCGATCCGGCGATGGCTTACGCGGCGATCGGTTTGTTCATCTGGGTACGTTTGCTGGATGACTTCTTCTTTATGCCGATTACCATCGGGCGCAGTCTCAATCTGCATCCGTTGCTCACTGTAGTGATGATTTTTGTCGGTGGCGCTGTAGCAGGTGTTGCCGGGCTGATGCTGGTGTTGCCTCTGCTGGGCATTGTCATGGTGCTCGGGGAAACGATCGGCGAGATCGTCACGGATCCGCGATTGCGCGCGCGACATGTTTTTGCCAAAGCATTGCGTCATCGGCAGGTGACGCGCGATCTTCGAACCTAGAGACAGGGCAGGCTGATTTCGGACGAATCGCTGTTATCCTTCTTCGCGCAGCTTGCGCCCCGCAGTGCCGATCAAGAATACGGGGTAAAATCCACACATGACTTACCAAGTACTGGCGCGAAAGTGGCGACCGAAAACCTTCGAGAGCCTGATCGGGCAGGAACACGTCGTCCGGGCATTGACCCACGCCCTGACCGAGCAGCGCCTGCATCACGCCTATCTATTCACCGGCACGCGGGGCGTCGGGAAGACCACGCTGGCGAGGATTCTTGCCAAATCGTTCAATTGTGAAGTCGGCATCACAGCCACGCCCTGTGGCGTCTGTTCGGCGTGCACAGAAATCGATTCGGGCCGCTTCATCGATCTGCTCGAAGTTGACGCGGCGACCAACACCAAGGTCGATGAAATGCGGCAGTTACTCGAAAACGCCGTGTATGCGCCGACGCGCGGGCGGTTCAAAGTCTACGTCATCGACGAAGTCCACATGCTCTCGAATTCAGCCTTCAACGCGATGTTGAAGACGCTGGAAGAGCCTCCCGAGCATGTGAAATTCATTCTGGCGACAACCGATCCACAGAAGATTCCGGTTACGGTGCTTTCGCGTTGCCTGCAGTTCAACCTCAAGCAAATGACACCAGCGCTGATTGCCGGCCATCTGAGGCACATTCTCGAAGTCGAATCGATTAGCGCCGAGCCCGGCGCGCTGAACCTGCTCGCGCGCTCGGCCGCAGGCAGCATGCGCGACGCCCTTTCCTTGCTCGATCAAGCAATCGCTCACGGAGCCGGCAAAGTCGAGGAAGCGCAGGTGCGCGAAATG
>NZ_FLQY01000377.1 GCF_900089945.1 Candidatus Propionivibrio aalborgensis | reverse complement strand
TTGCTCGATCAAGCAATCGCTCACGGAGCCGGCAAAGTCGAGGAAGCGCAGGTGCGCGAAATGCTTGGCACCGTCGATCTGGATTATCTCTTTTCGATACTCGATGCCTTGCTGGCCGGAGACGCGGCCGCCATGCTGGCAGTGGCTGACGATATGGCCATGCGCAGCCTGTCGTTCGATGCGGCGTTGCAGGAAATGTCCAACCTGTTTACGCGTCTGCAGGTTGCGCAGCTAGCGCCACAGGCTGTCGCCGATGACCTGCCCGAGCGGGCGCGCATTCTGGAGTTGGCGGCGCAACTTGACCCGGAATTCGTGCAACTGGCCTATCAGATTGCCGTGCATGGACGCAAGGAGCTGCCTCTGGCGCCGGACGACCAGGCCGGTTTCGTCATGACACTCTTGCGCCTGCACGCTTTCCGCCCTACCTCGGGCGGTGAAGTGGCAACACCGGGGGCTGCTGCGGTCGTGCCGCAGGCGCACGGAACAGCAGCGCCTGCAACGATCAAGCCCATAGCCAAGGATGTACCGTCTGCCACTGTGAGGGGCGGGAGAGCGAACGAAGTTGATCCTGCTCCGCCGCCCGCATCCGTTGCTCTGGAAATACCTGTCGCCAAGGTAACGGAAGAAACTGCGGCAATGGCTTCTGTAGATGCTGACTGGCACCAGATTCTGGTCGCAATCAAACTTGGTGGTATGGCACGTGAACTTGGGCAGCATTGCGAATTACGCAGCATTGATGAGGCCCGGATCGTTCTTTGCCTCTCGCCGATACATCGCCATTTGCAAATGAAGCCAGCGCAGGACAAGCTTCAGCAGGCACTTTGCGAATATTTCGGCCGCCCCTTGCAGTTGTCGATCGAACTGCATGAGGTGTCCGGCGATACGCCGGCTGCGACCGCCCAGCGCCAGAAGCATGAGCGGCAGGAGCGCGCCGTGGCGGCAGTCGAACAGGACGATTTCGTACGCGAAGTCATTGATTTATTTGACGCAACACTGATTGAATCTTCCATTAAACCCGTTTAAGACCAGCCGAGGTAAGCATGATGATGAAAGGTGGAATTGCCGGCCTGATGAAACAGGCTCAGCAAATGCAGGAAAACATGAAGAAGGCGCAGGAACAGCTTGCGCAAGTAGAAGTCGAGGGGCAATCCGGTGCGGGTATGGTCAAGGTGCTGATGACCTGTGCCCACGACGTTCGCCGCGTGTCGATCGATGCGTCTGTTATGGACGACAAGGAAATGCTTGAAGATCTGGTGACTGCTGCCCTGAACGATGCCATGCGGCGTGTTGAAGAGGTTTCCAAGAACAGCATGTCCGGTTTCACCGCCGGACTCAACTTGCCCGCCGGGATGAAGCTGCCTTTCTGATGTCGACGCCGTCGAGCCTTGAATCCTTGATCAAGGCGTTGCGCTGCCTGCCGGGAATCGGCCCGAAATCGGCGCAGCGGATGGCCTATCACCTGCTGCAGCACGACCGGTCAGGCGCAAGTAGTCTTGCAGATGCCTTGCAGCACGCACTTGGCGCGCTGCGCCATTGCCAGCGTTGCAATACCTTTACCGAAGCCGATATCTGCGAGCGCTGCCTGTCCGGCAAGCGCGATGCCAGCTTGCTGTGTGTTGTCGAAACACCGGTCGACATGAACATGATGGAGCAGACGCATGCTTACGCCGGGCTGTATTACGTCCTGATCGGTCGTGTCTCGCCGCTTGATGGCATCGGTCCGCGTGAGTTACAGCTCGATCAACTGCTGGCACGTGCCTGCGATGGCGTGGTGCAGGAAGTCATTCTGGCCACGAATTTCACCAATGAAGGTGAAGTAACGGCTCATTATCTGGCGGAAATGCTCAGAAGCCGCGCAATTCGCGTCTCTCGCATTGCGCGCGGCGTTCCCGTTGGCGGTGAGCTGGAATACGTCGATGCCGGAACCCTGGCTCAGGCCGTTCGCGAGCGCAGGTCGCTTACATGATAGGTATTCAGCATGCACCTCTTCATTACCGGGCAAGTTCGGCGTATAATCCACAGCTTTAGTTTGCGCTCCGTTTTCCAAGCTGGAGTTTCGTTCTAAGGGTCAGCACGATGAGTACAGATAGCAAAATTGATGGCGACAGGCGGCGCTTGATCGTCGCTACCGCTGCCGTCGGGGGGATTGGGGCGATAACCGCCATGGTGCCCTTCCTTTCCAGCATGCTCCCGTCCGAACGCGCCAAGGCGGCGGGTGCTCCGGTTGAAGTGGATATCGGCAGCATCGGGCCGGGCCAGATGATTACTGTCGAATGGCGCGGCAAGCCGGTATGGGTCCTGAACCGCACCGAGGAGATGTTGAGCACATTGCCCAAGCTTGACAGTGCCGTTGCCGACCCGAAATCCGAGGTCGATCTGCAGCCGGAATCCTGCAAGAACGAAACGCGTTCGATCAAGCCGAATATGTGGGTTGCGGTTGGCATTTGCACCCACCTTGGTTGCTCTCCCTCTTCAAAATTCCAGAAAGGCCCTGCCCCTGTCATGGTTCGACCTTCGATTTTGCAGGCCGTGTTTTCAAGAAAATGCCGGCTCCTACCAACCTTGAAGTGCCGCCGTACACCTATCTCACCGATACGCGCATTTTGATCGGCGAAAATAAGAAGGGGGCGTAAGTCATGGCTTCAAACACCAATTACGAAAAGTACAAGTCCGACGGTTCGCTGCAGGGGAACCTGCTCGAATGGGTGGACGCCCGCTTCCCCGCGACATCCATGTGGCGCGGCCATCTGTCCGAATACTACGCACCCAAGAACTTCAATTTCTGGTACTTCTTCGGTTCGCTGGCGATGATGGTGCTGGTGATTCAGATCGTTACCGGAATTTTCCTGGTGATGTTCTATAAACCGGACGCCTCACTCAACGCCAGCGGTATTCCAATCGCTTTTGCCAGTGTCGAATACATCATGCGCGATGTGAATTGGGGCTGGCTGATCCGCTACATGCACTCAACCGGCGCTTCGGCCTTCTTTGTCGTCGTTTATCTGCACATGTTTCGCGGCATGCTCTATGGATCCTATCGCAAGCCGCGTGAGCTGATCTGGGTGTTCGGCACGATGATCTTCCTGTGTCTCATGGCTGAGGCTTTCATGGGCTACCTCCTGCCCTGGGGCCAGATGTCGTACTGGGGTGCTCAGGTGATCGTGAACCTGTTTTCCGCCATCCCGCTGATTGGGGAGCCCCTATCCATTTGGATTCGCGGCGACTTCGTGATCGGCGATGCGACCCTGAACCGCTTCTTCTCCTTCCACGTCATTGCCGTGCCCCTCGTCTTGCTCGGACTCATCGCCGCACACATACTGGCGCTGCACGAAGTCGGTTCCAATAATCCGGACGGGATCGAGATCAAGAAGAAACTGAACGACAAAGGCATTCCGCTTGACGGCATCCCGTTCCACCCGTACTACACGGTGAAAGATATCGTCGGCGTTGTTGTTTTTCTGATGGTTTTTGCGATCATCGTCTTCTTCATGCCGGAAGGCGGCGGCTATTTCCTTGAGTACAACAATTTCTTCCCGGCTGACCCGCTGAAAACTCCGCCGCACATTGCACCGGTGTGGTACTTCACGCCGGCCTATTCAATCCTGCGCTCAATGGTATGGCCACTGTTCGGACTGGACGCGAAGTTCTGGGGAGTCGTCGCGATGGGTGCGTCGGTCGTGATAATTGCCTTCCTGCCCTGGCTCGACAAGAGCCCGGCAAAATCGATACGCTACCGTGGTCCGATCTACAAGGGTTTCCTGGCGGCCTTTGTCATCGCCTTCCTGATTCTTGGCTATCTCGGCACACTGCCGCCATCGCCTGTTGGGCAGATCGTTTCGCAGATCTGCAGCGCCATATATTTCGGCTTTTTTCTGCTCATGCCCTGGTATTCGAAGATCGACAAGTGCCAACCCGAACCTGATAGGGTGAAATACAAATGAAAGCGAACAACATGAAGAGATTCCTGCTGGCGCTCCTGTTTGTACCGGTTACGGTATTTGCTTCTGGTGCGGCACTGCATCTCGACCGGGCGCCCAATGTTCAGGATGATCCGGCGGCCTTGCAAAACGGTGCCAAGTTGTTCGTCAACTACTGTCTGAACTGCCACGGTCTGAGTTTTGTCCGATACAACCGTTTGACGGAACTGGGATTGACCGATCAGCAGGTGCGCGACAATCTGATGTTTACCGCCGACAAGATCGGCGAGCCGATGCGTATTGCCGCACGCCCGGAAGAGCAAAAGAAGTGGTTTGGCGTGATGCCGCCGGACCTGTCGCTCGTTGCCCGGGCACGCGCGTCGGGTGATGGAAGCGGCGCTGACTGGCTCTATACTTATCTGCGTTCCTTCTATCTCGATGACAAGCGCCAGACCGGCTGGAACAACGTGATCTTTCCCAATGTTGGCATGCCTCATGTCCTGTGGGAATTGCAGGGCCTGCAAGCGCTGAATCACGAAACGCACAAACTGGAACTGGTCGTCCCGGGGCAGTTGTCGCCGGACGCGTACGATAAACAGGTTGCCGATCTGGTCGGCTTTCTCGTCTGGGCCGGAGAACCGGGTGCCGGTTTTCGCAGGAAGCTTGGCTATGGTGTTCTGGCCTTTCTGATTGTTCTTTTCGGTGTATCCTATTCGTTGAAGAAAGCTTACTGGAAAGACGTCAAGTAGAATTGGGCAGCCGTCTATTCAGGTTTCGGCATCGTCGGCGTAAGGGTGTGATAGCGCCCATTGCAGCCACGATGCCGGTTCGTTTTTTGAGGTATGAATCATGATGAATCTCTATTCGGGCACGACTTGCCCGTTCAGCCAGCGTTGCCGCATAGTCCTGTACGAAAAAGGCATGGATTTCCAGGTGATTGATGTCGATCTCTTCGCCAAACAGGAAGATATCGCCATGATCAACCCCTATGGGCGTGTGCCGGTACTCGTTGAACGCGATTTGATCCTGTACGAGCCGAACATCATCAATGAGTATATTGATGAACGTTTTCCACATCCTCAGCTGATGCCGGCCGACCCGATCATGCGCGCGCGCGCGCGGCAGCTGCTGATTACGATGGAACGCGAGGTGTTCCTGCATATCGAAGCGCTGGAGAAGAACCACAAGACGGCCGACAAGGCACGTCAAATCATCCGCGACCGCCTGACCGAGATGGCGCCGGTCTTCGTCAAGCAGAAACACATGCTTGGTGAAGACTTTTCGATGCTGGATGTGGCGATTGCGCCTCTCCTCTGGCGTCTTGATCACTATGCGATCGAATTGCCGAAATCGGCTGCACCTTTGATGAAATACGCTGAGCGGATATTCAGCCGTCAGGGATTCATCGACGCACTGACGCCGTCCGAAAAGGCCATGCGCCGCTGATCCGGACCTTAGTTTTCCCTGGAAATTCGGTTCAGGCGTGTGACCTAGTTCGTCCCTGTTCAATCGACTTGATTCGGGAATAGACATGGAACTGCCATCGACAAAGCCTTATCTGATTCGCGCCATTCATGAATGGTGCTGCGACAATAATTTCACACCTTACATTTCCGTCATTGCCGGCAAGCAGGCACGCATCCCGCGCGAGTTCGTGCGCGACGGCAAGATTGTTCTGAACATTGGTTACGAAGCGACAGGACATCTGAACATCGCCAATGACGGAATTACCTTCCAGGCGCGCTTCGGCGGCGTGGCACGTGACATTGCGGTCCCTATGGGCAATGTGGCCGCCGTTTATGCCAAGGAAAATGGGACCGGCATGGCGTTCGAACCGAGTAGCGAGGACTTGTCCGATGAAGGCAAGGTCCCGGTGCCCGACGTTACGCAGGTCAGCGAGCCGGAACCGCCCGCAGCGCCACCGACGGGGCGTCCCAGTTTGACGCGTATCAAATAGGCACGCCCATATCGAGGCGTCACCCGTCTGAGCCGCACCAGAATGAAGCATGGTTCCGGGTTTTGTACGGCCGATATCATGCAAGTTGTTGATTTTCTTGCTTGGCATAGCTGTTGCTCCATGACGCGGAGGAGTGGTAGCCATGGCAAAAGAAATCAAATCGACCTGTTGTTACTGCGGCGTGGGCTGCGGTCTGCTGATCGCGGTTGAAAACAACAGAATCCTTGGTGTAAAAGGCGACCCCGAACATCCGGCCAATTTCGGCCGTTTGTGCACCAAGGGTGCAGCCCTGCACCTGACGGCCCGATCGGACTACCGTCTTCTTCATCCGGCACTGCGCCTTGATCGGAATGCGCCTCGACAACGAGTAGGTTGGAATGAGGCTCTTGATCATGCCTCCACTCGTTTTTCCGAGATCATTCGTCGTTTCGGTCCGGACAGTGTTGCCTTCTATATTTCCGGACAGTTGCTGACCGAGGACTATTACGTCTTCAACAAGTTGGCCAAAGGTTTGATCGGCACCAACAATGTCGATACCAACTCGCGACTGTGCATGTCTTCCGCCGTTGCCGGCTACAAACAGACGCTGGGTGCCGACGCGCCGCCTTGCAGCTACGAGGACATTGCTCTGACGGACTGCTTGCTAATCGCTGGCGCGAACCCGGCCGTGGCGCATCCGATTGTCTTCCGCCGTATCGAGGATGCCAGGGTCGCCAACCCCCAGCTCAAGATCATCGTCATTGACCCACGGTGCAGCGAAACAGCCAGGATTGCCGATCTGCATCTGGCACTGAGGCCCGGCACCGATATTGCCCTCTTCAACGGCCTGTTGCATGTGTTGCTGACAGAAGAACTGGTCGATCGTGACTATATCGCTGCGCACACCGAAGGCTTCGAGGCGCTGGAGCAAACGGTGATGGCTTACACGCCGGCAAGCGTTTCCGGGATCTGCGGCGTGCCAGAAAGTGACATTGTCCGGGCCGCACGTTGGTTCGGAGCGTCCCGTGCTTCTCTCTCGCTCTACTGTCAGGGGCTCAACCAGTCGTCGCATGGCACGCACAATAATGCAGCGCTTATTCACCTGCATCTAGCTACCGGCCATATCGGCAAGCCCGGCGCCGGTCCGTTCTCATTGACCGGTCAGCCGAATGCGATGGGCGGTCGCGAAGTGGGTGGCTTGGCCAACCTGCTTTCGGCGCACCGGGACATGGCCAATCCCGCGCATCGTGATGAAGTTGCCGGGCTTTGGGGTATTCCGTCTGTACCGGCAACGCCGGGCAAGGCGGCCGTCGATCTCTTCGCGGCCTTGAAGAGTGGCGAAATCAAAGCCGTCTGGATTGCGTGCACCAACCCCGCTCAGTCCATGCCGGATCAGGGTGCGGTGCGAGAATCACTACAGGCGGCAGAATTCGTCGTATTGCAGGAGGCTTACGGCAATACCGATACGGCTGCCTACGCCGATCTCATGTTACCCGCCACCTCCTGGGGGGAGAAAGAGGGCACGGTTACCAATTCAGAGCGACGAATCACGCACGTCAGTCCCGCGGTCGGCGGTCCGGGCGAGGCCCGTCACGACTGGGAGATCGTTGTCGAGTTCGCACGCCGCCTCGGGCAAAAACTGGACAACTCGCTGACCGAACATCTTTTCCCGTACGAATGCATTGAAGACATCTTTAACGAACATCGTGAAACCACACGTGGGCGCGACCTTGATATCACCGGCCTGAGTTATGCCATTCTCGATACCGCAGGACCGCAACAATGGCCCTATCCCGAAGCAGCGAGCGAGGGCAGGCAGCGCCTCTATGAAGATGGTGTCTTTGCGACGAGCAATGGCCGAGCGCGCTTTGTCCCCGTTAAACATCAGGCTACTGCCGAGAAAGCCAGTGACGCGTATCCCTTGAGTCTGATCTCGGGGCGTCTGCGCGATCAGTGGCACGGAATGAGCCGCACCGGGACGGTCGCACATTTGTTCAACCTCGATGAAGCGCCCGAGATTTCATTGCATCCCACCGATATGCATGCGCGCGGTCTCGAAGCCGGTGATCTGGTACGCGTCAGCAACCCACGCGGCGATGTCGTTATACGCGTCATGCCGGGAGAGACATTGCTGCCGGGTTGCGCATGGATGCCCATGCACTGGGGGAGCCAGTTCATGAACAGTGCCGGTGTTAACGCCTTGACCATTTCGGCAACCGACCCGTATTCGCAACAGCCTGAGCTCAAGCACACGACGGTGGCTGTCGAAAAGGTCGATTTGCCGTGGCAACTGGTGATTCTGCGCAAGGCGGGAGAGGGGCGACTCGCTGCGTCGCAGCTACTGGAGAAAGCACGCTCGCTATTGCCGCAGTTTGCCAGTGCTTCAGTGGGGCTCTATGGGCGCGCCGAACCGCTGGTTGTCTTTCGTGCGGAAATGAGTGAAGCTCTGCCGGAGGATCGCTTGCGCGAGATTGACGGATTGTTCGGCCTTGATGACGCGGAATCGGCCATTGTTTATGCCGACCGCCAACGCCAGATCAGCAAGCGAGCCGCTATGTTGGATGGTAAGCTGATCGGCGTACGACTAGCAGGTGAAACGCTTGCGCAGTCATGGCTCAAGGATGCGATGGCGGAAAACACGCTTGATGCGGCATTGATTCGCTGTGCTCTTGCTCCGATCGGCAAACCACCGAGCCAGTTGTTGGGTAAAAGTCGCGTTGTCTGCAATTGTGCCGATATTACCGAGGCCCAGCTCAGGGCCGAGTTGAATCGGAGTACAACGCTTTTGCAACTTGGAGAAAAATTGAAATGCGGAACTTACTGCGGCTCGTGCGTGCCCGAACTCAGGCAGATGATCGCTGGCCGGATTCGGGAGGCTGCTGTTTGAAAGCGGATACGGGAGTGGCATGAATTACGCACATTTCATTCGGGAGATCGGTCGTGGCAGCGAAGGTGCGCGCGACATGTCGCTTGAAGAATCGCAACAACTCTACGGCGCCATACTTGACGGTGGTGTGCCCGACCTTGAGCTTGGAGCGATAGCGATTGCCTTGCGCGTGAAAGGCGAATCCGTAAGCGAGATGCTTGGTTTCCTGGCCGCTGCCAATGAACGGCTATACACCCTTTCCCGCCCGCAGGGACGTATTCGTCCAGTCGTCATCCCCACTTACAACGGAGCACGCAAAGGCGTAAATCTCACGCCATTGCTGGCATTGATGTTGCGGCGTTTCGGCATTCCAGTGGTGTTGCACGGTCAGATCGAAGGCTACGGTCGTGTGACAACGGCGCAGATTCTTCGAGAATTCGGTCTGCTGCCCAGTACCAGCCAATTGCAGGCGCAGCAGTCGCTGGATGAAGACGGTCTGGTTTATGTGCCGCTCGCCGTAATTTCGCCCGGTTTGAACAATCAGCTTGCTCTGCGCAGCCGTCTTGGGTTGCGCAACAGCGCACATAGTCTGGTCAAGATGCTCGATCCGTTCAAGGGGGACGGCTTGCTGCTTGCCGCAGCCACCCACCCCGATTACCTCAACACAATGCGGGAAATGCTCGGTGCGACAGGCGCACACGCCCTGTTGTTGCGTGGCACGGAGGGTGAGCCTGTTGCCAACCCCAAGCGACGTCCACGTATCGAACATTTATACGATGGCGCAAGAGACATCCTCTTCGAGGCCGAGCACGACAGTCTCAAGACGCTGCCGCACTTGCCAGAAAGCTGTGACGCTAAAACTACCGCAGACTGGATGCGGCGTGTTCTCGCGGGTGAATGTGCTCTGCCTCTCCCTCTCGTCAATCAACTTGCCTGCTGCCTGTATGCCAGCGGTCAGTCCGATGACTTCAACCAGGCCAAAGCCATCGTCGCGCTTGAGGGATCCGGCCTGAGCCTGGCTTGATCGGGGGCATCGCCATGATCGCTGGCGATTGGGTTGGTGAAAACGGGGTGCTGGTATAATCCGCCGCATAGGGGGGCTGTTCTGCCACCCCGTCGCGGTTAATTTGTCGGTCTAATGAATGGAAATGCTGTCACTGTTGTCTGATCCGGAAGCGTGGATTGCTTTCTTCACGCTAACGGCGCTGGAGCTGGTACTGGGGATCGACAACATCGTCTTCATCTCCATCCTCGTCGACAAGTTGCCGCCGCAAAGTCGGGAGAAGGCGCGCAAGACCGGCTTGTTCTTTGCGATGTTCATGCGTATCGCCCTCTTGCTTCTCCTGGCCTGGATCGTCGGCGCAACCGAGCCCCTGTTCAGCGTACTGGGCCAGCCGGTATCGCCGCGCGATATCATCCTGATTGCGGGGGGGCTCTTTCTGCTCTGGAAGAGCACTCAGGAAATCCATCAGTTGCTTGAGGGCGAAGAGGGCGAGGCAGCAAAGTCGGTCAAGGCGACATTCACGGCCATCATTCTGCAGATCATTGTCATAGACCTTGTGTTTTCGCTGGATTCCATCATTACCGCTGTCGGCATGGCGAACGATGTTTCAGTGATGATCGCGGCTGTCGTAGCGTCGGTCGGATTGATGATGCTCTTTGCCAAAAGCATCGGGACGTTCGTTTCGGATCATCCGACGATCAAGATGCTGGCCCTGTCGTTTCTTCTGTTGGTGGGCATGACACTGGTCGCCGATGGTTTGGGTCATCATGTGCCGAAGGCCTATATCTACTTCGCCATGGCGTTCTCGCTGGGAGTGGAAATGCTCAATCTGCGCTTACGGAAGAAGCAGTCCAAACCCGTCCACTTGCATGACCCGTACGGTCAGAAGATGCCGGATTGAATGATGGATCGTTCCGGTTTTATGAACGCATAAATGGACTTAGTACTACTCGCTTTCCTTATTCTTCTCAACGGCGTTCTCGCGATGTCAGAGATCGCCGTTATTACCTCGCGCAGGGCCCGGTTGCAGAAACTTGCGGACGACGGGAGTCCCGGTGCGTTGTCGGCGCTGGCACTGAGCCACGAGCCGTCCGGGTTTCTTTCCACTGTTCAGGTCGGTATCACTACAGTAGGCATTCTGAATGGCGCCATTGGTGAGAGTGCGCTGGCTGACCCGCTGACCGTTTGGCTGTCGGGATTTACCTTGCTTGAGCCGTATGCAAAGGGCGTGGCCCGTACCCTGGTTGTTGTTGGCTTGACCTATTTCTCGGTTGTCGTCGGAGAGTTGGTTCCCAAGCGTCTGGGTTTGCTGGCACCGGAGTCGATCGCCACGTTGATCGCCAAG
The DNA here is from genome assembly GCF_900089945.1 of Candidatus Propionivibrio aalborgensis. GTDB lineage: Bacteria > Pseudomonadota > Gammaproteobacteria > Burkholderiales > Rhodocyclaceae > Propionivibrio > Propionivibrio aalborgensis. The sequence continues at coordinate 3,644 of NZ_FLQY01000377.1, read as the reverse complement.
CCGATGAACGTATTGGCGCGCATGACCCGCCCACTGGTCTGGCTGCTCTCTTCGTCATCCACTGTGATTCTGCGTGTGATCGGTGCGCGCCGCAGTGAAGACCCGCCGGTAACCAACGACGAAATCAATGTTCTGATGGGGCAGGGTGCCTTGGCAGGCATTTTTCATGAAAGCGAGCAGGCCATTGTTTCCAATGTGCTTCGCCTCGACGAACAGCGCATCAGCGCGATCATGACGCACCGCAACGACATATTCATACTTGATCTTGACGAGCCGGAAGATGTTATTCGCGCGCGACTATCCGAAAACCCCTACACGCGTATCGTCGTCTGTCGGGACGGACTGGAGCACATTGTGGGCATCTTGCGTACTGCCGAACTCCTCAAGTCCGCACTGTCCGGTGAGCCGCTTGATGTCGAGAGCCATCTGCGTCCGCCGCTATATGTGCCCGAAGGAACGACAACGACGCATCTGTTGGAAAGCTTTCGCAAGGCGCGCCAGCAATGTGCGCTGATCGTCGATGAGTATGGCGAGCTGCAAGGGTTCGTCACTCTCACCGATGTGCTGACCTCGATTGTTGGCGAACTTCCCTCGTCGGACATTCAGGAAGAGCAGGACATCGTCGAGCGCGCCGACGGGTCGTATCTGGTCGATGGAAGCGTGGTGATCGAACGCCTCAAATCGGTGATAAACATCGAAGAAGGTCTGCCGGGCGAAGACGAAAATGCGTTCAATACCCTGGGCGGTCTGGTGATGTACGTTCTCGGTCGAATTCCCATGGTGACCGATCATTTTGAGGTGGCGGGTTGCTGCTTCGAAGTGGTCGATATGGACAAGAACCGCGTCGACAAAGTGTTGCTGACCAAACTGAAAGCGCCGGTCGAGGCTGCAGACGACGCTGCCGCCTGACCGGCAGGGCACACCGGACTTCCTGCCGACCAACTGGCAGGGCCACCGAGGGCAGATCAGAAAGGGAGACCGGCGGAAACCTGTTCTCCACACTAAGCTTTGTGCTTGTGTTTGTGCTCGTGGTGATGCCCATGATCTACCTTGCCGGTATCAATGGCCAGCATCTCGGCGACCTCTGCCTGGTCTTTCTCGAATTCGGCGAGCAGACCTTCGTCGGAAAGATCCAGGGCGTGGGAATGTGTCCAGTCTTGTTCAGCAATTTTCTCGACGCGCTTGACGACCGGCTCATCGTGGACTGTGATGGCCAGTTCGCGCCGAGTGTCAAAACTGCCGGGGGCAAAATTGATCGAACCGATTATGCAGCGCTTGCCGTCGGCCAGCATCATCTTGGCATGAAGTTTTAGCCCCTTCAACTTGTGCACCTTGGCCCCGAGGTCTTCCAGGATGCGCAGGCCCTCGATGCCCTCGACCAGTTTCCCTTTCTTGAGGGTATGGGCGGGGCGTGCCAGCACCCTGATCTTCACACCGCGTCGTGTGGCGCGCACCAGATGCTCGATGATGACCTCGTCCTGGTAGCGCTCGTTTTCGAGAAACAGGGTCTCCTTCGCCGAGTCGATGAAGTGCGCCACCCGATTGCGTCCGTTGATGTTGCACCAGACCAGGTGCGAGTTCTCACCCGGATTGAAGGGCTGGCGATTCCAGTCGGCTTCGAAGCACTGGATGATCTCGTCGACCTCGTGCCGGTGCGAGGTCACCACGGCGTAATCGCGAGTCACCGTCAGATTTTTGGTTTCCCAGTTCAGCGACTGGACGAAAGCTGTTTCGTCGTCGATCACCAAAGACTTCTCGTGCGTGATATCGAATTCCGGATTGCTGTCGATCACATCGACGCCGGCGGCCAGTAGCGCCGCACGGGGCTCCTCGTTTTCGACCTCGCCGCTGCGCCGCGCCGGGTTGAGCATCACCCGCACCTTGACGCCGCGTTGCTGCGCGTCGATCACCGCCGCCAGCAAGGTCGGGTCCGAGAACAGGAAGATCTTGATGCGCAGCGACTGTTTCGCCGCAGCAATGGCATCGACGAAGGGCTGGACGGTGTCATCCGGCAGAACTATGAGAGAGCGATGCATGAGAGGTGGACTCCGAGGGTTGTCTGCTGGCAGGTCGCGAACAGTTGTGGCGCTGAACTCCGGGAAAAGCACGAGAGCGTGTTTGACTGACAGGGAAATATATCGCTGGGGAAGTTCCGGTGTCTACCAATATCGCCAAGGCAGGTACTCGCCCGGATTCATGGCCAGGGTTTCAGATTCAACGTGCGCTGAATTTTCTCGCGCAAGACATCAGGCACGCCTGCCTCTTCAGCAAACGATCTCCATTGCGATACCGTCGCCTGCACCTCGGCAACGATTTTCGCAGCGCGCCCGCGTTTCATCGAAGCCGTCTTTGCGCAGGCGTTGAAGTCCTCCATCGTGAAATCGTCGCGTTTTCCATTCATCGTCATCTGATGGCGCGCCGTCCACGCACCCGCAGGATTGAAGCTGTAGGTCATATCAAAGGCCGGCGACAACCGCCACTCACCGGATTTGTTCATCAGGAAGGCGATGTTCTTCACGTGGTCGTCCTGATTGCGGGCCACGATGTTGAATACCATGCGCCGAAACAGTTGCTCGACGGCCTGCATCGGCAACTGCAATTGCCGCATCACCAGCAACGCCTGCTCGTAGCTGTAGGCGCCTGCCATGTTGAAATCGTAGTGCGCCAGCGCGCAGAGCGACTGCATGTGAAGTTTTTCGCCGGCAGCACTGCCAACAATGCGATCGAAGCGTCGCGTCATGAAATGCGAGCGGCCATTTTCCTTGAATAGCCGGCATTCACTGATCTCGATGCCACATTCAAGCGCCATCAGGTAATACGCATACTCGATCACCCCGTAGCCTTTCGGGTCGTCCAGTTCCTTATCCTTGTTGCCGCTGACGCCGTCAAATTTCAGCAGCCAGTATTCGAATCCCTGTCCGGCTTTGACCTGGCCGGACCGCACTTCATTGGTTTTCGGGTTCCATGCGATGACCGCCTTCGCCCTCGCGCCGCCGGCGGATGTGCCCACGCGCAAGATATTCCTCAGCGCATCTTCTCCGCCTTCGGCCGCAAGAGTCGCCTGCAGCTTGTTCCGGTGGGTCAGTATCTCCGACGCAAGCTCGACCAACTTGCCGACCTCAATGTGCGTTGTCTCCTTTGCCCTGGGGCCGATGGCCGGGGCGAACTCCAGCGCCCCCATGCCGCGTTCGCCGGTATAGCAAAGCCGCTCGACGGCGTTGAAGGAACCCGGTTGCCGCCCCTGCGATGCCAGCCAGGCATCAATCAGCGCATTGCCGAATTTGTCGGGCAGCGAGTCGGCCAGCAGGCCGGGCAGCCCGAGAAAAGTCGGACGGGAAAGCTCGGGGAAGCGGTACACGCGCCGGGAAGGCGGCATCACGATCGGCGCGACCTGAATGCCGCTTTGCGCTTTTGCCCCACAGCCTGACTTCGGCAAGCGTGCTCATGGTTTCTCGCAAGCGTGCTCAGGGCTTCTCATCCCAGCTCCACGATTTGCCGGTCGCCTTTGCGGCACGTTGGCCCGAAGCCCGTTGCCGGACCTTACCCTTGCGCTTCAACAAATCCATCGGTCTGGGCCCGGACTCCGGAATCAGGCTATCCAGCCCGGACGCGGCGCCCAGCACCCGCAGCACACGAATCAGGGT
>NZ_FLQY01000376.1 GCF_900089945.1 Candidatus Propionivibrio aalborgensis | reverse complement strand
CACGACCCCCGTGTCAAATATGCCGCCTGAAACTTCATACTTCAGCTGGCCGGATCAATAAGGAAACACTGAACAAGTAGCGCAAGGGGTGAACGGTTCTTTCGTCATATTGTCCGATAAAGAGGATTGATCCCAAGGGATGAGACGATGAAGCAAATGACGCTGGCGGCAATGCAGGGATTCGAGAAACACAGCAGAGCGACGCGCAAGGCCGAGTTTCTGGCGCGCATGGAAAGGCTGATACCGTGGGTCGAGTTTTGCGCGTTGATTGAGCCGCAGTACCCGAAGGCGGGAAATGGTCGTCCGCCGGTGGGTTTGGAGCGCATGCTGCGGATGTACTGCATCGCCAACTGGTTCAACCTGAGTGACGAAGCGTGCGAAGATGCCCTCTACGATGTTCCGGTGTTCCGCGAGTTCTGCCGGATCGACCTGGGTCGAGAGCGGGCACCTGATGCCACGATGCTGCTTCATTTTCGCCGCCTGCTTGAAGCCAACCATCTCGGTGCCGCGCTGTTTGCCAAAGTCGGTGAATTGCTGATGGCCAATGGCATGAGACTTTCTGGCGGCACGATTGTCGACGCCACGTTGATTGCCGCACCGCCCTCGACCAAGAACCAAGACAAGAGCCGCGATCCGCAGATGCACCAAACCAAGAAAGGTAACGACTGGCACTTCGGGATGAAGCTGCACATCGGGGCGGACAGCAAGACCGGTCTGGTTCATAGCGCGAGTGTCACTGCGGCCAATGTTCATGACAGCCATGAAGTACCGAATCTTCTGCATGGCGGAGAAACTCGTTTCTACGGCGATAGCGCCTACCGGGGCAAGGCGCAACGGGAACGACTCAAGGCGATTGCGCCGAAGGCGAAAGACTTCACCAACAAACGCGCCTACAAGAACCGTCCGCTGACCGACGCTGACAAGGCCACAAACCGACGAAAGTCGAGTGTACGTTCCAAGGTCGAACACCCATTTCTGACCTTGAAGCGTCTCTGGGGCTTCGCCAAGGTTCGCTATCGCGGCTTGGCGAAGAATGCCAATCGAGCCTTCGCCATGCTGGCCATGCTCAACATCAACAAATGGGGACGACCGCTCACGCGACAGGTGCGTCCGACATGAGCAGAATGCCGGGAAATTCCCCGCATCAAGGCCCAAAACAGGCCATTTATCCGATGAAAACTCGATACGAATCACAATTTCATCTCAACTTACCCTCGTCGCCAAACTTTGCGGCGGCTTGTTCAGCGCTTCCCTAAGGCAATTCAGGTAGTGCCTGATGAAAATCTGCAAGCATCGCACGATGCGTCCGTCCGAGCACAAGTTGTGGTTGGTGAGCGGCAACCATTGCGATCGCTGCGTCTACGCTGCACGCCCTCTTACTGAGTAAGAGCCATGCGGCGACAGCGCTCGCCGAACGCGAGAAGCCGAGGGCGCAGCATACGAGCAGCGGGCCTTTGCTATGCAACGCCTCGATCTGATTCGCGGCAAGTCGCAATTGCGTTACATCGGGCGTCACGAGATCGAGCCATGGCAGGTTTTGGATTGTCCAGTTGCCGCTCGGTGCGGATAGTTCAGCGGTCAGGTCAAGCAAGGATTCAAAATGGCCAGCCCTCATGTCTTTTCGCGTAGGCATTCTTCCGAGCCAAAGGCCCTCCATAATTGCATCGGGCTTCGGATGTCTGAATGTCCAGATTCGAGAGTTGAGCCAGGCTATGGCAATGTACGGTGCAAGAATCCAGCCAGTGGCAATGCCCAATCGCCCATTCCGTTTTTGAAAGCCTTCTGGACCGAATCCAAAGTAAATCAGGGCGACCAACAGCAAAGAAATCGCCGGCCAGAGTAACCATAGTCGCCAATCTTGCGCTTCACCATACAACGCAAAAGCAATGCAAAGCGAAGCCCCTAGCACATAACGAGCGCCAAGCCGCCGACGTTCCGGGGAGGCGGAAAACCTCCAGCGGGCTAAAGGTGACGGTCCTTCGTCCGGCCACAGCCACAGGCAAAACAAACCAAGTAGTGCGCCTGTCGGAATGTCAATGAAATGGTGCTGGTAGGTTGTCAGGACGGATACGAATATTAGGATGGCCCATAGATTCACGAGATGCCTCAAAGCGTTGCTGTCGACCGTGACATAGCGCACCCAAAGGACAATGAGAAGCGCAATGTGCAGGGATGGCGCCTGATTGAACGGTTTGTCAAATCCGGCAAGGGCGGTGTATAGCGTCTGGTAAGCGCTGTCAGTCAGTGGTGGTTTTTCGAAACTGAAGCGGAGAGGGAAGACGATGAAACAGGAAATGGCGATGATTTGGGCGCTGAATAGTCGACGGGCGTGACAGTCGACCTCCCTCCGACTTCGACAAAGCAGGAAGGATAGTCCATAGAGCAGATCGATCGACCAATAAGGAACAATGGACCAGCCGACGAACGGGATGCTGCTTTCCCAATCAAAGACCAAGGTTCTCGCGTGCGATTGCGTTTCTGCCCACCAATTCGCGAAGCCGTAGGAAATAAAGAAGAAGGGTCCGAGAAATAGCAGCCATGCGATGCTGCGTTTCAACAACTGCCATGGCTGTGCATCTGGCAGGGTTTCCGGTAACGCTCCTCTTGTCATGCGGGTCGTCGTTGCGCCAAGGCTACGGTGAAGATACCCCACTCGTCGATGCGTTGCTCAAGCTTCTCAAATCCAGCCTCAGCAACCAATTGGTCCATTTCGGCTTGCGTCCTGCGGCGCATAATCCACGGTTTTCCGCCTCGATGACTTGTGAGGCTACGAGCAATGAGTTCGAGTTGTGGATGCCAGGGCTGCCCTGTGTAAATCAGATACCCGCCGGCCCCAATAGCTTTGGAAAGCCCGAATAGCGACCGGCTGACGGCGTCATTCTCTGGGAACAGTTCGTATAAGCCGGAAACGATGCCGACACTGGCTGGTGGCGTCGTCGCCGCGAGTTCAGTGGCATCAAATGCGTCACCAGCGACGAACTGGGCGATGTCTTCGAAGCCACTCGCTCTGATCAAGGCCGTGCCATCCTTTACGTTCATGTTGTCGAAGTCGCGCAAGCGAATCGACTCCGGACGTCGTGGATAGTGCTGCAAGGCATCGAAAATGTAGCGGCCGTGTCCGGCAGCGATGTCAAGGATTCTGACGGCTTGCCGATCCCGATACAAATTTTCCATCGCCAGACACAACAACTCCATGATGTGTTGTTTGCGCTGGCGAATGCCGCGCCAGCCGATGGCATTCAGATAGATCTTGTCGATCAGCCGGCCAACAATGCCGTGCCCCGTCGGCTTGTTGCGATAGACATAGTCAAGCGAGCTTCCGGAATCGAAGCCCGTTTGACGGCCGAGGCGAAGCCCGGCTGACCACAAGCTTCCAAACCTGATATTCAAGCGTGACAGACTCCAGTAGAGGCTGCGGGGCGACAGTAGTGAAAGCGGTCGTGAAAGGGCTACCGCTTCGTCGTACATGGCTCCATGCTGGTCAGCCGCGCGAAGATCCGGGCGATACAATGGCGCCGCGAACTGGCGGAGAACGAACTCCCGGGTTGTGTTTATGGCTGCTCGCCGGTCATATTCGCCGAAGGTGTCATGCAGAAATCCGGTGAGGACATGCTTTTCCTTTATCGAGCTCCCCAGGCGGGAAAAGAATTCATGTTGCGGGGCGTGATGCACGACCCAATCTTTCTCCGATATCAGCAGCAATGTGGGTGCCGTAATGGCTTGCGCGTCGGCGATGATGCGTGGAGCAGTCCTGTATAGATCCAGCAACATGTTTACGGAAATGGAGCGACTGATCAGAGGGTCTGCATCGTACGATTCTTGACGTTGCACGTCGCGCGTCAAAAACCTGGACTTGACATAACTGCTGACAAAGAAATTGCCCAATAGGCGATGGGCGAGACTCAGGCCGCGTACGGCAAACGGAACATAAAGCTTGACCTTGAAGGCCGGCGAGGCAAGCACCAGACAACGGACCGGTGTGGCGTAGTCATGCGCCCAGACGCCGACCAGCACAGCGCCTATGCTTTGGCCGAGAATCACCATGTCATCCGTGGCCACACCGTGGCTCGATTCGATGTGCCTGACAAAAGTATTCACGTCACGTACTGAACATGCAAGGCTTGGCGAAAAGCCACGAACTCCCGGTGAGCGACCATGGCCACGTGCATCCCAGGCAAAGAAGTCGAAATCCGGGAGATCCAGTTCGCTGGCCAGATGTGCCATGCGGCCGGAATGTTCATGCCCCCGGTGGAAGATGACTATTGCACCGCGACGCGGCGTACGCTCGGCCGGCCAGTGTTGATAGAACAGGGGAACGCCATCATGCGTTGTGAAACTGGCTTCCAGACTGGGACGAGGTGCACTCATATCGAATGATATCTTCAGAGATTCTATAAGTCTGCCAATCCGCTGCGAACGCGGTTGAAGGCTGTGATTAGAAGCAAAATCGCCATGGCCGGCATGATCCAGAAAGCCCACGAGGGCAACTGACCAGCCATTCCATAAACGAGGCCAAGGACGCCGAATACCACTGCCCTGTCACTCTTTCCCATCGGGCCATCGTAGCGGCGGCACGTGCCTATCGACAAGCCAAGTGCGCCTGCGAATTCACACAAGGTGGAAAGGAATATTACTGCGCCGACACTGGGCCAGCCAAACGGCGGAACGGCAACAAAGGGCACATACAGAGCGGCATCAGAGATTACATCGGTGAGTTCGTTCAGGTAGGCTCCCATTCGCGATTTTTGGCCGTGCTCCTGAGCGAGCATTCCGTCAATTGCATTGAGGGCCATGCGCACAAACATCCACAATGGCAGCAACAGGAACAAGGTCTCCTGCTCGGAAAAAAACAGCAATAGCCCCAATAGGCAAGATGCCGTCATGGTGCAAAGCGTCACCGTGTTCGCTGAGATATTCGTTTGCGCAAGGCGATCTACCAAGGGCCTAAGATAGGACTGGAAACGCTGCTTCAGCGCGTAGGTCGAGATCATTGGTTTTGTATCAAGCTTGCGACGCGAGGCAACTCGGCATGATTGAACGCAGCATGCGCGGGTTGCTGTGAAGACGTCATTGGCGTCGTCGCAGGTAACCGATAGTAAATACGGCCAGACTGCCAAGAAGGACGCCTCCGACGCCGGCGAACCAGATCCAGCGCTCGGCTTCCGCCATCAGTGGGTTGGTGAAGACGTTTGCCGACAGATGCAAGGTGATGATTCTCCAATTGCCGTCGATTTTGCCTAAAGTTGAACTCCATCGAGAATCGAGGTGGAACAGGTCGCGTTTGTGGGGGTAAAACGCATCGTCGACTTTCCCGTCAGCTACGGCAACGTCACCGTAAAAGTGCGCTGGCGCGCTCAGTGATACTTTGGTTTCATACTTCTTCAGAATTGCGCCCTCGCCCCCAACCATTCGCGAGTAGTACGCTTTCACTTCGCTTTTTCCACGCGAAACTTCCGCATTCAGCCAAGTCACTGTTACGTTGTCTGCCATCATCGCCGTTAATCGGTCGACATCTTGCGCGTTAATGCCGGCTTCAACTTCGTTCATCAAAGCGCGCAGTTGCTTGCGGTCTTCCTCATGCCCATTGTCGTCAGCATAAACGGTTCCTGCCAGTAGCCCCGCATAAATGGCCAAGACAGGCAAGAATTTGCGCCATACAAATCGTGTTTCGACGAAAGTGCGCATGCTAGAAATAATAGTGATACGGCGAAGAAAACAGTCCATGATGACTCCGAAAAAAATGGAATACGACAAGGGGTGGCACGGCGCAAAAACCTTCAGTATGGTTGCATCTCCTGCCAAACCAGGATGCCATAAAAGAACAGCGGTGCTGTATAGATCAGGCTATCGACGCGATCGAAGAATCCGCCGTGGCCGGGCAATAATTTGCCTGCGTCCTTAACCCCTGCCATGCGCTTGATCGCAGAAACTGTCAGGTCACCTGCAACGCCAGCCAACGCAAGGGCAGTGCCATAAATGACAGCAATCAGGCTGCTCAATGGAGTTAGCAAGGGACCAAGAAATGATGCGATTACCGCTGTAGTGGCCAGCCCGCCGAGCATACCTTCCCGCGTCTTGTTTGGACTCAGTGTAGGCGCGAGTGGTGTGCGACCAAACATCTTTCCCGATATATATTGCGATACATCATTCAATTGAGTGATCATCAAGAGAAAGAGTACCAGGCCGTTCCCACCGGAGAGCGTGACAAGTCGAGCAATGTAGCTGAGGCAAAAGACAGTCAAAAAGACGCCCAGAAGAACCGTAGCGCTGGTACGCCAAACGCCTGCGCCGCGACGGACAGCAAAGATCACGCTGACAAGCAGCAGGCAATAGAGCGGAATGAATAAACCGATGCTTACATTGTCGGCGTAGTAGGCCAATGCATAAAGGATCGGTGTTGCCGCGTAGATGGCAGCTAGAACCGGAACAGGCTGATGGCTGCTCCCGGTGAGTACGAGATATTCATGGAGGGTGACAGCACTGGCTATCGCGAATAGAAGCACTATGGCGGTTGGCCCTATCGTGAGCGCTCCTATCAATGCGGGCACTATCATCCACCATGTACGCACTCGCAGACGCAAGTTCGTGTAATCACGATCAGGAAAAGCGTTCACCAGATAACGGGTTATGCCACTGCCAGCTACAAGAAACAGCAGGACGCCGCCGTACGCAATCCAGATATTCGAGTTTGGAAGCAAAGTGGTATTCATGGCCGCGCATTATCCGTCACGACTCGGTTGATTTGGCAAGTCACTCTCCGACTCATGTGGGGCGCCTTTTGCACGTGACTGCCGGATTCAGCGCACCGTATTCTTCCGGACATCGCGTCGGGTGAACAGCAAGGGCGCGATGTTGTCGGCCAGCAGCAATCCCACAGCCAGCACGGCACCCGTAAGGACCATGTCGGTGATCAGGCTGATGCCACCGGCGCTGTCTTTTTCCATCAGGGCGTGCAGGCCGCGAAATCCCATACTGCCGGGAACCAGGGTGATCAGGCCGGGAATTTTCACCAGGAGGTTGGACTGGCCGGTGAGATAGGTATAGAGGTGGCCCGCGCTGGCCACGGCGAGCGCGCCGACGAAGGCGCCGACGACGTTGCCGAGAACGGCGCCGACCAGCGAAAACACCGTCCAGGCCAGCAGACTGCCGCCAATCATCGCATGTACGGAGGCGAGCGGCGCCTGCAAAAGACCGAGCATCGAAACTCCGAGCGCAGCGATGGCCGGCCAGATGACCCAGGTCGGCACCAGAGCGAACGTTCCTGTAGTGTGCGCCGGGAAGAGGTGCTGGCTGATTTGCGTGCCGATCGCCAGCCCGGCGCCCATCATGAACAACAGGATGAACGCTCCGGCCAGTCGCCCGGTGCCGGCGAGCAGGTTTTGGGTGGCCAGTTCGGACATGGCGATGGTCAGCGTAAAACCCGGAAGTAGAAAAACAACGCCGGCTACGGCGGTGATGAACGGGGTTTGCTGGGGGAATACCAGGCTGAGCGCATGGGCGCAGATAGCCGCTACGGTACACAGGATAACCGGTGCTGCCGGCCCGAGACGTGGAACACGAGCCAGTGCGAGCTGGCCGCCGACAAAGAGCATGCCCACCGTACCGCCGCACAGTATCTCGGTCCATCCGCCGCGCAGGAGTACGGCCACGGAAGCGGAGAGCAGAAAGCCAAGGAAGACGAACGCCGCGCCAGACCAGCGTGGCGGTGCGCTGATGATTTCATTGAGCTGCACTTCACAGCGACCCAGGCTGCCGATACCTTCCATTTCGCGAATCAGTTTTTCCAGGGCAATCAGGCGCACCATGTTGAAGTCGTAGGGTGGCAGGCGCAACATTTCAACGCGTTGCGTTGCGTCTTCGTCCGTAATGTTCAGCGTCAGCATGGTCAGTACCGCAAAGCATTCGACGCGCACACCGAAGCGCTGCCCGATGCCATTCAAGTGGCGTTCGAGATCATGCGTCGGCATGCCGCTGATGTGCAGTGCCTGCGCCAGGTCGCGCAGGAACCTGGCCAGCCGATCCAGGTTTTCCGTCATTCAGTCCAGCACATGCGACACCAGACCGTCGGCCAGTTTCGGCTCGAACCAGGTCGATTTGGGCGGCATGACTTCGCCGGCATCGGCGACCGACATCAAGTCGGCCATTGGCGTTGGATGCATGGAAAAGGCGATAGCCTTGTTGTCGTCGATTCCACACTGGTCGACGCGCCGTTCCAGCTCGCCGAGCCCGCGGATGCCGCCGACGAAATCGATGCGCGTATCGCGCCGCAGGTCGGTGATGCCGAGGATTGGCCCGAGAAGCTGATCGGAAAGTACGGATACGTCAAGGCGCCGCACCGGGTCCAGCGTTGGGACGAGATCGGGGCGGATCGTCAGGTGATACCAGCGCCGATCAACGTACATGCCGAAGACACCAGTGTGCTCGGGCTTGACCGGGGCAGTCGATGGCGTCACGGTGAAGCGCACGCCGACAGCCCTGAGGAAGTCGTCGACCGATTGTCCGTTGAGGTCGGTGACCACGCGGTTGTAGTCCATGATGCGCATCTGACGGGCGGGGAAGATCACCGCCAGGAAGTACTCGGCCGAATCCGGTCGGCCTTGGCTGCCCGTTCCACGGCGGGCCGCGGCAACGCGCGATGCGGCCGCCGAACGGTGGTGACCGTCAGCGATGTAGAGGTTGGGCAAGGCGCTGAATACGGCGCCGATGCGTTCTATCGCGCTTTCATCGTCGATCAGCCAGACGCTGTGGCGAATGCCGTCGTCGGCCGTGACGTCTGCAACCGGATCGCCTGTTACTGCGGCAGCAATCAATTGTTCGGCATCGTCGTTATCCGGGTGCGCCAGTAGCACCGGTCCGGTCTGCGCGTTCAGCGCCTCGATCTGGCGTACGCGGTCGTCTTCCTTATCCGGGCGCGTGAATTCGTGCTTGCGGATGCGGTTGCTGTCATAGTCGGCAACCGAGGCGACGGTGATCAGGCCGGTCTGCGTGTGCTCGCCCATTTGCAGCCGGTAGGCGTAGTAGCAGGGTTTGGCGTCGCGGACGATCACGCCGGAATCGATCAGCGTCTTGAGGTTTTCGGCCGATCGGGCATAGACCTCGGGCGCGTAGTGGTCGACGTCAGGCGGCAGGTCGATTTCGGCCTTGGAAATATGCAGGAAGGAATAGGGCTTGCCAGCGGCGCGCTGACGTGCTTCCTCGCTGGAGAGG
>NZ_FLQY01000375.1 GCF_900089945.1 Candidatus Propionivibrio aalborgensis | reverse complement strand
CCGGAAGAAATTACCCGTGATATTGCATCATTGGGCGAGTCGCAACTGTCTCGTCTTGACGAGTCCGGTATCGTTTACATCGGCGCTGAAGTCGAGGCCGGTGATGTACTGGTCGGCAAGGTCACTCCGAAGGGCGAAACCCAACTGACGCCCGAAGAGAAACTTCTGCGCGCGATCTTTGGCGAAAAGGCTTCCGACGTCAAGGACACTTCGCTGCGGGTGCAATCCGGCATCGCGGGCACGGTCATCGATGTTCAAGTGTTCACCCGCGAAGGAATCGAGCGCGACAAGCGCGCGCAGTCGATCATTGACGATCACCTGAGGGGTTACAAGCTCGACCTTGCCGACCAGTTGCGTATTGTCGAGCGTGATGCCTTCGCCCGCGTTGAGCGCTATATCGTTGGCAAGGCTGCCAACGGCGGCCCGAAACGTTTGGCCAAGGGAAGTGTAATCACCAAGGAATACCTCGACGGGATTGACGCCCATCACTGGTTCGATATACGAATGGCTGACGACGAAGTCGCTCAGCAGCTTGAATCCCTGCGCGAGGGCCTTGAACAGACGCGCAAGGAATTTGACATCGCCTTCGAGGAGAAGCGCAAGAAATTGACTCAGGGCGACGAATTGCCACCAGGCGTTCAGAAAATGGTCAAGGTCTACGTGGCCGTCAAGCGTCGCCTGCAGTCAGGTGACAAGATGGCTGGCCGTCATGGCAACAAGGGCGTCGTTTCCCGCATCGTGCCGGTTGAAGACATGCCGCATATGGCCGATGGCAGTCCGGTCGATATCGTTCTGAATCCGTTGGGGGTTCCCTCGCGGATGAATGTCGGCCAGGTTCTGGAAGTTCACCTGGGGCTCGCCGCCAAGGGACTCGGCTTCAGGATTGGCGAGATGCTGCGTCGCCAGGCAAACGCCAAGGAAGTGCGTGCCTTCCTTGAACAGATCTATAACAGCAATGGCAGGCCCGAGAACCTTGGCGAGTTGAATGATGCCGAAATTCTTGAAATGGCCGGCAATCTGGAAGAGGGCGTTCCTTTTGCAACCCCAGTGTTCGATGGGGCCAAGGAAGAGGAAATCAAGGAAATGCTGAAATTGGCGGGAATGCCGGAATCAGGACAAATGACCTTGTTTGACGGCCGCACGGGCGAACGCTTTGAGCGCCAGGTCACTGTCGGTTATATGCATGTTCTGAAATTGCATCACCTCGTTGATGACAAGATGCATGCTCGCTCAACAGGGCCGTACTCGTTGGTTACCCAGCAACCGTTGGGTGGTAAGGCACAGTTTGGCGGACAGCGCTTCGGCGAAATGGAAGTGTGGGCTCTCGAAGCCTACGGTGCTTCGTATGTGCTGCAGGAAATGCTGACGGTCAAGTCGGACGATGTAAATGGCCGGACCAAGGTTTATGAGAGCATCGTCAAGGGCGATCACAAGATCGACGCCGGCATGCCCGAGTCATTTAACGTGCTAGTCAAGGAAATTCGTTCGCTGGCGATTGATATTGACCTTGATCGCTATTGAGAAGTCCGCCGGCATAGTTAGGTGACTAAGAAGACGTTGGATATAGCCCTGACAGCAGCATTTTGGAATTCGGGTTATCACCCTGATCGGAGTGAAAGATGAAAGCACTGCTTGATTTGTTTAAACAGGTAACGCAGGAAGAACAATTCGATGCGATAACCATCGGCCTGGCTTCACCGGACAAGATTCGATCCTGGTCATACGGTGAAGTCAAGAAACCGGAAACAATCAACTACCGGACCTTCAAGCCGGAGCGAGATGGCTTGTTCTGCGCCAAGATTTTTGGTCCGATAAAGGATTACGAATGCCTGTGCGGCAAGTACAAGCGACTGAAACATCGTGGTGTGATCTGCGAGAAATGCGGTGTTGAGGTGACCTTGTCCAAGGTGCGTCGGGAGCGGATGGCGCACATCGAACTGGCTTCGCCGGTCGCCCATATCTGGTTCCTGAAGAGCTTGCCGAGCCGTCTCGGCATGGTGCTTGACATGACCTTGCGCGACATCGAGCGCGTGCTTTACTTTGAAGCCTTTGTGGTTTGCGATCCGGGCATGACGCCGCTTACGCGGGCTCAGTTGCTGACGGAAGATGACTGCCTGGCCAAGGTGGAGGAGTACGGCGACGACTTCTACGCGGCAATGGGTGCCGAAGGCATTCGTGAACTCCTGCGTTCAATCGATTTGAATAGCGAAGTTGATCGCCTGCGCGCTGAACTTGAAACCACGACTTCGGAAACAAAGAGCAAGAAATTCTCCAAACGTCTTAAGATTCTCGAAGGCTTCCAGAAATCCGGTATCAAGCCGGAGTGGATGGTGCTCGAGGTGCTACCGGTCCTGCCCCCGGATTTGCGTCCGTTGGTGCCGCTTGACGGCGGTCGATTCGCCACATCCGATCTGAATGATCTCTATCGTCGGGTAATCAACCGCAACAACCGCTTGAAGCGCCTGCTTGAGCTGAAAGCCCCGGAGATTATCGTACGCAACGAGAAGCGCATGCTACAGGAAGCCGTGGACTCGTTACTTGACAACGGTCGTCGCGGCAAGGCCATGACCGGCGCCAACAAGCGCCCGCTGAAATCGCTGGCCGATATGATCAAGGGAAAGGGCGGCCGTTTCCGCCAGAACCTGCTCGGCAAGCGTGTCGACTACTCCGGACGCTCTGTCATCGTGGTCGGTCCGCAACTCAAACTTCATCAGTGCGGTCTGCCGAAGCTGATGGCGCTCGAGTTGTTCAAGCCCTTTATCTTCAACAAGCTTGAACTGATGGGGTTGGCCACGACCATCAAACAAGCCAAGAAGATGGTCGAAATGCAGGAACCGGTGGTGTGGGATATTCTCGAAGACGTAATTCGTGAGCATCCAATCATGTTGAACCGTGCGCCTACGCTGCATCGTCTGGGTATTCAAGCCTTCGAACCGACGCTGATTGAAGGGAAGGCGATCCAGTTGCATCCACTCGTTTGCGCGGCGTTCAACGCTGACTTCGACGGTGACCAGATGGCCGTCCACGTTCCGCTATCACTTGAAGCGCAGATGGAATGCCGCACCCTGATGCTGGCCTCAAACAACGTATTGTCTCCGGCTAACGGCGAACCGATCATCGTTCCTTCTCAGGATATCGTTCTTGGCCTTTACTATGCGACTCGCGAGCGCATCAACGCCAAGGGTGAAGGGATGGTTTTTGCAAACCTCGCTGAAATCACGCGTGCCATGCATTCCGGGGATGTCGATGTGCACGCCAAAATCTCAGTGCGAATCAAGGAGTATGAGAAAGACGGCGACAATGGCTGGAAGGAATCACTCACGCGCTACGATACGACCGTCGGCCGCGCCTTGCTATCTGAAATTCTGCCGAAGGGTCTGCCGTTCAGCGTGCTCGACAGGCCGCTCAAGAAGAAGGAAATATCCAAGCTGATCAACGCCGCCTTCCGTCGTTGTGGCTTGAAGGAGACGGTTGTTTTTGCCGACAAGCTGATGCAGAACGGCTATCGGCTGGCGACGCGCGCGGGCATCTCGATTTGCTCGGACGATATGCTGGTGCCAGCCCAGAAAAGCGAAATCATCGCCACCGCCGAAAAGGAAGTTAAGGAAATTGAAAGCCAGTATACCAATGGACTGGTAACCAACGGAGAGCGGTACAACAAGGTTGTCGATATCTGGGGCCGTACCGGGGACCAGGTGGCCAAAGTCATGATGGATCAGCTCGGTCACGAAGAAGTGATTGATCGCCATGGCAAGAAGGTCAAGCAGGAATCGTTCAACTCCATCTACATGATGGCCGACTCCGGTGCGCGCGGCTCTGCTGCACAGATTCGCCAGTTGGCGGGCATGCGCGGCCTGATGGCGAAGCCGGACGGCTCGATTATTGAAACACCCATTACCACAAACTTTCGTGAGGGCCTGAACGTTCTCCAGTACTTTATTTCGACGCACGGCGCACGTAAGGGTTTGGCGGATACGGCACTGAAAACCGCGAACTCAGGTTATCTGACCCGTCGTCTGGTTGACGTGACCCAGGATCTGGTCGTCATTGAGAACGATTGCGGCACCGAAAATGGCGTCACCATGAGGGCCTTGATCGAGGGTGGTGAGGTTATCGAGGCCTTGCGCGAGCGCATTCTTGGCCGTGTCGTCATTGTTGATGTGGTTGATCCCGAAACGGACGAAACGGTTATCGAGGCCGGGACGCTTATCGACGAAGATCTGTGTGATCTGGTCGACCGGCTCGGTATTGATGAAGTGAAGGTGCGTACGCCGCTAACCTGCGATACGCGCTACGGTTTGTGTGCCAAGTGCTATGGCCGCGACCTTGGCCGTGGAACCCCCGTCAACGTCGGTGAGGCGGTCGGTGTGATCGCCGCGCAGTCGATTGGTGAGCCGGGTACACAGCTCACCATGCGGACCTTCCACGTCGGTGGCGCAGCATCCCGAGCCGCCGTTGCCAGCCAAGTAGAGACCAAGAGCGCTGGTATGGTTCGCTTCACTGCCTCGATGCGCTACGTCACCAGCGCCAAGGGTGAGAAGATCGTTATTACCCGTTCCGGCGAAGTTCTGATCACCGACGAGAATGGCCGCGAACGCGAAAAGCATAAAGTACCTTATGGATCCACGTTGCAGGTGGCCGATGGGCAGCAGGCCAAGGCCGGGACTAAGCTGGCGACCTGGGATCCTCATACGCGTCCGATCATCGCCGAATATTCAGGCTTGGTGAAGTTCGAGAACGTTGAGGAGGGCGTGACCGTTGCCAAACAGATCGACGAAGTGACCGGTTTATCTACACTTGTCGTAATTGATCCGAAGCGCGGTGGCAAGGCGCAGACCAAGGGCCTGCGACCACAGATCAAACTGTTCGATGCCGCTGGTGATGAAGTCAAGATGC
Source organism: Candidatus Propionivibrio aalborgensis (assembly GCF_900089945.1). Taxonomy (GTDB): domain Bacteria; phylum Pseudomonadota; class Gammaproteobacteria; order Burkholderiales; family Rhodocyclaceae; genus Propionivibrio; species Propionivibrio aalborgensis. The sequence goes on along the minus strand of NZ_FLQY01000375.1, from coordinate 5,381 downwards.
ATGGTAGCGATCATGCGGTAAACATTACTTTCCAGGTTGGAGCCATCATTACCGTACTTGATGGACAGCAGATTTCTGTCGGTGACGTGCTGGCTCGTCTGCCACAGGAATCCGCCAAGACGCGTGACATTACCGGCGGTCTGCCGCGGGTGGCCGAGCTTTTTGAAGCTCGTACGCCAAAGGATGCTGGAATGCTGGCTGAATATACTGGCACGATGTCATTTGGCAAGGACACCAAGGGCAAGCAGCGTCTGGTCATTACTGACCTTGACGGCGTCTCGCACGAGTATCTGATTCCTAAAGACAAGCATGTCCTGGTGCACGATGGGCAGGTTGTGAACAAGGGTGAGTCGATTGTCGATGGTGCGCCCGATCCGCACGATATTCTTCGTTTGCAGGGTGTCGAGGCTCTTGCCATCTACATCACTGACGAAGTGCAGGATGTCTATCGTCTGCAGGGCGTTAAGATCAATGACAAGCATATCGAGGTCATTGTTCGCCAGATGTTGCGCCGAGTTAATGTGCTTGACACCGGGGACACCAAGTTTATCAAAGGCGAACAGGTCGAGCGCGCACACCTGCTTGATGAGAACGACCGCATGCTTGTCGAGGGCAAACTTACGGCCAGCTATGAACCTGTCCTTCTAGGCATTACCAAGGCTTCCTTGTCCACCGATTCGTTTATCTCGGCGGCGTCGTTCCAGGAAACCACACGTGTTTTGACCGAAGCTGCAATCATGGGCAAGCGCGATGAATTGCGTGGCCTCAAGGAAAACGTAATCGTCGGTCGTCTCATTCCGGCTGGTACGGGCCTGGCGTATCACCGGATGCGCAAGCAGAATGCGGCGGGAGTTGATCTTGCTGCTGCGCAAGGCATTGTCGACGATGCAGAAACGGTTGGAGAGAGTACGCAGGATGTTCCCGTTGGTTGACTTGGGGCTGGATAGAACCTAGAATCTCGGGTCTTTGTCGGCAAGGGCTAACCATTGCTCCTGCCAGTTATAAAAAAATCACTGAGGCGGCCCTGGGTCCGCCTTGGTTTTTTTGCAGATGTCATGCGCGTGAAAGTGCAGTCATTGCAGGAAATTTAGGGATAGCAATATGCCAACCATTAACCAGCTTGTGAGCAATCCCCGCGTGGCCGTGCTAACCAAGAGCAAAGTGCCTGCGCTGGAAAACTGCCCGCAGAAGCGCGGTGTTTGTACGCGTGTTTACACGACCACGCCAAAAAAGCCGAACTCTGCGCTACGCAAGGTCTGCAAAGTTCGTCTGACAAATGGCTTCGAAGTCATTTCGTACATCGGTGGTGAAGGGCACAATCTTCAAGAGCACTCCGTCGTCTTGATTCGCGGGGGTCGCGTCAAGGATCTGCCGGGCGTACGCTACCACACGGTACGCGGATCGCTGGATACTCAAGGTGTCAAGGATCGTAAGCAAAGTCGTTCGAAGTACGGTTCGAAGCGCCCGAAATCGGCTTGATCGCCGTTTAAGTAAGTGGCCGTTCGGATGGGCGGCCGCGAGGGGTGGCGCTTGTTGCATCGCCCTTCAACTGAATTGATATTTGAGAGGTTGTTATGCCACGTCGTCGTGAAGTACCGAAACGGGATATTCTGCCCGATCCAAAGTTTGGCAATGTTGAAGTTTCCAAATTCGTTAACACGCTCATGATGAGCGGCAAGAAATCGGTTGCCGAGCGCATTGTGTATGGTGCATTCGATCTGATTGTTGCCAAGGGTGGCAAGGATCCGATCGAAGTATTCGGTCTGGCCATGAACAATATCAAGCCGCTGGTAGAGGTCAAGAGCCGCCGTGTTGGTGGTGCCAACTACCAGGTCCCGGTTGAAGTTCGCCCCAGCCGTCGGATGGCGCTGGCTATGCGTTGGTTGCGCGAAGCTGCGCGCAAGCGCTCGGAGAAATCAATGGGCCAGCGACTGGCTGCCGAAATGCTCGAGGCGGCAGAGAACCGTGGTGCTGCCGTCAAGAAGCGCGATGAAGTGCACCGCATGGCGGATGCGAACAAGGCGTTCGCACACTTCCGGTTCTAGTCGCACAATTTCTCCCGTCGCAGCAGGCCTGCCGACGATCGTTCTTTATTAGTGAAGGTTTATTACTGTGGCACGCAAAACTCCTATCGACCGCTACCGCAATATCGGCATTAGCGCTCACATTGATGCAGGCAAGACGACAGTCACCGAGCGCATCCTGTATTACACCGGTGTGAACCACAAGATTGGCGAAGTGCATGACGGTGCTGCAACCATGGACTGGATGGAGCAGGAGCAGGAGCGTGGTATTACCATCACCTCGGCAGCGACGACCTGTTTCTGGAAAGGGATGGATTTTGTTCGTCCCGAGCATCGTATCAACATCATCGATACGCCGGGACACGTTGACTTCACGATCGAGGTGGAGCGCTCGATGCGGGTGCTGGATGGCGCCTGCATGGTTTATTGTGCCGTGGGTGGTGTGCAGCCGCAGTCGGAAACCGTTTGGCGTCAGGCCAACAAGTACAAGGTGCCTCGCCTTGCATTCGTGAATAAGATGGATCGTCAGGGTGCTGACTTCTTCAAGGTTGTCGAGCAGATGGGCACGCGCCTCAAAGCCAGTCCCGTTCCGATTGTCATACCGATCGGCAAGGAAGATTACTTCCAGGGTGTTGTCGACCTGATCAAGATGAAGGCAATTTACTGGGATGAAGCATCGCAGGGCATGAAGTTTGACTACCGCGAGATTCCCTCCGAGTTGCAGGCTCAGGCCGATGAGTGGCGAAGCAAGATGGTCGAGGTGGCTGCCGAGTCGTCCGAAGAACTGATGGATCAGTATCTCGAATCGGGCGATCTGACCGAGGCGCAGGTCATCAAGGGTTTGCGTGACCGCACGATTGCTTGCGAGATTCAGCCCATGCTTTGCGGTACGGCATTCAAAAACAAGGGCGTGCAGCGCATGCTTGACGCCGTGATCGATCTTCTGCCCTCGCCCGCCGATATTCCACCAGTTTCCGGTGAGAAGGAAGACGGGCAGCCGGATTCGCGCGTTGCGTCTGATGATGCAAAATTCTCGGCGCTAGCATTCAAGTTGATGACTGATCCCTATGTTGGGCAACTGACGTTCGTTCGCGTTTATTCGGGCGTATTGAAATCCGGAGACACGATTTACAACCCGATCAAGGGCCGCAAAGAGCGCATTGGTCGGGTGCTGCAGATGCACGCGAACAACCGTGAAGAAATCAAAGAAGTCCTTGCTGGCGACATTGCGGCATGCGTCGGTTTGAAAGACGTAACAACCGGTGAAACGCTGTGTGATCCGGCTGCCATCATTACTCTCGAACGGATGGTATTCCCGGAGCCGGTTATCCACATTGCAGTTGAGCCGAAAACCAAGGCTGACCAGGAAAAGATGGGTATCGCACTTGGCCGATTGGCTCAGGAAGACCCGTCGTTCCGGGTGCGAACAGATGAAGAAACCGGTCAGACCATTATTTCGGGCATGGGTGAACTTCACCTTGAAATCATCGTTGACCGCATGAGGCGGGAGTTCAACGTGGAAGCCAATATTGGCGCGCCGCAAGTGGCCTATCGCGAATGCATCAAAAAGGCCGTTGAGCAGGAAGGCAAGTTTGTCAAGCAGTCAGGCGGTCGTGGTCAGTTTGGGCACGTCTGGCTCAAGATCGAACCCAATGAGGCAGGCAAGGGTTACGAATTTGTAGATGCCATCAAGGGAGGTACAGTGCCGCGGGAGTACATTCCGGCTGTGGACAAAGGTTTGCAGGACGCGATCAAGAGTGGTGTGCTGGCTGGCTTCCCGGTGGTAGATGTTAAATTCACCCTGTTTGATGGGTCATACCACGACGTTGACTCGAACGAAAATGCTTTCCGCATGGCTGCTTCGATGGCTTTCAAGGAGGGCATGAAGAAAGCTTCGCCGTCACTGCTTGAGCCGATGATGGCGGTTGAAGTTGAAACTCCTGAGGAATACATGGGCAACATCATGGGTGATCTCTCAAGTCGCCGTGGAGTGGTGCAGGGAATGGAAGATATTCCAGGGGCGATCAAGGCAATCAAGGCCGAAGTTCCGCTTGCCGAGATGTTCGGCTACTCGACTACCGTGCGGTCATTGTCACAGGGGCGGGCGACCTACTCGATGGAATTCAAACACTATGCCGAGGCGCCAAAAAATGTCGCCGAGGCCGTGATCAACAAGAAGTGATTTTTGGTTGTGAGGATACTTTAAATGGCTAAGGCAAAATTTGAACGGACGAAGCCGCACGTAAACGTCGGCACGATTGGTCACGTCGACCATGGCAAGACCACGTTGACGGCGGCGATCACGACGATACTGGCGAAGAAATATGGTGGTGAGGCCAAGGCCTACGCGCAGATTGACGCGGCGCCGGAAGAAAAGGCACGCGGCATCACCATCAACACGGCGCACGTGGAATATGAGACGGCGGGCCGTCACTACGCCCACGTTGACTGCCCGGGCCACGCCGACTACATCAAGAACATGATTACCGGAGCCGCCCAGATGGACGGCGCCATACTCGTCTGCTCCGCTGCCGACGGCCCGATGCCGCAGACCCGCGAGCACATCCTGCTGGCGCGCCAGGTTGGCGTACCCTACATTATCGTCTACCTCAACAAATGCGACATGGTGGATGACGAAGAACTGCTCGAACTCGTCGAAATGGAAGTTCGCGAACTGCTCTCCAAGTACGAATTCCCCGGCGACGACATCCCGATCATCAAAGGCTCTGCCCTCAAGGCCCTCGAAGGCGACGCCGGAGATCTGGGCGAAGCCTCGATCATGCGCCTGGCCGATGCGCTGGACGCCTACATCCCGACGCCAGAGCGCGTCGTCGACAAGCCCTTCCTGCTACCGATCGAAGACGTCTTCTCCATCTCCGGTCGCGGCACCGTCGTCACCGGACGTGTCGAGCGCGGCGTCGTCAAGGTCGGCGAAGAAATCGAAATCATCGGCATCAAGCCCACCGTCAAGACCATCTGCACCGGCGTAGAAATGTTCCGCAAGCTGCTCGACCAGGGACAGGCGGGCGACAACGTCGGCGTTCTGCTGCGCGGCACCAAGCGCGAAGACGTCGAACGCGGCCAGGTTCTGGCCAAATGTACGTCCTGTCCAAGGACGAAGGCGGTCGTCACACCCCGTTCTTCAACAACTACCGTCCGCAGTTCTACTTCCGCACGACCGACGTCACGGGTGCCATCACCCTGCCGGAAGGCGTTGAAATGGTCATGCCGGGCGACAACATCCAGATGACGGTCAAGCTGATTGCCCCGATCGCCATGGAAGAAGGCCTGCGCTTCGCCATCCGTGAAGGCGGTCGTACCGTCGGCGCCGGCGTCGTCGCTAAAATTATCGAGTAA
>NZ_FLQY01000374.1 GCF_900089945.1 Candidatus Propionivibrio aalborgensis | reverse complement strand
GATGTAGCCGAGGGAACTGCCGATGGCGATCGGGAAGCCTATCGCCGCAGAGGTTCCGATCGCGTTTTGTACGCGCACATTGCACCAGGTCAGGAAGGGAACGGTCAACGAGCCGCCGCCGATGGCTACCAGTGCCGACACAGCGCCAATGCCCGAACCGACGGCAAAAACGCCGCCGGCCCCCGGCAACTCACGCGAGGCTTTGGGTTTCAGGTCGAGAACCAGTTGCAAGGCAACCAGACAGACAAAGGCTGTAAAAAACAGCGCTAGGGGTTTCGCCGGCACTTTAGACGCAAACAGCGTGCCGAGCAGGGTGCCGAAGAGGATTCCCGGTGTAATCTGGATGACCACTTTCCAGAGTACGGCGCCGTGCTGATGGTGCGTGCGCAGGCTCGAAATCGAGGTAAACAGGATCGTCGCGACGGATGTGCCGAGCGCCAGATGCAATACTTCATTTGGCGGGAACACTGCCTGTGCGGCAAACATCATGGCCAGCATCGGCACCATCACCAGCCCGCCGCCAATCCCCAGCAGGCCGGCAAAAAATCCGGCAAAAAGGCCCAGTCCGATATACGCTAACCACCAGCTCACATGAATCTCCCTTCAGACGGGATTGTAGCTTGCCAGGGCGTATGACTCGCAGGCGACGGCCGGGCTGATCCACAATTTGCGCGAAAATAGGTGCTCGATGAATACCACGGCTTCCGCAGTCGGCTACGCCGCCGCCATCCTTACAACTATCTCCTTTGTGCCGCAGGTTCTAAAGGTCTGGCGAACGCGCTCGGCAAGAGACGTTTCGCTCGGCATGTATTCCTTGTTTACGCTGGGTATCTTCATCTGGCTTGTTTACGGCGTTCTCATCGAGTCGTGGCCGGTAATTCTGGCCAACTTCATCACCCTGGTACTGGCGGGTATGGTATTGGCCATGAAGCTGAAATTCGGGTGACGACGAAGTTTCAACATCAAAAAGCGGGTATCCGTATTCTGCAATTACAGTCAATTTTTGCATCGGATGCCTATCCAGTCGGGAGCTATGATATACATACGCCATTCTTCCTGATCAGGGGCCTTGCAGAATCATGAGTACACCAGAAAACCCCGTCGTATTTGGCACCGAAGACATCCTGTTGAGTCTGTGCAATTCTGTGACCAGGGTTCTGACTGCGGCCACCCAGAGCCAGATTCACTTTTCCGGCATGGTCCAGCGGATCACCAAGACCTGCCTGAAGCCGGATATCGGCTGCTTCGTACTGTTCGACGGAGGCTTTTCCGGCCTCGTGGTGATCAACTTCTCGTCCCAGGCCGCTATGGAACTGTATGAGAGCTACATGCTGAATATGGGTATGTCGAAAGCAGAACTGGCCAGCTCGCACACCTCCGATGAGGTCAGCAACGTCATGGGGGAGCTGATGAACCAGATCGTCGGCGACTTCACCGGCAAGGTGTCGCGTGAATTGCAAACGCACATCACGCAGAACCAACCCAAGATGCTCGTCCTGTCCAAGCAGGTGATGCTCAGCGTAGATACCAATCTCGATAAACCCGAAGCCCGCCGCGTCACTTTCTACACCGGTCGCAACAACATTTTCTACCTGGAACTGGCCATCGACCGGACCGAATTCATCAAGCTGTTTGATTTCGAGGCGCCGGAGGACAACGATCCAGACGAGTTGATTGCACAGGCTAACGCGGCGTCAGCACTAGGCTCCGCGCGCCCACCCCAGCCGTCGCAGTCCAAAGACCAGGACGACTTTCTCGATTCCCTCGGGATGTAAAGGGCAAGTCGATTCCGACAGAGGGCTAGTCGCTGTAAGCCTTGAATGACCCTTCAAGGAATCCGGGGCGAGCGGTTCGCGCATTGGACTGGGCGCAGGCAGTAGCAAATTCAATCGCTTTTTCCAGCGCCTCCATGGGAGTGCTTTCCCATGTGGACGGCCAGTCGGTCTTCAGCAACTGTGCCAACATGCCGGCAAGAAAAGTGTCGCCGGAACCGATAGGGTTGATGACCTCCCCCGCAGTGAGGGGGGGCACCGGCAGGACTCGCATACTCCCGTCCCGAATGAGCAGCGTGCTCTTGGCGCCGCGGGTCAGGACGAAGCTTGTTACGAAATCCCTCGACACTTCGGTAATGGCCTTCGTGAGGTCGGGTGAAACATCCGTTTCAGCCAGCGCGCCGCTGTGTTCCCGGACCTTGAACCGGTCAGCAAGAAAGGTCGCAACGAATTCGGCGAGATTGATCTTGACTACGGCAGGTCGGGCGATGACGGCGTCACGAAGGTCGGGGCCCTGCATGTCCAGAATGACGGGCACTCCGGATTCCGTTGCCATACGGGCCAGACGAGCAGGGTACCCCGCCGGATAGCCGGGCGCCCTGGATCCGGCAACGACCAGGGCGCTTGCTGACGGCAACAGGTCCTCAACGGTCTTGGTCATGGCGATAACGCAGGATTTATCCACCGTAGAGGAGGGTTCGACGAGCTCGGTCACCCGGTGTCCGGATGCGCCTGTAGCTTCCACGATCGACGTGCAGGTGCGCAGGCGTCCGGAGGAAGGTATGAGCCGCAGATCCAGTCCTTCCAACCGGGCAAGCGCGGCGGGCTCGTCAGCATTGCTTCCGCCTTGAGCCAGGCACAAGGCGCCGACACCCAATCGCTGCAGTGCGCGACAGACGTTGACCCCCTTGCCGGCAACGTCGACTGTCACTTCGCTCAGCCGATTGACTTCCCCCGGAATCAGCGTGTCGATAGAAACCGTGTGCTGGAGTCCGGGGCTCAGGCAAATGCAGATGACGGACATGGTTCTGGAAACCGTTGTTGAACGTAAAAGACCCGGCGCGAACGTCGGGTCTCGATTATGGCAATGCCATTGCCAAGTGCGATCAGCCGGTGATCACGCGCTCGACTGCCTCGGCCACCTTGGCGGCCGTGATGCCGAGGAATTCGAAGACCTGGCTTGCAGGGCCGCACTCGCCGAAGCGATCGATACCGACTACGGCACCTTCCAGTCCGACGTACTGGCGCCAGTAGCCGGTGACGCCCGCTTCGACGGCAACGCGCGGCACACCACGCGGCAATACCGAGTCGCGGTAAGCCGCCTTCTGCTGCTCAAAAACGAAGCTCGAAGGCATGGAAACGACGCGAGCGGCGATTCCCTTTTCGGCAAGCGATTTCTGGGCGGCTACCGCCAGGCTCACTTCGGAGCCGGTGGCGATGATCACTGCTTGCGGTGTGCCGACCGCCTCCTTGAGTACATAGCCTCCGCGGCGAATGGCCTTGATCTGCTCGGCGTCGCGAGGTTGATGGGGAAGATTTTGACGCGTCAGGATCAGCGCGGTCGGCGTGGTGCGGTGTTCGATGGCGATCTGCCAGGCGACGAAGGTTTCCACGCTGTCGCAGGGGCGCCACACATCCAGGTTCGGCATCATGCGCAGGGTGGCGGTCTGCTCGATCGGCTGGTGCGTCGGGCCGTCTTCGCCGACACCAACGGAGTCGTGCGAGAAGACATAGATCGGATTGATGCGCATCAGCGCGGCCATGCGGATGGCGTTTCGCGCGTATTCGGAGAACATCAGGAAGGTGCCGCCGAAAGGACGCAGGCCGCCGTGCAGTAGCATGCCGTTCATGACTACCGCCATGCCAAATTCGCGCACGCCGTAGTGGATGTAATTGCCGCCTTCGGCCATGGCTTCGGCGTGCAGGGTTCGACAGCCTTTCCACAATGTGAGATTGGAGCCGGAAAGGTCGGCGGAACCGCCGACGAACTCCGGCATCAGCGGGGCCAGCGCCTGAATGGCGTTCTGCGACGACTTGCGTGTGGCGATCGCTTCACCCTTGGCAGCAATGTCCTGCAGGGTTTCGGCCGTCTTGGACGCGAATTCG
>NZ_FLQY01000373.1 GCF_900089945.1 Candidatus Propionivibrio aalborgensis | reverse complement strand
TTCTCTTCCTCTTCTTGTGTATGGCATATCAGAATTCGATCAATTGAGAACACGCCCTAGTGTCTTATAAGCAAAATGCGTTCCAAAATATCCAACGCCTTGATTCTTGGTGACATGTGGAAGTCATCTTGGTGAGTTTTGAGCCTTCCTGTAAAAAATCTCGACAATCAAATACTCTAGAAGGCTAGTTGGTTGTTTGGCTTGTCGATTATGCCTTATCGATTCTGGCCAAAATGCTGCCGAATATTCTAAGAAAACAGTTGTTGCACCGGTTCGTTCTGAACCACGCGTGCCGAATACGCATTTCGACGGTGCCGCTTCATGTCGTGTATACGCGTATTCGTTGATAGTAATTCGAGGCATATTCCAGGGAGCTGCAATTCGTCTGCAATTTCGCCTGCCAATCGCACACCTGCTGCATGAGTTTCGGGCCGCGGCTATACTTGCACTTCCCTTGCCGAGAAATCTTTCAGGACGCTTTGATGGAATCGTTGCGCTTTGTGTTGCCCCAATCCGAGATTCCTACGCATTGGTACAACGTCGTTGCCGACATGCCTAGTGCACCGCTGCCGCCGCTTGGGCCGGACGGCAAGCCGGCCACGCCGGAACAGATGGGCGCCATTTTTCCGATGGCGATTCTCGAACAGGAAATGTCGAGTGAGCGCTGGATCCCGATTCCGCAGCCGGTACGCGAGATTTATCGTTTGTGGCGTCCGTCGCCTTTAGTTCGCGCTGCAAGGCTGGAAGAGATGTTGGGGACGCCGGCAAAAATCTACTATAAGAATGAAAGCGTTTCGCCCGCCGGTTCGCACAAACCGAATACCGCTGTGGCGCAGGCCTATTACAACCGGCAGGCCGGCATCAAACGCATCACTACCGAAACTGGCGCCGGGCAGTGGGGTTGCTCGATGGCCCTGGCTGGCCAGATGTTCGGGCTCGACGTCCGGGTCTACATGGTCAAGGTCAGTTACCAGCAGAAGCCCTATCGCCGTTCGATGATGCAAACCTGGGGCGCCGAGGTGTTCGCCAGCCCGTCGAACCTGACGCAGACCGGACGCGAAGCACTCAGCAGGGATCCGGATAACATGGGCTCGCTCGGTCTGGCGATTTCCGAGGCGGTGGAGGAAGCCGCTTCGCGCGCCGATACCAACTATGCCCTCGGCTCGGTACTCAACCATGTGGCGCTGCACCAGACGATCATCGGTCTGGAAACCCGGAAACAACTCGAACTCGCCGGTGACTGGCCGGATGTCGTCTTTGCCCCTTGTGGTGGCGGGTCGTCGTTTGCCGGTCTGGCTTTCCCGTTCATCGCCGATAATGCGAGCGGCGGACGGAACGGAAAGTCGGTGCGACTCGTCGCGGTCGAGCCGACGTCCTGCCCGTCGTTGACCAAGGGTGACTACGCGTATGACTTCGGCGACGCTTCCGGATTTACCCCGCTGATGAAGATGTACACGCTCGGGCACGACTTCATGCCACCGGGAATCCATGCCGGCGGTCTGCGCTATCACGGTGCTTCGCCGCTCGTTTCCCAGCTCTATCACGAAGGTCTGATTGAGGCGATGGGCGTGCCGCAGCTGGCTACCTTTGAAGCTGGAGTCATGTTTGCCCGCGCCGAAGGCATCATTCCGGCGCCGGAGTCGAATCATGCCATCCGTGCCGCCGTCGACGAGGCCTTGCGCTGCAAGGAAAGTGGCGAGGCCAAGACCATACTCTTCAACTTGACCGGACATGGCCACTTCGACATGGCATCGTATGATCGCTATTTTTCAGGTGAACTGGAGGACTTCAGCTACCCTGAAGCCGCGATCAAGGAATCCTTGCAGCATTTGCCAAGATTTGGCTGACCCTGAGGAAAATCCGAATGCGCATCCTTGTTTTCCTTTTGATCCTGGTCAACTTGTTGTTTCTCGCGTGGACCCAAGGCTTGCTGGGCTCGTCTTCCAATCCCGACGCGTTGCGAGTGCAGCAGCAGCTATTGGCCGATCAGGTGAAAGTGGTATCGCGCGATGAACCGCCAGAGGTAATCACCCCGCCTGAAAAACCCAAGAAAGTCGTAGAAGTCAAGGCCGTCGATATCTGCCTTGAGTTAAGCGATTTGCCGATCGCGGAAGTCGCACAGGTTGAAGGAATGCTCGCCGAGAAATTGCCCGTTTTCAAGTCGGAGCGCACTGCGATTTCCGGCACTTCGAGCTATTGGGTCATCATTCCTCCATTGGCCAATAAAGGGGAAGTGGACACAAAAGTCGCCGAATTGAAACAGCTCGACATTTCCGAGTTCTTCGTCGTGCAGGAGAGCGGGCCGTACAACCGGGCCATATCGCTGGGCCTGTATACCAGCAATGCGGCGGCGACTTCGCAGCTCGAAAGGCTGCGCAAAAAGGGCGTCCGATCGGCCAGGAATATTGAGCGTGTCGTAAAACCGACGACAGCTTCGCTTGTAATTCGAGGACCTGCCGCACAGGCCGATTCGCTGAGCCAGGCCATTCTTGGGGTGCTGCCTGAGAGCAAGCCGGTGGTTTGCAAGGCGCAGTCAAGTGCGGCTGCGGGTGTGACTGCGGAATGAGTTTGATCGTTGGCCTGACCGGCGGGATTGGTAGTGGCAAGACGACGGTTGCGGACTACTTTGCTTCTCTCGGTGCTGCAGTGGTGGACACCGACGTCATCGCGCACGAGCTTACCGTCGCGCAGGGCGCCGCCATGCCGGAAATCGAAGCAGCATTCGGTGACTCGGTACTGCTCGCGGACGGTGGTCTGGACCGTGCAGCGATGCGCCGACTTGTTTTTTCCGACCCGTCGGAAAAATGCCGGCTGGAAGCCATTCTTCATCCGATGATTCGCGCCGCGAGCGAAGCGCGTTGCCAATCTGCAATGGCGGCGAGGGCGCCTTATGTGATGCTGGTCGTCCCGCTGCTTCTTGAGTCCGGCGCTTATCGCGAGCGGGTCGATCGGATTCTGGTCGTTGATTGCGACGAGGATGTGCAGATTGCGCGCGTCACGGCCCGCAGCGGCCTCTCGATCGAGGAGGTTCGGGCGATCATGGCCACGCAGGCATCACGGCCCGAACGACTGGCGGCGGCGAATGACGTTGTTTTGAATTCGGCAGGAACGGAGCAATTGATTGCACAGGTTGTTGCCTTGCATCGACATTATCTTGAGCTTACAGTTTTATGACAATATGCATACCAAGTTAGCGTAGACAGTTAATGCGGACCGTTGAGATTTTGTTGCAAATGCCTCAGAATGAATGCGTTTTTCTCTCATTTTTTCATCTGGCGGCCTAGTGATTACATACGAGTATCCTTTCAATGAGCGCATCCGCACACTATTGCGCCTTGAGGATTTGTTTGACAAGGCCAGCTACTTTGTCGAGCAGGAAGGTACACGTGAGCACCACGTTGTCCTGCTGACGCTGTTCGAGCTTCTCGAAGTCGCCGGCCGTGCCGACCTCAAGATGGATCTGATTCAGGAACTTGAGCGTCAACGTCAGACCTTGCTCGTTTTCCGCAATAATCCGGAAATTTCAGAAGAAGCGCTGTCCGGGGCGCTCTACGAAATCGAGCAGGCCGCTACGGCACTGCTCGGCATGACCGGCAAGATGGGTCAGTATTTGCGTGACAACGACTGGCTGATGGGCATCAAGAGCCGCGCCGTCATTCCGGGCGGTGTTTGCCAATTCGATTTGCCCACCTACCACTACTGGATGCATCAGGATTCCGCTGTGCGCCGCGAGGCTTTGCTTAGCTGGCTCAAGCCCTTCATGCCGCTGCGCAACGGGCTGGCTATTGTGCTCAGGCTGTTGCGTGGCAGTGGGCGCATGGAGCATCAGGTGGCAGAGCGTGGCGCTTTCCAGATGATGCTGGGCGGTGGCGGCGCCCAGATGGTGCGGGTGTCACTCGAACTGCACGAGCCGTATGTGCCTGAAATTAGCGCCAACAAATACGCCCTGAATATCCGTTTTACTTGTCCCGATTACGATCACCGCCCACGGCATGCGGAGAGCGATGTCGATTTCGATATCGTTTTTTGTAACCTTTGATGTCCAGGGATCGGCTCAAGGTGAGTTGCCCGCAATGCGGCGGCGAGACGGTATGGAGCGCCGACAACCGGTTTCGCCCGTTCTGCTGTGAGCGTTGCAAGATGATTGATCTCGGTGCGTGGGCGTCGGAATCGTACCGGGTACCTGTGCAGGAAACGGCCGACCCGGTTGACGAGCCTCCGCCGGCGGAGTGATTCACCGCGCTCACTGCCCCCAGCCACGCATCTGCGCGATGCCGTGAGCACCGAATTCCCAGGCCATTTCAAGCATGTCCGTCCGCATCCCGCCGAGCGCAAACACCGGCAGGGGTGATTGCTCGATCAGACTTGCGAATTCGCCCCAACCCATGCCTTTGGCGCCCGGGTGAGTGGCAGTTGGCGAGACCGGGCCCAGCACGACAAAATCAAGACCGAGCGACGTCGCGCATTGGAGTTCCTCCGTCGAATGGCAGGATGCGGCAACCCAGGCGAATGACGGGCGCCGCTTGATCTGCTTGAGCCGACCGGCGGAGAGATGCAGGCCGCTGGCACCTACTTCGTGCGCCAGTGCCTCGTCATCGTTGATCAAAACGCGAGCATCGGCATGGCGGCTGGCCAGCGTCACCACGCCCTTGGCCAGTTGCAAACGCGTAGAGGACGGCAGCGTCTTGTCGCGTACCTGGATCAGTCGCAGTCCGTCTGTCAGAGCGCATTCCAGTCTTGCCAATTCCGCATCGATGCCGTTCCCCGTCGCGTTGGTAATGGCATAGATTGACGGCAATTCGAGCGCGCGCAGAATCGGGCCGTTGGCGGGCAGAATAGGAGCGACGGGCGGTGTGGCGCCAGTTTTCATCCAGACGAAGCCGCTGTGCTCGATTGGCGCGATTTCGCCATGCCACGAAACGACGCGAAAGAACTTCAGGCGGACGGTGGCGTGCGGGTAGCTGAACTCACAGGACAACCATGGCCACGCACGATCAACGATGATTCCCAGCTCTTCGTTGAGCTCGCGCACCAGCGCTTCGCGCAAGCTCTCACCCGGCTCGACCTTGCCGCCGGGAAATTCCCAGAAGCCCGAATAGGGCTTCCCTTCCGGTCGCTGCGCGAGCAGGAATTCAACACCTTCGTCCATCTCGCGCAGCAGAATGGCCACGGCGACTTCCGTCACTTCGATCACTTCAGTCACTTGCCACGCTTCCCTCCGATCGACTTGCAATCACGTTTTCCCGCCCGATCCTTGGCGAACTGCCAGGCTACGCGCCCGCTACGCGAACCTCGCATCAGGGCCCAGTTGAGCGCTTCACGTTCAGCCTGGTTGATTTCCGACGCGCTGCAACCGAAGTGCTCGAGCCAGTGCGCGACGATGTTGAGGTAGGCATCCTGATCAAAGGGGTAGAAAGAAAGCCACAGACCAAAACGCTCAGAGAGCGAAATCTTTTCCTCAACAGCTTCGCCGGGATGAATCTCCTCGCCGACTCGTTCGCTTTCGAGATTCTCCGCGAAATACTCCGGCATCAGGTGACGACGATTCGAAGTGGCGTATATCAACACATTGTCCGGTGCGCAGGAAATCGAGCCGTCCAGTACAACCTTCAGCGCCTTGAAGGTGGCGTCTCCGGCGTCAAACGAAAGATCATCGCAGTAGATGATGAAACGTTCCGGGCGGCCTTCAAGCAGTTCGACGATGTCGGGCAGGTCGATCAGATCGCCTTTTTCAACTTCGATGACACGCAGTCCCTTCGCGGCATATTCATTGAGCAGTGCCTTGATCAATGATGACTTGCCCGAGCCGCGTGCGCCGGTGAGTAGCACATTGTTTGCCGGCTGCGCTGCGAGAAACTGCCGCGTATTGGCGTCGATGCGCGACTTCTGATCGTCGATATCCTGCAAGTCCCTAAGGCGGATCGCGGCCGGTCGAAGAATCGCTTGCAGATACCCGGACTTGCCGCGCTTGCGCCAGCGAAAGGCGACGGCGGCCTTCCAGTCCGGCGCGGGGGACGCAGGCGGGAGCAAAGGCTCGATACGCTCAAGCAGCTTTTCGGCGCGTGCAAGGAAATTGGCGAGCTGCTGAGTCGGATCGTTCATCGGGAAGGTATACTTTGCAGGATTCAAAACCCCTGCACTTTAGCCAAACCATGTCAAAAAGCCAAACAAGAGCGCTTCCCCTGCTCGCTGCAATCCTTCTTGCGACCTTGCTCGCCGCCTGTGCCACGGTAAAGGAGGCGCCCGTCGCGCCCTGCCCGGTGTGTGCCGTGTGCCAGCAATGTCCGGCACAACCAGTTACCCCCGTGGTTTTGCCACCGGCCAAGCCGATGCAGGCCGCGCGCTGGAGCGATCTGCCGGGCTGGTTGGAGGACGATCTGGCCGCCTCGCTACCGGGCTTTTTGAGTTCGTGCCGTGCTTTGGCGAGCAAGCCGCAATGGTTGTTGTGGCGGGCCGCCTGCGAAGAAGCGAAAGGGCTGGCACCAAATGACAGCGCTGCGGTGCGCCGCTTTTACGAGTCCCGTTTCGAACCCTACCTGCTGACCAATCCCGACAATACGACCAACGGGTTGGTTACCGGCTATTACGAACCTCTCCTGCACGGCTCGCGCAGACGCAGTGCGAATTTTGCGCAGCCGGTATTGGGCGTACCGTCCGACCTGTTGACCATCGAACTGGCCGACGTGCTGCCGGATCTGAAGAACATGCGTCTGCGCGGCCGGCTGCAGGGAAACAAGGTCATACCGTACTATCCCCGCGCAGATATCATTTCCCGCGAACAGGACTACGCTGATCGCGTGCTGCTCTGGGTGGATGATCCCGTTGAACTCTTTTTCCTGCAGATTCAGGGTTCCGGTCGTGTCAAACTGCCCGATGGAAAGCTGGTGCGAATCGGTTACGCCGACCAGAACGGTCACCCCTACCGTTCGGTCGGGCGCGTACTGATCGACCGCGGTGAGCTCCAGCCTGACCAGGCCTCCATGCAGGGTATTCAGGCCTGGGCGCGAGCCAACCCGTCAAAGCTGGACGAAGTGCTCAATGCAAATCCAAGCTACGTGTTCTTCCGCGAAGTGCCGTCCAACGGAAATGAAAACGCCGGACCGCAAGGTGCCCTGGGCGTGCCACTGACCCCCGGACGCAGCATTGCCGTTGATCCGCGACATGTGCCGCTCGGAGCGCCGGTTTTCCTGTCCACGACACAGCCCAATTCGTCCGCACCCTTGCGCCGTTTGACGCTGGCGCAGGATACCGGCGGTGCGATTCGCGGGGTCGTGCGTGCCGACTTTTTCTGGGGTTTTGGTCCTGATGCGGGCAGTCAGGCCGGACGAATGAAGCAGCAAGGCCAGATGTGGGTTCTTCTGCCGCCAGGTGCCGGGCCAAAATAGGGCACGGAAGAGGTTCCATTTCGGTGCACATTGCAGTGCGAGCGCACCAACGCGGTGCCAAGTTCCTTGTTGGCTTGTTCCTAACTCATTGAAATATAAGAACACGCCTCGATGGAATAGAACTTGCAAGCGTGCCCCAAATTGAAATCCAGGAGGTCGCATGGAAGCACTCAAGTCGGGTAGTGACGTACTGTTCATCTTGTTGGGCGGCATCATGGTGCTGGCCATGCATTCTGGCTTTGCCTTTCTCGAACTGGGCACGGTTCGGAAGAAGAATCAGGTGAACGCGCTGGTCAAGATTCTCGTCGACTTTTCAATATCGACGATCGCCTATTTCTTCATCGGTTATTCGATTGCCTACGGCGTCAACTTCTTTGCTGGCGCTGAAACGCTGATGCAGAAAAACGGTTTCGAGCTGACCCGTTTCTTTTTCTTGCTCACCTTTGCCGCAGCAATTCCCGCAATCATTTCCGGAGGCATCGCCGAGCGCGCCAGATTCAATCCGCAGCTGGTCGCCACGTTTCTGATCGTCGCCTTCATCTATCCCTTCTTCGAGGGCATAGCGTGGAATCAGGCCTATGGCGTTCAGGCTTGGCTGAAGGCCAGTTTCGGGGAAGAGTTCCACGACTTCGCCGGCTCGGTTGTCGTACATGCCATGGGCGGCTGGATTGCGCTGCCTGCGGTGGTATTGCTCGGCGCACGTTATGGACGCTACACCAAGGAAGGACGGGTTTCAGCGCATCCGCCGTCATCAATTCCTTTTCTTGCCCTCGGCGCGTGGATCCTCACCGTTGGCTGGTTCGGCTTCAACGTCATGAGCGCTCAAACGCTCGACAAGATTTCTGGCCTGGTCGCAATGAACTCGTTGATGGCCATGGTCGGTGGCACGCTGGTGGCGGTCGTGCTTGGCAAGAACGACCCCGGATTTGTTCATAACGGCCCGCTGGCAGGTCTGGTGGCCGTGTGTGCAGGTTCGGACATCATGCACCCGATGGGCGCGCTGGTGGTGGGTGGCGTCGCCGGCGCATTGTTCGTCGTCATGTTCACACTGACCCAGAACCGCTGGAAGATTGACGACGTACTCGGTGTCTGGCCGTTGCACGGCCTGTGCGGCGCCTGGGGCGGCATTGCCGCCGGCATCTTTGGACAAAAGGCTTTGGGCGGACTCGGAGGCGTCGCGTTCTTGCCGCAGTTGCTGATGACCGGTATGGCGATCGCCATTGCGCTCGTCGGCAGTACGATCGTTTACAGCGTGCTCAGGTCGACGATTGGCCTGCGTCTTGATCGGGAGGAAGAATTCGATGGCGCAGATCTCAGCATCCACCGTATCTCATCCACGCCGGAGCATGAGTCGAACTGGTGATTCTGTCACGGTAGGGATTTGTCCGGTCCAGCCGCCGGATGCATGCCCGTACGTCCGGCGGTGTGGGAGGGAGGCGCCGTAAACGCCCCTTTCTATTCCGATTGTGCATCGGCCTCGACCGCGTGAGCGCTCTCGAACTCAAAGTCCCGCCGGTTGCTGTCGTGCTGGTTTTTGGAGTCGCCATGTGGCTCGTCTCTGTTAACGTGCCGTCGCTGGCAATTGGCTCGCCGTGGCGTATCGTGGTCGCCGCCGCCCTTGCCGGTGCAGGCCTCGTCATCAGCATGATCGCGGTGGTTGCGTTCCGCAAAGCCAGGACGACGGTCAACCCCACCAGACCCGGCACCACGTCGGCCCTGGTTACCTCGGGTGTTTACGGCCTGAGCCGAAATCCCATGTACGTCGGTATCCTCCTCGCGCTCACCGGGTGGGCAGTCTTTCTCTCCCATACACTGGTCTTCGCATTTCTGCCCGCCTATGTTGCGTACATGAATCGCTTCCAGATCTCACCCGAGGAGCGGGCGTTGTCCGTTAACTTCGGCTCAGAGTTTGTGGCTTACAAGCAGTCCGTTCGCAGGTGGCTATGAGGCACGACAGGTTTTTTGCAGGCGAAACCGCCAATGATTGCCTGAGCAACGGTGTCTGGGTTGATGCAGTGTGTTAACCTTCGATCTTGCTTTTCCGTAAGGGGGTCAATGAAGACACGACAGTTGGGCCGTAATGGTCCGCAAGTATCGGCTCTTGGCCTCGGCTGCATGGGGATGAGCGATTTTTATACGGGGCGAGACGACGCCGAATCGATTGCCACGATCCATCGCGCGCTTGAGCTTGGCATCAACTTTCTCGACACCGCCGACATCTACGGTCCGCACACCAACGAAGAACTTGTAGGGCGCGCCATCAAAGGTCGGAGAAGCGATGTCTTCCTCGCGACTAAGTTTGGCATCCTGCGCGACCCGAAGGACCCGCTGGTGCGCGGCTTCGACAGCCGGCCCGAGTATGTGCGCCGTGCGGTGGAAAGCAGCCTGCAGCGTCTCGGCGTGACGACGATCGACCTCTATTACCAGCACCGGGTCGATCCCAATGTGCCGATCGAGGATACGGTGGGTGTGCTCGCCGATCTGGTTCGACAGGGAAAGGTGCGCTACATCGGTCTGTCCGAGGCTTCCGCGGCCACTCTTGCGCGCGCACACAACATACATCCCATTACCGCGTTGCAGACCGAGTATTCGTTATGGACACGCGACCCGGAACTTGAGGTGCTTGCCGCCTGTCGCCGACTGGGGATCAGCTTCGTTCCGTACAGTCCGCTCGGACGCGGATTTCTCACTGGCGCGATTACCCGGCCCGAGGATTTCGCCGCTGACGACTACCGACGTTCGAGTCCACGTTTCCAGGGAGGCAATTTTTCGAAGAACCTTGAGCTGGTCGAAAAGGTCAAGTCCTTTGCCGTCGAAGTGGGCTGCACTCCCGCGCAACTTGCATTGGCCTGGGTCCTCGCTCAGGGTGACGACATCGTTCCGATCCCGGGCACCCGGCGGCGGAAGAATCTCGAAGAAAACATGGGTGCGCTGGACGTTCAACTTACATCCGCCCAACTTGCCGAGCTGAGTGAGGTGTTTCCGTTCAAGGCAGCGAGTGGTGACCGATATCCCGCGAACATGATGGGCGCAGTCAATCGCTGAGCTCTGAGCACTGTCGTCCGAGCGCTTTTTGAACAGGCTCAAATAAAGAAAAGCCGGGGAGTGCAGAACGTCTCCCCGGCTTTGCCTTGTCGTTTCGAAGGCAGAGGCGTCAGATACGCCTCTAGCCCTCGAATGGATTGACTTACGCGAACTCGATAATGACTTGATCGACTGACAGGATTTCTCCGGGCTCGGCAACGATCCTCTTTACCAGACAGTCCTTCTCCGCCTTGAGGATGTTTTCCATCTTCATCGCTTCGATGACAGCCAGCTTTTCTCCGGCGCGAACCTGTTGTTTGTCCTGAACCAGAATTTCCCGCAGCAGGCCGGGCATTGGGGAGAGCAGGAACTTTGAGAGGTCCGGCGGCAGTTTCACCGGCATCCTTGCCAGCAGAAGGTCTGCCTTTGGCGTCATTACAACGGCCTTGACCTGCTTGCCGTAGTGGCTGATGCGATACGCCAGACCGTCACGCTCGACTTGCATGCAGAACGGCTTGCCGTTGCAGGTTCCACGGAATACCAGTTCCCTGAAAAGCCAGTCCGATACGATGTCATAGTGTTTGTCGCCGCAGTGGGCCGAATAACCGCCGGGAATCGGATCAAGAGTGACCTTGTGATGTGTTCCTTCGATGGCTACCACCCAGTCCCTGCCCACTTTGCGCTCATGGCCAGGCATCTGGTCGCTGATCTTGACCGCGCGTTCGATATAACGGCGCCGAGCAAACGCGGCGACGGCGGCCAGCAACCCGGGGTCGTCATAGGGAACGTCGGCAGCGACGAAGCCTTCCGGGTATTCTTCGGCGAGAAAGGCCGTTGTAAAGATGCCGGAAACAAAACGGGGATGCTGCACCAGCGCGGCCTGGAAGGGGATATTCGAGCTGAGGCCGCGAATCAAGAAGACGTTCAACGCTTCACGCAGGCGCTCGATGGCCTGATTGCGATCGTCGCCGTGGCAGATGAGTTTGGCGATCATCGAATCGTAGTGCATCGATATTTCGCCACCCTCATATACGCCGGTGTCCACACGCACCTCGTTTTCGACGGCTTCCGGCGGCTGGAATCTGATCAGTCGCCCGGTCGAAGGCATGAAACCCCGGAAGGGATCTTCGGCATTGATTCGACACTCGATGGCCCAGCCCTTTGGCTTGATATCGGCTTGAGCAAAGGGGAGTTTTTCGCCAGCAGCGATCCGGATCATCAATTCGACAATGTCGAGCCCGGTGATCATCTCGGTCACCGGATGTTCGACCTGCAAGCGCGTGTTCATTTCGAGGAAGTAGAACGATTTGTCCGAGCCGACAACGAACTCGACGGTTCCTGCGCTCTGGTAGTCGACTGCTTTGGCGAGCGCGACTGCCTGCTCGCCCATCGCTTTCCTGATCGCGTCATCGATGAATGGCGACGGCGCTTCCTCTATGACTTTCTGGTGGCGGCGCTGAATCGAACACTCCCGCTCAAGAAGATAAACGGTGTTGCCATGGGCGTCAGCGATGATCTGGATTTCGATGTGGTGCGGTCCCTCAACAAACTTCTCAATGAAGACGCGATCGTCGCCAAAGCTGTTGCGCGCTTCATTGCGGCAGGAATCAAATCCTTCCGAGGCCTCAGTATCGTTGAAGGCAACGCGCAGCCCTTTGCCGCCACCGCCGGCCGAGGCCTTG
>NZ_FLQY01000372.1 GCF_900089945.1 Candidatus Propionivibrio aalborgensis | reverse complement strand
TTACCGCGACTCGGTATTGCCGCGCGGTGTGCCGCGCGTAGCCGTCGAGGCCGGCGTCACCGGCTACTGGCGTCAGTACGTTGGGCTGGAAGGCGCCGTAGTCGGTATCGATCGTTTCGGCGAGTGCGGCCCTGCAAGCCAGGTCTTCGAATTCCTCGACATCACGGCCGCCAAGGTGGCCGAGGCAGTCGAGCGCGTGATCACCGGCTGATCGCACTTGGCAATGGCATTGCCATAATCGAGACCCGACGTTCGCGCCGGGTCTTTTACGTTCAACAACGGTTTCCAGAACCATGTCCGTCATCTGCATTTGCCTGAGCCCCGGACTCCAGCACACGGTTTCTATCGACACGCTGATTCCGGGGGAAGTCAATCGGCTGAGCGAAGTGACAGTCGACGTTGCCGGCAAGGGGGTCAACGTCTGTCGCGCACTGCAGCGATTGGGTGTCGGCGCCTTGTGCCTGGCTCAAGGCGGAAGCAATGCTGACGAGCCCGCCGCGCTTGCCCGGTTGGAAGGA
>NZ_FLQY01000371.1 GCF_900089945.1 Candidatus Propionivibrio aalborgensis | reverse complement strand
CAGGATGCCGCGATAACCCGTCATCTTGCCGCATTTCTGGCTCGCCAGGTCGCCGCAACAAACGATCTTGAAGGATTCACCGGCCAGTTGCCGGCCGGCGCGACGTTTCTTCATCCGACCGCTGTGCTGTTCAACGGCGGCGTCTTCAAGTCCGAATTGCTTGCCCAGCGTACGCTGGCGTCGCTCAATTCGTGGCTCGCTGCCGAGGGCGCGCCGGCCGCGCGCTCGCTTGAAGGCGCCGACCTTGATCTGGCCGTCGCGCGCGGTGCCGCGTATTACGGCTACGTGCGCCGCGGGCAGGGCGTTCGTATCCGGGGAGGCTCGGCCCGTTCTTACTATGTGGCCATTGAATCGTCGATGCCCGCCGTACCGGGGATGCAACCACCGGTCCAGGCGCTGTGCCTGGCTCCCTTCGGAATGGAGGAGGGCAGTGAAGCCGCCCTGTCGAGTCAGGAATTCGGCCTGGTCGTTGGCGAGCAGGTTCGCTTTCGCTTCTTCGGCTCGTCGGTGCGCCGTCAGGATCAGGTGGGAACCCTGCTCGATGACTGGGAGCCCGATGAGCTTCAGGAACTCGATGAGATTCAGGCCACCCTGCCCAGCGAAGGCCGCGAGGCGGGTGAGGTCGTTCGCGTCAGACTTCAGGCACGTTTGACCGAAGCCGGGACGCTCGAACTTGAAGCATTGCCGCACAACGGCACGGCACGTTGGAAAGTCGAGTTCGATGTACGAGGCGGCGCTGCAGACTGAATGTGATGAATCCGGTTTGTACCGCCCTTCGTGTTCCTGGCGTCCAGATTGTGCGTGACTATCCCACTTGGGATTACCCCATTTCCCGGGCATGAATAAGAATTACATCGTCGGCATTGACCTCGGAACCAGCAACACGGTTGTTGCCTACGCAGCCCCTGGGAAACAGCACGTCGAACTGTTCGAGGTCGAGCAACTGGTCGGGCCAGGCCAAGTCGCCGCGAGACCCGCGCTGCCGTCCGTGCGTTTTCATCCAGCGCCGGGAGAAATCAGCCCGGGAGATCTGCAATTGCCATGGACAGAGGCGGACAGTGCAGATCAGGTGCTTACCGGGCGCTTCGCGCTTGACCTCGGGGCCCAGGTCCCGGGGCGGCTGGTGGCCAGCGCCAAGAGCTGGCTCTCGCATGCTTCGGTAGACCGCATGGCGCCCATCCTGCCATGGGGCGCCGACGATGATGTCGACAAGGTCTCTCCGGTCGACGCCAGCGCGAGCTATCTCGCCCATGTCCGCGCCGCCTGGCGGCACCGCTTCCCGCATGCGCCGCTGGAAAAGCAGCAGCTCATATTGACCGTTCCCGCTTCTTTTGACGAAGGCGCGCGTGCACTGACGCTGGAAGCCGCGAAACAGGCGGGGCTGAACAATCTACGACTGCTCGAGGAACCACAGGCGGCCTTCTACGACTGGCTGTATCGCCATCAGCACTGTCTTGCAGATGAACTTGCTGATACCAAGCTGCTGATGGTTTGCGATGTCGGTGGCGGCACGACCGATCTGACCTTGATTCAGGTCGCGATGCGCGACGGCGACCCGGAACTGACCCGAATCGGTGTCGGCAACCACTTGATGCTCGGCGGCGACAACATGGATCTCTCGCTCGCCCATCTGGTTGAATCACGGCTCCCGGCCAGCGAAGGCAAGCTGACAGCAGCGCGCTTCTCGCAACTCGTGGCGCGTTGCCGTGCGGCGAAAGAATTGCTGCTGGCGCCAGACGCGCCGGAGTCGGTTCCATTGACGCTACTGGGCGGCGGCTCCAGGCTGATCGGCGGCGCACGGACAATCGAGCTGAAGCGGGAAGAAGTCCGGCAAATGATTGTCGACGGTTTTCTCCCTCGTGTCGCGCCGGATGAGCCGATACTGCAACGACGTGCCGCGATCATCGAGTTCGGCTTGCCGTATCCCGCCGACCCGGCGATTACTCGCCACGTCGCCGATTTCCTAACGCGGCATGCCCATGCGTCACGGGATGCTCTGGCCGACGACAGCAGCGGGCAACGGATGCCGGTGCCCGATACGCTGCTTCTCAACGGTGGCGTGTTTCGCTCCGAGGCGATTGCCGAGCGATTGCAAGACGCGCTTGGCGACTGGCGTGGCGATAGGTTGCGAGTTCTGCACAACGACAACCCCGACGTCGCGGTGGCGCGTGGTGCAGTCGCCTACGCGTTGGTTCGCCAGGGTCAAGGGCAGCGGATCGGTGGTGGATCGGCACGGAGTTATTTTCTCGTACTCGAAGGGGAGGGCGAGGAGAAGCGTGGCATTTGCATCCTGCCGCGTGGCAGCGAGGAAGGGCACGAAGTGCAGTTGCCGGAGCGCGTTTTCAGTCTGCGGCTGGGTCAGCCGGTTCGCTTTAGCCTCGTTTCTACGGTAGCCGATAACCGATATCAGCCGGGCGAAATCGCCATCCTGACAGGCGAGGACTGGATTTTGCTGCCGCCAATTGCCACCGTCGTTCAGGCGCCCCCCGGCAATACGCAGCGCGATGTTCGAGTGCAATTGATTAGCACGATGACCGAAATCGGCACGCTGGAACTGCACTGCGTCAACCTGGAAGACGCCAGTCGACGCTGGCTGCTCGAATTCCAGTTACGTGGCGTGAGCGACGCAGGCGGCGATGGCCGTGAACCGGGCGATTGTGTGGTTTCTGCGGAGGCCTTGCCGCCAAACTTTCCCGATGCAATTCAGTGTATTGAAAGCATTTTCGGATCGCGTTCTCTGGCAGCGGAAAAGACGGAAATGCGCAAGCAAGTACGGCAATTGCGCGGCCAGCTGGAACATCTGCTGGGCAAACGTGAGAACTGGGATATGCCTCTCTTGCGGGCGCTATTCGACGCTCTGATGCAGCGCGCACGCCGTCGTCGGCGTTCGGCCGAGCATGAACGCTTGTGGCTCAATCTCACCGGTTACTGTCTACGCCCCGGCCTCGGCTACGCCCTCGACGAGTGGCGCGTCGAGCAATTGTGTCAACTCCTTCCGCAAGGCATTGAGTACGCAGGCGAGAGCCAGAACTGGTCGGAATGGTGGACCTTGTGGCGACGCGCAGCGGGCGGCTTGCCGACAGCCATCCAGGAAAAACTGCTGGACGAACTGAGCCCCTCGCTGCTGGCTGAGGCAACGAAGCGGCGTAACCGCCTGATGACTGCGATTGCCGGAAGTCAGGATGACATGCTGCGCCTCGTCGCTTCGCTCGAAGGGTTGCCCATCGAAAGAAAGGTGGAAATCGGCGACTGGCTGCTTGGAAGACTGCGCAAATCATCTGTAAAGGCGCTGGGTTGGTGGGTTATCGGCCGAATCGGAGCCCGAGAGTCGCTTTACGGCAATGCGCATCAAGTTGTGCCGCCCGAGGTCGCTGGCCGCTGGCTCGAAGCCTTGCTGGTACTCGATTGGAAGAAGGTCGAGCCAGCCGCCTTCGCGGCGACGCAAATTGCCCGCCTGACGGGTGACCGTGCGCGCGATTTGAATGAAGAGATGCGCGAACTTGTTCAGGAACGTCTGACCGAGATCAAAGCATGCGCGAGCTGGATTGAGCAAATCCAGACCGTGATTGAACTTGACAGTGCCGATGAGCGACGCGCGTTTGGCGAGTCCTTGCCTGCAGGCTTACGGCTGCTGCCGGAATACAGGACAACGCAGCCATCTCATTGAGGGGGCAGGCGCTCCGACAGCGCAAACAAGAGGGGCTACAATGCCATTCCGAACCCTTTCTATTATTTTACATAATACAAATTATGCGCGTTTCGAATAGCGCGCTTTTGCAATATCTCAATATTGAACTGTTCCCAAGTCGATGAATCTCTCTTCAACCCATGAGCCGCTGCTTTTTGTCGATCTGGAGACAACGGGCGCCAATTTCGCCAATGATCGAATCATCGAGATCGGATTCGTCGAGGTCGATCAGAATGGTTCCAGCGAGTGGAACTCTCTGGTCAATCCTGGCCGACCGGTTTCGGATTTCATCACGGGGCTGACGGGAATTAGCACGGCAATGGTTTCATCGGCTCCGACTTTTGAACAGCTGGCGCCCGTTGTTCTGGAAAAGTTGCGCGGTCATTTGTTCATCGCTCACAACGCCCGTTTCGACTACACCTTTCTGAAACGCGAATTCAAACGTATCGGTGTCGATTTTCGTGCCCCAAATCTTTGCACGGTCAAGCTTTCACGCAAGCTTTTTCCCCAGCATCACCGACACAGCCTTGATGCCTTGCTGGAGCGCTTTGATATTGCTGCTGGCGATCGTCATCGTGCGCTGGCTGATGCTCGCGCTCTTTGGACGCTTTGGCAGTATTGGCATCAGACACTGCCTGTAGAAGACATCCACAACGCCATAGATGCCATTGTTGGCCACCCGGACTTGCCCCCACAAATTGACTCCGCGCTTATCGAGGATCTGCCGGAAGCTGCAGGTGCTTACGCTTTGTATGGCGAGGACGGGAGTTTGTTATTGACAAAGCGAAGCACGAATATTCGTCAACAGGTCTTCGCCCATTTTTCTTCAGCCAACCGCAATACCGCTTTGTGGCGTAACACTTGGGACGTGAAATGGCTTGAAGCGGCCGGCGAACTGGGTGCGAAGCTGAACGAGCATAAGTTCGGCTCTCTTACGCGACAGACTGCAGATGATCTTTGCTCATGGCAATTGGTACAGCTGGGCGATGGTGATTTTCGCCCGCAGCTCGTCTATTCACGGGATATTGATTTCGCGCTTGCTAGCGATTTGTTTGGTCTGTATAGACACCGGCGCGAGGCCCTGCAAGCCCTGCGCAAAATCGCTGAAGGACATCGGCTGTGTCACAACCTGATCGGGATAGGCACGGGATCTCCGGGAGAAGCCTGTGTGGGCTACAAACAAAGGACCTGTCGAGGCGTTTGTGTGGGCAAGGAGGCCTTGTCCTTGCACAGCGCTCGACTGATGACGGCTTTGGCAAAATCCAGGCTAAGTCACTGGCCGTACCTCGGGCCGGTAGCTCTGATTGAACGCGATGAATTTGGGATGCGCGAGGACTACCATCTGGTCAATAACTGGCGCTATCTGGGTACGGTGCATGACGAAGCGGCACTTTATGAACTCATTGAAAACCGAAGCGAAGGCCCTTTCGAGCCTGAAATTTACCGGATTATCAACAAGTTATTGAAGGCAGGCAAAACCCGAGTCCTGCCTCTTTTTCAGGCTTTGCCGCCAGTTTCGTCACTTTGAGAGTTCAAGAACTACTGCCTTGCCCGAGCGCCCTCCAGCGGCACGAAGCAAATCGGCAATATCGGTGTTTTCGCTCTTCAAGGCCCAGTCAACCGCCGTGTCCCCATTCTCATTGGCGATCATAGGGTCTGCCTTGTTCTTCAAAAGCAATTCGACGACTTCGATGTGACCAAAGCGTGCAGCAAAGAAAAGGGCTGAAGAACCATTTTCTGTTGTGGCATCTATCCGGGCGCCGCGTTTCAACAGGTAGTCGACAATCTGGGCGTGACCATTGTATGCGGCATAGATCAGAGGCGACCAGCCGTACAAATTCACATCGGCACCGGCGTCGACAAGGAGTTTCACATAAGAGAGATTCCCTTTGAATGCCGCAATGCTGACCGCAGTTTCGCCATTCCGATTGCGCACATTGAGTCGTGCACGATGCCGGATCAGGTAATCGACGAGTTCCGGAATGTCGCGCCGAACGGCCTGGAAAAGCAGCGTGTTACCTTCTCTGTCGACGGTATTGCCGTCCATGCCGCGCTTGATCAGAGCAATGGCGTCGGGGGCATCGCCCTGAATTATCGCCTCTTCCATGTCTTCGTAAGCGCCTGCCGAAGCGAGTATCGGCAACAGCAAAATGGTCAGGAAAGTAATGATTTTCATTGGCTTATACTCGTTCTGGCGTGAGGAAAAAGGCGGAAAAAGTTGTCGGTCGTGGCCTTGGCGACTTCTTCAAATGAGATATTCCGCAAGTGTGCGATTTCTTCGGCAACGTATTTTACGTAGCCCGGCTGGTTGGTTTTCCCGCGATAAGGCATGGGTGCCAAGTAGGGGGAATCGGTTTCGATGAGCAAGCGATCCAGAGGAACTCGACGAGCAACGTCCTTGATGGATAGCGCGTTCTTGAACGTGACGATACCGGACAGTGAAATATGGAACCCCTGGGCGAGCACTGCTTCGGCCACATCCCAGGTCTCTGTGAAGCAATGCATGACGCCGCCCACCTCACCTGCGCCCTCCTCCGACAAAAGCCTCAGAGTGTCGGTCGTAGCATCCCGATTGTGGATGACCAATGGCTTGTCGACTTCAATTGCAGCGCGGATGTGGGTGCGAAAACGTTCACGCTGCCATTCCGGTGCATCCTTGTGCCAGTAATAGTCGAGTCCGGTTTCGCCGATCGCGATGACCTTCGGGTGTTGTGCCAAATCGACTAGGTCTTTAACCGTCGGTTCGCGCACATCGGTT
>NZ_FLQY01000370.1 GCF_900089945.1 Candidatus Propionivibrio aalborgensis | reverse complement strand
TTTCAGGATGGACTCCAACCGTTGCCAGAATGTGTGGCGTGCCTGAATGCGTCTCGGCAAGCGACAAGACTCTGGGAAAATCTTCCAGGGTGACTCCGATACAAACCGCGCAGCCCACTTCGTTCTTCTGCATCAGGTCAAGCAGTTGCGGGAGATTTTCAGCTAGTTTCGGGAAGTCAAGGTGGCAGTGTGAATCGACAAGCATCAGACGGTCACTACATGGTATGAGTCGGACGAGTGGATTGCATTACGCCGCCAAGAAGGCCTTCTATCTTGCGTTTTGCTTCAACGCCGCTTTCGTCGTTCTTGAAATGCACGCCAATTCCCTGCGCTTTACTGTTCTGGGCGCCTGCCGGTGTGATCCAGACGACCGATCCAGCAATCGGCAGCTTGGCGGGGTCATCCATCAGGGACAACAGCATGAACACCTCGTCACCGATGTTGTAGGCACGCGTCGTAGGGATGAAGATGCCCCCATTGCGCAGTAAGGGCATGAAGGCGGCGTAGAGTGCCGACTTCGAATTGATGTTCAGCGAGAGTACGCTCGGGCGTGCTGCGCCGGCAACGGCAGGTTTGGAATCGGCTGACATATCCGCCTCAGGAAGTCCGGAACAAGGCCGCGTAATTCAGGAAGAACTCTTCGAGAAATAGACGGCTGTTCAAAGGTTGTTCGCATTGCAGTTTGTATTGTAGCGTTTTCCTGTCAAACGCCAACAAATTAGGGGTATCGGTTGATTTCGCCAGTTGGCGCAACAGTTGCTCCTGCGTGAAGAAATAACGCACGGGGAGTTCTTCGCTGGCCAGCGTCAGGTCCAATAGCCACTTTTGCGACCACTCGACCATTCGTTTCAAGGGTGCAGCTCGTTTCTCGGCTTTTACGACCCGATCAATTGCGGCGGCCGCCGCCAGAGGATCAAGCTCGATACCACGTGACATTTCGGCAATCAAAGCTTCGAGCAGCACGCGCTCTTCACTCGCACCAAGTTCGACGGCCAACAGCGGTGAGCCTCCGGCCAGCGCCAGCCAATGCCCCGCGTCGCCGATGCCTGCCTGTCGTAACCAGGATTCAGCGAGGCTAGGAGCCGGCTGTCGAACACGAAGCGACTGACAGCGGCTACGGATTGTTGCCAGCAATCTCTCAGGCTCACTGGAAACCAATAAAAACAACGTATTTACAATCGGTTCTTCGAGTGATTTAAGAAGCGAGTTTGCCGTCGAACGATTCATCGCTTCCGCGGGATTGATCAGAATCACGCGCGCGCCGTGACGATGCGTCCCGACATGAAGGAAGTCGTCCAGGGCGCGAACCTGGTCGATTGTGATTTGCTGGCTCGGTTTCTTCTTGCTGCTCGCATCGACGCCATTCCCGTCCTCATCGGCCAGTGCATCCGGTTGCAGCAGACGGAAATCCGGGTGATTGCCCTGCACTAGCCAACCGCAGGCAGAGCATTTACCGCAGGCTGTCGACGAAGGTGCCGGGTTTTCACAGAGTAGGGAGTCGGCAAAGTGTCGCGCGAGGTCGAACTTGCCGATTCCACGCTGGCCCGAAATCAGAAGCGCGTGCGGAAGTTGTGCGCGTCTAGCCCCAAGTTGCGCCCAAGCTTCTTTGTGAAGGTCATAAATATTCATAAACAGCGTGTTATAACTGTGTCTTCAACTTGTTTCTTGATTATTTCCGGCGGCTGGTCGGCATTGATTACCTGAATTCGTTGCGGTGATGCCGCCGAACGTTCAAGGTAGGCCAAGCGTACGCGGATGTGGAAGTCAGCCTGCTCCTGCTCGAAACGATCAAGTTCGCGTCCTTGCGCCGTAATACGTTCGCCGGCCACCGAGGGTGGCAAGTCGAAAAGAAAGGTCAAATCGGGCTGCAGATGCCCGTGCACCCACTGCTCCAGGTCGGCGAACTTGTTTTTGTCCAGGCCCCGCCCCCCGCCCTGATACGCATAGGTGGCGTCGCTGAATCGGTCGCAGACGACCCAGTCACCTCGCGCAAGTGCCGGGTCAATTACTTGCGCCAGGTGTTCGCGTCGCGCCGCGAACATCAGCAGGGTCTCGGTCTCGGGGTGCATGGCCTTGTTCAAGAGCAATTCGCGAAGTTTTTCGCCAAGCGGTGTGCCGCCGGGCTCACGGGTTGCGATTACGTTCAGCCCATGTGCTCTTAGCAATTCAACTACGCCGGCAATATGACTGCTCTTGCCGGCACCGTCGATGCCCTCGAAAGTGATGAACTTCCCTCTTTTATTGCTTGGGGACATTGTTTCCGGCTTCACTTCCCGCCTCTCTGATAGCGATTTACCGCCTGGTTATGCTCGTCCAGCGTTTGCGAAAACACGCTGCTCCCGTCCCCGCGCGCCACAAAATATAGCGCCTTACTTGGTGCCGGATGGAGCGTAGCCCGAAGTGAGGCCAGACCAGGCATGGCAATGGGTGTAGGCGGCAAACCGGCGCGCGTATAGGTATTGAAAGGCGTGTCGTTGAGAAGATCACTTTTGCGCAGATTGCCATCAAACATCTCACCAACTCCGTAAATCACGGTTGGATCCGTCTGCAACAGCATACCCAGCCGCAGGCGGTTGGCGAAGACGGCGGCCACCAACGGCCGATCCTGATCACGCCCGGTTTCCTTTTCAACGATTGAGGCCATGATCAAAGCCTCATACGCGTTCTTATAGGGTAGTCCGCCCGCTCTGCCCTCCCACTCACGCGCAAGGTGACGTTGCATGGTCCGATACGCGCGTGACAGCACGTCGATATCGCTGCTCTGCTTGGCGAAAAGGTAGGTGTCGGGGAAGAACAAGCCTTCTGCAGCTCCTTCCTGGGCACCGATCAGGCGCATGATCTCTGAATCCGGCAAGCCTTTACTTTCATGACGGACATCGGGATGCGCATCAAGTCGTTCCCGCATCTGGCTGAAGGTCCAGCCTTCGATGAAAGCGATCTCTGTTTGTTTGACATCGCCGCGCGTCAGTTTCTTCAACAATTCCAGCGTGGTGATGCCCCGGTTGATTTCGTAACTCCCCGCTTTGATTGAATTCTCGACATGCAACGCCTTGCCGAGAACAATTAGCACCCAGGGATGGAGCGGCACACCGGCGCTCGCTATCTCATTGGCCGCAATCCGCATGCTACTGCCCCGAGCAATGTGAAAATCGACCTGCTCGCTCTTCAAGTCCAGCGCCGAGGATACAAGCCAGAAAAACCCGCCACCCAACACAACGACAAGAATCAGGCCAAGGGTGATCAGTTTTTTTATCAGTTTAAGCATCTATCCGGCGCGATCGGGGCCTCGTGGGTCTGCAATGGGAATTTGGGTGGCGCAACGTGCGCTATATAATAGCCGAAACCCGTATCAATGAACCGAAGCAGCATTTGGGGGTCGAAGCCGCAGCGAAGTCGCACAGTTCCTCCGAGGAGAATTCCCTTTATTCGGACAGGCAATCCGTGGCTCAACAATAACGATGGATATACCGTAACGATGAACTCCAACTGGCAAGAATTTCTTGGCACTTCCGGCGCCCGCACCGGCAGCGGAATGCTTGCCGATTTCGGTGACATCCCCGCCGAACTCGCGGCCGCACGCGATGCGACGATTGTTTCGCCTCTTACACACTTAGGATTGATCGAATGCGCGGGCGACGACGCAAAAGCCTTCCTCCACAACCAGTTGACCAGCGACATCAACCATCTTGCCCCCGGTTTTGCCCAGCATTCCGCCTGGTGCACGGCCAAGGGACGGATGCTGGCTTCTTTTCTCTTGTATCGCAACGGCGCGGACTATCGCGCATTGTTGTCCTGCGATCTGGTATCGACTATCCAGAAGCGCCTGCAAATGTTTGTGTTGCGCTCCAAGGTCAAGGTTCTCGATCTTTCCGGCACTCACCTGGTCTTCGGCTTGTCCGGCCCGCAAGCGGAAGCTGCATTGCAGAGCGCCGGTTTTTCTGCGCCCGCCAGTGCACTGCAAACCGCGGTTTTTGCCGATGGTGCGGTCATTCGACTTGACGGTGCACGTCTGATCCTCGTCGTTGCCAACGATGTCGCAATGACAACCTGGAAGAAAATTACCTCGATCGCCCTCCCGGCAAGCACGCCCGTGTGGCAATGGCTCGATGTTCAGGCGGGAGTTCCTTTGATTACGGAGGCCACCAAAGAGGCCTTTGTGCCGCAAATGGCCAATTTCGACAAGATCGATGCCGTCAGCTTCCACAAAGGCTGCTACCCCGGCCAGGAAGTCGTCGCTCGCACGCAGTATCTCGGCAAAGTAAAGCGTCACCTCTACCGTATCCACGTGAACGGCATGGTTGCCCCAGGAACGGCAATTCACGCCTCAGGCAGCCCCGAGCAACCCTGTGGCACGGTCTCCAACGCGGCGCCAGCGCCTGGAGGCGGCTGTGATGCCTTGGCCGTCATTCAGGAAAGTTTTGTCGAAACAGGTGCTCTGCACCTGGATATGCCGGATGGTCTGATCGTCGCTATTGAGCCTGTCGTCTCCTAGCTGCCAGCCTCGGTTCGGTTTCGATGTGCCTCATCCTCTTGGCCTGGCAGAGTCATCCTGACTATCCGCTGGTCGTGGCCGCCAACCGCGATGAGTTCTTTTCCCGACCTGCGGCGCCAGCCGGGTTCTGGGCAGAATCCCCGGCGATTCTCGCCGGCAAAGATCTGGAAGCGGGTGGAACCTGGCTGGGTGTTAGCCGCGAGCTGCGTTTTGCGGCACTTACCAATTATCGCGAAGGTGGGCATCAGCTCAGCAACGCGCCTTCCCGCGGCGCACTGGTGGCTGATTTCCTCATCAGCGAAAGCGATCCGGAAACATATCTCGAATCACTGGCAAGCCGCCGAGAAAATTACAACGGATTCAACCTGTTGTTCGGTGATAGTCGCCGGCTGGCGTATTTCACGAACCGGGGCGATAGTCCGAGATGGCTCGCGCCGGGAATCTACGGCCTGTCCAACCATTTGCTCGACACGCCGTGGCCGAAACTATCGGACGCCAGAGCTGCGTTTTCCAATGCATTGAAGCGGTTGCCGGATTCGGCCCCGTTTTTCGAACTGCTCTCCGACCAGGAAATCGTTCCCGATATCCACCTGCCGGAATCTGGAGTCCCCATTGAATGGGAGCGAATTCTGTCAGCCGTCTTCGTGAATTCGCCGACCTACGGGACGCGTGCGTGTACCCTGCTGACGGTGCATCGAAGTGGTCTGGCCACACTGGCGGAACGGAGTTTTGGTCCGGCTGCCCTGCCGCTTGGTGAGGTGAGCGTGGCTTTCGAGTCCTCGATATTTGGTTCCTGAAAAATCAGTCCTCAGTGATTTCCACTGGAGTATACGGCGGCACCAGGTCGAACAACTGAAGGATGTCGGCATTGCGCATGCGTATGCAGCCGTGCGACCCGGGCGCTCCCATGGTTGCCGTATCCGGACTGCCGTGGATATAGATGAAACGACGCATGCTGTCGACGCACCCAAGCCGGTTACGCCCCGGCTCACACCCCGACAACCACAATATGCGCGTGAGCATCCAGTCACGGTCCGGAAAGGCTCTGCCGAGATCCTCGGTATAGATTTCACCGGTGGGGCGTCGCGCAACAAAAACGGTGTTTACCGGTTGCCCTGCACCGATTCGGGCACGGATCACATGCTTCCCGCGTGGCGTGCAGAAACTACCGTACTGTTCCCCTGCCCCCCGGCTTGCCGTGGAAACCGGATAGCTCCGAATCACCTGCCCTACCCCGTCGATCAGGGTCAGTAATTGTCGCGCAATGGAAATATGGATATGCAACTCTACTGTTCTCCCTTGACGCGACGTCCGGCAAAGAAAGCTGAAAGCATACGGCCGCACTCGTCTGCCAGTACGCCACCCACCACCTGAGTATGGTGATTCAGGCGCTCAACGGCGAACAGGTCTACAACACTTCCGTGGACGCCGGTTTTCAGGTCGCGGGCACCGTACACCACACGGGCAATGCGCGAGTGAAGAATGGCACCGGCACACATCGCACACGGCTCAAGCGTCACAAACAGCTCGCAGCCAGGTAATCGGTAGTTCTCCAGCGCACGCGCCGCATCTCGCAGGGCCGCGATTTCGGCATGGGCTGTCGGGTCGCTTTCCCCAATCGGCGAGTTGAAACCTCGCCCGACGATAACACCATCACGGACCACCACGGCGCCTACGGGCACCTCGCCAAGGCACTCGGCAGAGCGCGCCAGGGACAGCGCCTCGCGCATATAGTACTCATCCTGCATCGGTCTTCATCATTCCGTGTCAGAAACCGCTCAGATTATCGTGCGATTCATACCCCGTACAGCTTAATCCCGGATACCAAAGAATGCACCAAAGGCATTCTCATCTACGGATGGCACTACTTCCGGAACCAAGCCGGATCGACAAGATCAAGCAATTCCCCGTTGAGCACCTTTTGCAGTGCATAAACGCTTTGTGGCCTGGCCCTGACCGGAATCTGCATGCACCAGTCGATCAATTCCAGGAGTTGTAGCGAGTAAGCTTTTGCCCAACGCCGCTGGGCAGGCTCCACCTCGTCAGCATTCATCCGCAAGTCGGCTGCCTGAGGTGCTTGTCCTGTATCGAGGCAGGCGTACAAGGTGGCGCCGATCGCGTAGATATCGGTCCATGGTCCCATGCCCTCGCCCGAACCCTGCTGTTCCGGGGCGGCATAGCCCCGGGTGTAAATATTACCGAGTGAGCCATCGGGCGATCCCAAGCCCCAGCGCGCGGCACCAAAATCGAGCAGAACCGGGTGGCCGTCTTTGCGCAAGTAGATATTGGCAGGCTTCAGGTCAAGATGGAGCAGCTTCTGGCTATGAACTTCGCGCAGACCAGAAAGTAAACGCACAAAGACATTGCGCAGAAGATCCTCGCGAATCTTCCTGCCGCTCTCACGTAGCCGGTGCAAATATTCTTCGAGGCTTCGACCGTCTTCATAGCGCATCACAATGTAGGACGTATTGTTGGCCTTCGAAAAGTCCAGTACGGCAACGATGTTGGGATGGCTGATACGAGCCAGTAACCGCGCTTCTTCAAGGAAACTGCGCATGCCGTGGTTGAACTTGCCCTGGCTTGCTGAAGAAACGATCAGTGCCTGGCTTCCTGCCGCTCGCCGGGCCATTTGT
This sequence comes from Candidatus Propionivibrio aalborgensis, assembly GCF_900089945.1. GTDB lineage: Bacteria > Pseudomonadota > Gammaproteobacteria > Burkholderiales > Rhodocyclaceae > Propionivibrio > Propionivibrio aalborgensis. The sequence goes on along the minus strand of NZ_FLQY01000370.1, from coordinate 1,401 downwards.
ATCGGCAGGTATTCCTTGACCACAACCGGCGTCCCGGCACTGTCGCTGGCCATGTAAGCAATGGAAAAGCCCCCCCTCGACAGCATGCGCTCGATCCGATAACCGTAGAGCTGGTAGCCTTCCGGGAGCGGGGGGCAATCGGCTGGGCAACCGGGCGGAGAATTGGGCGGAGAATCGGGCGATGATGACATGCTTTGATCCATGTTCAACCCTCAAGTGCACCGGGCCTCGCCTTCAGCCACTGACTTCATCATGCCGATGAAATCTGCCGAGCAAGATTCCAGAGAACTGCGTCAGTTAATGCTCTTCTTGACGATCGGCAGACGCAGTACTTCGATGCCTTCGTCAAGCAAAGACTCGTACTCTTCATCGCTGGCTTCACCGAGGATCGAACGCACAGGCGCTTCAAGATAGTGAATCCTGCGCGCTTCCTCGGCAAAGTTCTGGCCAACGTCTTCGCTGTTCGAGACGATCGACGACATGAGCTGTTCAAAGGCGGCGAACATTTCAGCCTGTGTGCGGGTTGCAGGCAATCCGGTAGAGGACCCGGGCGTGCCAGCATGACGTGCTGGGTCCGATGAGTTTTTTGGCTCCGTTGGATGCGCCGATTTTGCCGGTTTCGACATATGCACGACAGACGGTACGCGCCGTATCTCGGTAGAGCCACAATGCGGGCACGAAATCAAGCCGGCTTCGATCTGGCTATCGTAGGATGACAGCGATTGAAACCAGCCTTCGAAGGGATGTTCCTGTTTGCAGGACAAGTCAAATATGATCATCAGAAAAGTAGGCTGTTAGGGGTGCGGAGAAGGAGCGGAATCGAACAGGCGTGCGAGAAGCCTAATGAGGGATTCCAGACAGGCAATACGCGTAGTTTACCAGATCAGGCCAGACTCCTCGGCATGAATCGGAAATCGACCGCCCTGCCCGACGGTTCAACCCGAATGCTGCCGACCATCAGACTCGAACAGATTGGCGGCGCGAGGGCCAGTCAGTGCCCTTTGTTGCCTAGCGCCTTGGCGACCTCGACAAGGCGCTCCGGTTCCGCATCGCTCAGATCAACCTCCAGCGTCACGTAGTCGACACCCTTGTTCCCTTCAACGGCAAGCGTCAGGATCAAGGCTTTGATCAATGTGGCCTCGTCGACAATGCCATCGGAAGGCACTACGCCCTGGCGAGGTCCGCCGGGGGATTCAATCGTAATTTGCACTCACAACCTCAGTAAAAAGTCCTCAATGGAGCGTAGCTTCTGACGTGTCAATGCGATTGACCGACAGCGCCAATCTCTTGACTCAAGACGTCAGAAATTGAACTTCACGATTGAAACTTGGTGGGAGATTGCCTGGGCAGCACTGCACCCGCTAACGACGACGACAAGAACTGGGGGTCTTTCCGCTCCAG
>NZ_FLQY01000369.1 GCF_900089945.1 Candidatus Propionivibrio aalborgensis | reverse complement strand
CTCTTCTTGACGATCGGCAGACGCAGTACTTCGATGCCTTCGTCAAGCAAAGACTCGTACTCTTCATCGCTGGCTTCACCGAGGATCGAACGCACAGGCGCTTCAAGATAGTGAATCCTGCGCGCTTCCTCGGCAAAGTTCTGGCCAACGTCTTCGCTGTTCGAGACGATCGACGACATGAGCTGTTCAAAGGCGGCGAACATTTCAGCCTGTGTGCGGGTTGCAGGCAATCCGGTAGAGGACCCGGGCGTGCCAGCATGACGTGCTGGGTCCGATGAGTTTTTTGGCTCCGTTGGATGCGCCGATTTTGCCGGTTTCGACATATGCACGACAGACGGTACGCGCCGTATCTCGGTAGAGCCACAATGCGGGCACGAAATCAAGCCGGCTTCGATCTGGCTATCGTAGGATGACAGCGATTGAAACCAGCCTTCGAAGGGATGTTCCTGTTTGCAGGACAAGTCAAATATGATCATCAGAAAAGTAGGCTGTTAGGGGTGCGGAGAAGGAGCGGAATCGAACAGGCGTGCGAGAAGCCTAATGAGGGATTCCAGACAGGCAATACGCGTAGTTTACCAGATCAGGCCAGACTCCTCGGCATGAATCGGAAATCGACCGCCCTGCCCGACGGTTCAACCCGAATGCTGCCGACCATCAGACTCGAACAGATTGGCGGCGCGAGGGCCAGTCAGTGCCCTTTGTTGCCTAGCGCCTTGGCGACCTCGACAAGGCGCTCCGGTTCCGCATCGCTCAGATCAACCTCCAGCGTCACGTAGTCGACACCCTTGTTCCCTTCAACGGCAAGCGTCAGGATCAAGGCTTTGATCAATGTGGCCTCGTCGACAATGCCATCGGAAGGCACTACGCCCTGGCGAGGTCCGCCGGGGGATTCAATCGTAATTTGCACTCACAACCTCAGTAAAAAGTCCTCAATGGAGCGTAGCTTCTGACGTGTCAATGCGATTGACCGACAGCGCCAATCTCTTGACTCAAGACGTCAGAAATTGAACTTCACGATTGAAACTTGGTGGGAGATTGCCTGGGCAGCACTGCACCCGCTAACGACGACGACAAGAACTGGGGGTCTTTCCGCTCCAGCGTTTGAATGCGCGTGCGAAAGCGCTTTGCTCGGAGAAACCGAGCAGGAAGGTGATGTCGGTGATGGTCTTGGCAGGATCATCAAGATAGCGCAATGCCAGATCGTATCGGGTCTTCTCCAGCACACTCCTGTACGTCAACTCCAGTTCGCCAAGTTTTCGTTGCAACGTGCGCGAACTCATACCCATTTCGCGCGCCAGTAACGCTTCCGACGGCTCACCGGAGGTCAATTGCTCCAGCAAATACGCTCTGGCACGCGCCTCGATGTCGCTGCTGCCGAGCTTCGCGAGTTCCGCCGCCAGGATTGCATCGAATGTCGTCGCAAGCTCCTGGTTGGCTGTCGGGAGCGGTTTGTCTGCCACGTGCCGTCCCAGCACAAATCCATCTTCCGCCTCGCCAAAAGTGACCGGGCAGCCATAGAAATCCTCGTAGGGTCTTGAGTCGACCGGCCGCGGACGTCTCAAATAGACCGACTCGAGGGCAAGAGAGGGGCCAAAGTTCGTCCGGCACATGTCCACAATGATTGCCATCGCGAAATCAGTCATGACGTAGCCCACCAGCGAATTCCCGCGCATACTTTCATAGATCAGATGAAGGCCGTTCGGGCGATCCATACATCGACACGTCGCCTTTTCGCCCACGATCTTCGCGTAGCGCGTCAGGCGCGCAAGCGCCGCGCGCAGGGTTTCGCTGGAGAGCCACGCATAGCCCAGTGTGCCGAGATTTGAAGGGTGCCAGCATTCAGCCGAATGCAATGCAAATGCCGGGTCTGGAACCAGTGAAGCGATCCTGGCAAAGGTTTCGTCGCCAAATCGTGCGGGAATGCGGGCCTTTGGACCGGGCAAAGCCTTTACGTCGAGACCAAAGGGGCGCGTGAATTCTTGCGGGCTGATGCCAAGCCGTTCGATGAGGCGCAACCCGATTTGTCCAAAACTCGCGAGAAATGTTTCCGATGCCATGATCACCCCGCCTTTAGCTCCCAGGTTCGATTATGTCGTATTTGGTCATGCAGTTGGCGCTGAGGGTCAAGTTGGGTAGCCATCCCTTCACTAGAATCGGTGCATAGAGTCGGTAGTTCCTGCTTGCTTTGTTGGCGCTATCGATCTTGAAAACACTGAAACAACGTCGGGAGAACTCCATGCACAGAGCGTACGGCATCGCGGAACCCGCCCCGACACGAGCGCGAAACTGGCCTGACGTGCGCGTTCGGAAATCTGGAAATGAATTGGCCGATAGAAGAGTTGCGATGAATTCCTACAAAGTCACGTTGATCGAAATAGAGACCGCCTTGGCAGAGCTTATGGCCGCACCGAAACGGCTTGCGCCCGGCCCGTATCGCGAAGGCGGTTCGGATGTCGAACAGCCTTTCGTTATCGAAATGGATGCCCTGCCGTTGCTGACGTTCATCGAAGACGTTTCGCGCGGAGCCCGAGTCTATGAATTCCTGACGATGTGTCGCCCCGGAGACATATTGAACTACTTGCGTGTGCGGCCCGTCGCGGTAAATTCCCGTCTTGCCGGAATCTTCGACGAGGAGCTCAAAGCACTCTGGCGAAAGCCCCAAAATCGAGACTGTGGAGACGGATACCTGGCGTTAACGGACTTCGACGCGCATTTCCGGTGGAAAGGCGATGACACCTGGCCGGAAGCCCGCTGCTGGTTGACGTTCCGGGAAAAGCCGTACTGGAACGATCTGCTGACGAACTTGCTCAAGTCGATTCGGCGATTGCAGGAACAATTACGTTTGAGCAACGACCATTTGCTCCACGACGAAGTAAAGCGGATTGATTCGGGCACGCATGTTCGCGATTTCCTGCCGGAAATTCAAAGATGCTGCCGTTCGGAACCCGTGGCACCTGCCGAAACGAAGCTGTCTGGGAAGCTGTTCGCGGCTATCCACGAGTTGATTGCCAAAGACGATGTGAGGTCGGTTTCAAGTGATTTTGTAGACTACTGGTTCTGGCGCATTCTGGTCGACGAGCAGCTTCGACGCTGCGAGCTTGCAGGACAGAAAGAGCCACAAGCCGCGTTTGCTCTGAGCGGTCCGGACGGCGAAGTCGGAAACGTGCCTTTCAGTGACTGGGGGGGATACGTCCACACTCCGGATGAAGGGGCATGCCTGGCGGATCTGTTCATCATGCCGGGCTGGCGTCACTGCTTTCCGGAATCGGACACCGAGGGCGGCATGCTGACTGACATTCTCTATCCGCCAAGGCAAGGGGTTGCGCAGGAGCAGTGTCGGTTTCTGATGATCAAGAGGGATCTCGGAGCGCTTAAATGCGCACGCCGAACCGAGATTGGCGATGGATGGTTTCTCTACGAATCGAAGAGGCCCTACCAGCCCAACTTGAAATTCAGGAACACCTTGGTCAATGAGCCGTTCGGGGCTCCGGAAAGCAGCATTCAGTTCGAAATGGGGTGTGAGGCCTATGGATCGCCCCTTCTTCCGTGGAGACAGTACGGCTATTTGGGCGATTCGTAGGTCGCGGTATCACTCGTCACCTGTCTTCCAGGTAGAGGTAGCGCTGAAATCCGCTGAACGCCCTGCCGATCTCTTCCGGTTTGCCGAGGTCAGCCACCGCGTCGGCAATCGAGTCGTGATACTTGAGTTTCAATAGCGGCGTCAGTTTCGCCTGATCGAGTTCTTCCACCCCGACCGCCACATAGTGCGACAGTACGAAGTCCAGAAACACTTTCTGCTTCGGGTTGAAGTTCTCGCTGATCACTGCCATCGCCCGACCCGCCCGTTCTTCGCGGGTGAGCGGCACTTCGGCATAGGCCACATGGGCCAGCACGTCGAACAGGTCGCTTTTCTCGGCGTCGATGATCTTCTGCATCTCGGCGAGTTGGTCCTTGCCGAAACCCTTCTCGGCCAACCCATCCAGCAGTTTCCTGCGCGTATCCGGTGCGCTCCACAGTGTCCGCAGTTCGTCTTCATCCGTGAAGAAGTCCGGGAGCCTGCCGAACAGCGCCTCCATGAACTGCTGTGCCGACATCGGTGTGCCGTCCGGGTGCCAGAAACTGGTGACCACCATGTGCTGGATCGTGCGCGACTTGCCGTCCGCCAGCGCCACTTTCGCCCTCTTCTTGCAGACGCAGGGGCGCTGGCCGCACTTCGGGCAAGGGTCTTTCGCGCATTCGCAGGGCGATTTGCCGCACAGGTAGCAGGGCGGCGGCGGTTCCTTGATACAAACACAGGGGGTGTGATGGCACTTCCCGCAAATCTCGGGCTCGATGGGTTCTCCATCCCATTCGGCGTCGCTGAAATGGTGGTGCGCCTTCACGAAATCGTAGATCGTGAAATAGTCCTTGCCGTCGAACAGCCGGGTGCCGCGCCCGATGATCTGCTTGAACTCGATCATCGAATTCACCGGCCGCAGCAGCACGATGTTGCGTACATTGCGCGCATCGACACCGGTCGACAGTTTCTGCGACGTGGTGAGGATCGTCGGAATGTGCTTCTCGTTGTCCTGAAAGTCGCGCAGCCACTGTTCGCCCAGCGCTCCGTCGTTGGCCGTCACCCGCTGGCAGTAGTTCGGGTCGATGCTTGTCTTCGCCTGATTGATCAGGTCACGGATCGCCAGTGCATGATCCTGCGTTGCGCAGAACACCAGCGTCTTCTCCCGCTGGTCGATCAGCGACATGAAGATGTCGACGCGCTTCTTCTCGCGGTCCTTGATCTCGATGATCTTGTTGAAGTCGGGTTCTTCGTACCGCTTCCCGGCCTCCACCTCGCCCTCCACCACCTGGTCGTCGGGCGTATAGACATACTCGTCGAGACTGGTCGTGATCTGCTTGACGCGGAACGGCGTCAGGAAGCCGTCGTTGATGCCGTCCTTGAGCGAATAGACGAATACCGGATCGCCGAAGTAGGCGTAGGTATCGACGTTATCCTTGCGCTTCGGCGTCGCGGTCAGGCCAAGCTGCACGGCCGGCGCGAAGTAGTCGAGGATGCCGCGCCAGTTGCTCTCGTCGTTGGCGCCGCCCCGGTGGCACTCGTCGATGACGATGAAGTCGAAGAAATCGGGCGGATACTCGCCGAAATAGGGCGAGGGGTTTCCATCCTGCTCCGGCCCGCTCATGAAAGTCTGAAAAATGGTGAAAAAGATGCTGCCGTTCTTCGGCACCTTGCCCTTCTTGCGAATGTCCGCCGGGTCGATGCGCACCAGTGCCCCATTGCCTACCCTATCGTCAAAGGCTGAAAAGGCGTTAAAAGCCTGGTTGGCCAAAATATTGCGATCGGCAAGGAACAGAATGCGCGGCCGCCGCGAGGCTTGGTCACCTCGCTCGCCCTCGCCTTTCCAATCCGTCAGGTTCCACCGGCTTTGGAAGAGTTTCCAGGCGATCTGGAAGGCGATGAAGGTCTTGCCCGTCCCGGTTGCCAGCGTCAGCAGAATGCGCTCCTGCCCGGCCGCGATTGCCGCCAGCACACGTTCGACGGCGATGTCCTGATAGTAACGCCCCTGGAAATAGCCGCCCCGATCCTCGAAAGGCACGGCAGCAAAGCGATCCCGCCAGGCGTTCCTGGTGGCGAACGTCCGGTTCCACAGCTCGTCGGGCGACGGATAGCGCGCAATCTCGCTTTCCTCCGCCGTCGTCATGTCGATGCCGTAGATGCCCTGCCCGTTGCTGGCATAGGTGAAGCGCACCGCCAGCTTGCCGGCGTAGTCCTTGGCCTGCGCCACACCCTCGGTCAGCGCCTTGTCCCACGCCTTGGCCTCGACCACCGCCAGCCAGGTGTTGCGGTATTCCAGCACATAATCCGCGGTCAGCGCCTTGCCGCGCTTGCCCGCCCCTTCAAGTCGGCCCAGGGTGATCGGGTATTCGCGCCGGATGCGGCTGCCGGCGACCACGCCCCAACCGGCAGCGGCAAGTGCAGGGTCAATGTGCTCGGCGCGGGTTTCAGCTTCATTCATGATGATTAGCCGCCGTCGTCAATACTCAATCAAGAAAATTTTCACAGCACTAGACCAGTAACTCATTGAAAAATATTGGTTATGAACCAGCCGATTCTGTTATCGATCGGTGCAATCAAAACCCGATCAAGAAACTCACGCCCAATGCGGCACATATCCGGCTCGCGGATGATCAGGGTCGGCAATACGAATCAAGCCGGCGTTGAGTGCTTTGTTGATCACTCCGGTGGCCTGCGCCGCATTTTTGGGGTCAATACCCAGGCGAGCACAAAGAGAGGCGTTCTTCATCTTGTCCCCGCTAAGGAACTTCAAGACCGCGTGGAAATAACATGCACGAACGCGCTCATCCTGCGTCATCTCCGCAAAGCTGCGCGGCGCATAAAGCACGACCTGCATGGAATTTTCATCGGCCCTTAACAACGGAGGAGGAAGTTGGAATACTTCTACCGCGGTAAACACCTTGTCGAGGCCGCTACCTTGTTCCTCGCACATGCCCATGCGGCGCATCAGCGAAGCCAGTGCTTCATTACGCGAGCGTGGCGGCAAGTCGATCATGCGGTCGAGTTTCACTAGAGAACGCCCCGGATTGGTGATCTCGATCCGGTCATTGAAGAGCTCGATTTGTGGGCCTGCGCCAGTCACCGTCATGTCCTGATGAATTAGCGCATTGGCTACCAATTCTCGTATTGCCAACTCGGGGAATAGCGGGTGTGCTTCCCGCAATGCCGCTCCGATGTGTTCATTTTTGGGCAGGAGATCATTCAGGTAGCCGACCAAACCTTCGAAACCGGCCGCATAGCCTTTCTGACCATCGTGTCGATACGTCACAGCGGCCGCACGGTTGTTGCCACCATAAGCTACAAAGCGCACTCCCTTTCTGGCCAGACTCGCCTCGAAATCGCTGAGCCGGGTGGCGAACAAGATAGCCCCGAGGTTGGTGATATTCCAGCGCTCGCCCACATCGCGAACGATCAGCCGATCCGCTTCTAGCCGGTCAAAAATACCCGCCCTGTTATCAGGCAAGGGCTGCTTGGTAAGGCGAAAGTATTGGCTGTAATCAAGCAAGGCCAGAACATCGTCGCCCGTAGCGTACTGTCGGGCGATCAATTGTTCCCAACGGTAAGGCTGCATACGCTCGATCAACTGCTGATACCGCTCCGGAAAATCGGTCAGTTTGGGCGTGGCGCTGCCGATCCGGATGAAGGAGATGCTATTGAATGCGACGGGCGTTCCCGTGGCTGCAGGAATCTCCAGCAGTACCACTCGCCCTTGAGGGTGGTTTACAACTCGAAAACTGAATGCAATGCTCGGTTGCAGGCAATTGGCAAGCCAGAGCTGTAACACCTGGCCATTTGCCTTCTTGGCATCCGGATTGAAGTCCGTTCCAACGATATCGTGGCTGCTGTCGTTGATGCCCCAAAGCACGTAGGCGCAATCTCGCCCTTCGATGCGGGCTGAATTGGATAATGCCGAACAACGTTTGCCAATAACGTCCGGATCTGTATTGTTGTTCTTGAACTCAACCCATGATGTTTCTTCGGGCAACGCCCGGAGTTCATCAACCAATGCAATATCACGAGCCTCACTCATCACAACACCTCAAACCACGTCTTGATCTTCAGCGCCATCAACTTTCGCCGCTCCTCCAGAAACGCACCAAACTCCTTGATCTCCCCATCCAGCATCGAAGCCGGAATGCAGTTCATTGCCAGATTGGCCGCCATTTCCGCCTTGTCAGTGATTCCGCCGTATTTCTTCGCGCCGCCGTTGCATTGCTCGGCCAGTTCCTTGAAATAGTTGGCCGGGGGCTTCGCGCCGATGGCGATGTTGATTTCGCTCTGCGCAACCACGTAGTTGGCAATCTGATTGTATAGGCCGCGCGACATGCCCAAATCCTTCAGGTGCTGGCGCGGATACAAGTGATGCACGTCGGCACGGTTGAGCAGCAGGTCGGTCACCGTGATGTCGCGTGACAAAAAACCTTTGTCGCCTAGCTTGGCCTGTGCCGCCTGATAGCAGAGGAAATACGGGCTGTTGATCGACGAGGTATCCATGAACTGCGGCAGCATGCCCGTCCAGAAGCTGTCCGGCAGTTCATTCGGAATCACCGCCTCCAGATAGGCCAGCACGCCCCGGCTATCGATCTGGCGAATGTCGGAATCGAAGGTCGATTCCGGCGAGCCGCTATACCGCCCGCGCAGCACCGACATCGCGTACCAGCGGCGCACCGCCCGTTCCAGATCGGCCGGTGGAATGTTCTCGGCTCGGCCGCGCAGATACAGGATGTACGCGAAGTTGATTGCGTTCTGGCTGTTGATCAGCTTGCTGGTGATGAAACCCGCCGAGCGCAGGATCATCGTTATGCGGTCGAAGTGAGTCTCGTTGACGAAAGCCAGAATGCCCCGCTTCAAGCGTCCGAACGAATCCTCGGCAATCGCTTCCTCGTACTGCTTGGTCTCGAAGTTGCGGCCCGAGAGCAGGGCCACCAGATCCTGCAACTTGCCGCGCCCGAACTCGGAGGTGAATGCCACCCGTAGCATGTCGGTGTAGCTGGGGTCGTAGATGTCGTCATTCACATTGGCGATCCACTTCATCTTGTCGAAGAACTCCGATGCCACAAACGCCTTGTCGCCCTTCGTGATCTTGCCCAGGAACTCCGGCGCCACCGCCAGATGGCAGAAATAGTCGATGGCCTTGCGCAGCAAGTTGCCGCCAAATGTTTCATTGGCGGCGATTTTCGACATCGCAAAGTCCGCTTGCGAGAGCGGCGAACCAGCGGAATTCACGCGGATGAAGATTTCCGTCACCGTCTCGATGTCTAGGTCTTCCGCCAATTCGATGATGCCGACGTGGTTATAAACGATGCCGCGCAGCTTCTCGATAATCCTGTGCACCTTGTCCTGCGAACAGCCCTCGTTTGCCGAGCAATAGCCATTGACCAACTGGTAAACACTGGTCGCCGGATCGAACACTTTGGCGACATCGGGCAGCCAGGCCGCGTTCTTCTGGATCGCCGGGTTGGCGACCTCGAAGCTCTCTTCCTGCGGGTTGAACGCGATGCGGATTTGCACCGTCTCGTAGTCGTCGTTCAGCACCTCGATACCGAGCAGGGACGCCATCAAGGCCGATACCCGCTGCTGGCCGTCGATCAGGATGCGCTTGCCGGCCGACGTGGTGCCGTCCTTGAGCTTCACCGTGTGATTGCGCCAGGCGATCAGATAGCCGACCGGATAGCCCTGATACAGCGAATCCAGCAGGTTGCGCACCTTGGTTGCCTCCCAGACGAAAGGGCGCTGGATTTCCGGAATCGCAATCTCGCCCGACTTGACCCAGGTGAGGATGGTTTCGATGGGGTGCGGCGTGACGGAATAGCGTTGGGTGGACATCGCGGGTCTCGCTAGAGTTGGCCGGAGAAGGCTTGTTGCAGCAGGGATTTTTTCAGGTTGTCGAGCGCGGTCAGCTTTTGCTGGTAGAGGGATTCGAGGCGTTCGGTTTCATCCCTTACCGCACTGAGCGCAGTAACGATTTCCTGCTGCATTGAAACAGATGGGATGCATATCTTCATGCTCTGAAGTCTCTGGATAGTCAGCGTATCAACTGTCGCACCATTTCCCCGGTCAAGCTGGTCAAAGAAAAGGGCCGACTTGAGCCATAAACTTGTGAATTCGCTGCATATATCGGATGTGCGTTTCATCCAAAGAACGCTTGCATCCTTGAAATAGAAACGATCTTCTTCTCGAACTATATGTGCGTTTCCAATAGTCCCAATTGCTGTGATGACAATGTCCCCAGCCGCAGGAACACCCGTTTGTTTCGCAAGCTCGGCGAAGTGTTCCCCGGAAATGAAAAGTTCGTTGTCCACGCGGCCATCTGCCGCCAGCTTGGTTATTTCGCGCCCCCGATAGAACGGAACCCCTTCAGACTTCCATTGGGATTTTAGTACGCGCTTGCTTGAACCAATTCGATAGAGATCATCTAGTCGCTTCTCCTCCCACCCGCCCTGCTCTGTGAAAACAGATTGCAGGTGGCTTTCCAGCGACCTGATATTCGCCAGCACGTCCGCGCTCTCGGCATCGAGCGCGGCGACCTCGCCCATGATGGCCTGCGGGCTGCGGTGGATGACTTCCTCGCCGCCATTCGGGTTCTTCACCGACAGGTCGTAGGTCGTCGTATCAATCGTCGTGGCATCGACGCTCCAGCTTTTCTCGGTGTCGGCCTGCGTTTTTTGCAGTTCGACAAACTCGGCAAGATCGGCGTCGTTGAGCGGGTTAGTCTTGCCCATGTTGCGGCCGGGGTCGAGCTGGTAGTACCAGACCGTGCGCGTCGGCGCACCCTTCTCGAAGAACAGCACGACGGTTTTCACGCCGGCACCCTGAAACGTCCCGCCGGGGCAGTCGAGAACGGTGTGCAGATTGCAGCTCTCCAGCAGCAGTTTGCGCAGGCTCACCGAGGCGTTGTC
>NZ_FLQY01000368.1 GCF_900089945.1 Candidatus Propionivibrio aalborgensis | reverse complement strand
AGAAAGCCGGCCGAGCCGCAGGCGCCGTCGTAAATGCGCTCGCCAACCGTGGGTTGCACGACCTGCACCGTGGCGCGGATCAACGGGCGCGGGGTGTAGTACTCGCCACCGTTGCGCCCGGCGTTGCCCATGTTCCGGATCTTGGCTTCGTAGAGGTGCGAGAGTTCGTGCTTCTCGGCCTGCGAGCGGAAGCGCAGTTCGTCGATGTGGTCGATGACCTCGCGCAGGGTGTAGCCGCTCTGAATCCTGTTCTTGATCTCGCTGAAAATCTCGCCGATCTTGTATTCGAGGGTGTTCGGGCCGGTCGCCTTGAGCTTGAACCCTTGCAGATAGGGGAACAGCTTGCCATCGACGAACTCGCGCAGATCGTCGCCGGTCAGGGCCTTGTTGTGGTCGCGCTTGCCTTGACTGTCCTTGGGCGCCGCCCACGATGACCAGCGGTAGGCTTCGTCGAGGAT
>NZ_FLQY01000367.1 GCF_900089945.1 Candidatus Propionivibrio aalborgensis | reverse complement strand
CTTGAGCGTCGATCCCGCCTGCCGCAGCGCGGTCACGCCATCCACTTCCGGCGCATCGGACAGCACTCCGCTGGAACCGACCCAGGCCAGCACCTCGCCCGAGGCGTTATCGAGTACCAGCACCGCGCCGTCTTCCGCATTCTGCCGGGCGATTCCCCGCAACTGCCGTTGCAGCGTGGCCACCGCAAATCGCTGGAGATCGGCGTCCAGCGTGCTCGTCAGCCGTTGCCCCGGCTGCGTGAGCAGCTTCTGCGCCAGATGCGGCGCCAATCCCGGAGACTGTTCCGCCCCAAGCCAACCGGCACTGTCAAATCGGTCGCGCAAGCCGCCGGAAAGCGCCAATCGCGCCAAGCCATCCAGCCCTTCGCAATCTGCGCTGGCACCCTGCTTCATCTGCGCCATTGCCTGCAACACGCCGCAGGCCCGCGTCGCCACAACGCGTGCAGAAGCATTGGGTGCGCGCAGTAACGCGGCTGCCAAGGCCGATTCACGATCATCCAGACCATCCGGCCACTTGCCGAACAGCCCGCGACTCATCGCCGTAACGCCGACCATCTCACCCCGAAAGCTCGCCAGATTGAGATAGGCTTCAAGGATCTCGTCCTTCTTCCAGCGCTGTTCGAGCCACAATGCGCCGGCCGCCTGCGACAGCTTTTGCGGGACGCTGCGCCGGCCATGACGCTGAGTAGTCCCATCGTCAAGCTCGTCGAGCAGGCCGATGAGCTGCATCGAAAGCGTACTGGCGCCCCGTGTCCGGGTATTCCATAAATTGCGCCAGGCGCTGACCGCAGCAGCGCTCCAATCGACGCCGGCGTGTTCGTAGAACTTGCGATCTTCCGAAGCCAGCAGAGCCCGCAGGAAAGCGGGGGAAACGTCTTCGATCCGCGTCCACGGCAAACTGCGCTGCGTCATGTCGATGCGCGTACTCTGCAATGGCCGGCCATCGCGGGCGAGCAGCAGGGCATCGGACGCGATGTAGGCTGCGCGCACCTCGGAAAACGAAGGTACCGCCGACGCCGGCACGCAAAACGTCACCAGACAAAGCGTGACCAGGCACGTGATTCGAGAGGAACGAGAGATCATGATCACGGCCGACAACGTAGTCGGCCTATGAAAATCGGTCTGATTTCAGAAGGCTCCATCCCAACACCCCATCGATCAAAAGACAAGCAGAGCCACACAGTCATCCATTCTTGCACACCGGGCACAAACGACTCATATCAACTGGGCGGTCAAAGTAGAATGTCACCAGCTCACCCTGCTTGCCTCGGTAACCACCCATTCAGGAACACGCATGACCAGCGAACATACGACGACCTACTTCGATGCCAGGGCCAAGAACTGGGACGACGATCCCATGAAGACGGCGCGGGCGCAAGCCGTTGCCGATGGCATTCAGTCGCGGGTTCCGCTGACCAATCACATGACCGCGCTTGAATACGGTTGCGGAACCGGCTTGCTCAGTTTCGCCCTGCAACCGCAGCTCAAACACATCACCCTGGCGGACAGTTCCTCCGGCATGCTAGCGGTGCTGCAGGACAAAATCGCTGCAAACGGCATCATCAACATGCGCGCCACGCAGCTTGACCTGACCACCGATCCGCTGCCCTGCGACCGCTACATCCTGATCTATTCACTGATGACGTTTCATCACATCGAGGACATCGACAAGATACTACGTGATCTTTTCTCCCTGCTCGTCGCTCCAGGGTACCTGTGCATCGCCGACCTGGATAGCGAGGATGGCTCGTTTCACGGCCCCGAATTCACCGGCCACCTAGGTTTCGACAGAAATGAACTTGAACGCAAGCTGACCCACGCCGGATTTCGCTCGGTCGATTTCACGACTGTCTTCGAGATCACCAAAGGCGAAAAACAGACGCGCTACCCGGTGTTCCTGATGATCGCCAGAAAGCTGTAACCGTCTATCGAACATGCTTTCCACACCCTGCGTAAGGACGCAGCTGTTGATGAGAATCAGCTTGCTTGCAAGCGCAGCTTCCCGGCAAGCTTGAGTCCATCGCGGAAATTCGTACCCATGAGCACCAACTGGGCTGCACCGACAATAAGCTCCAAAACCTGCACGGCATAGAACGACGCGTCGAACTCACCGGCTGCGGCCTTGTCGTTCAAGAATAGCGCCGCTGGAATCATCACCAGCAAGCCGTTGCTGCCGATGATCGCCATCCGCCTTTTCTTTTGTTGAACGATTGCCCCCTTGCGCGACCGGCCCAGGGAAAATCCGCTGCCACCGGTAATAGCCATGAACGGGACCAGCAGAATCAGTCCGTAAGCAATGGCGCGTTTGACTGATACTACATCGGAATAATCGAGAAACAGCTCCGAGATCACGGTCGATGCCCAGAAGGCCGCAATGATCAACATTGCCATAGTGCCCGCGACGGCGTGGATGATTGGCTTCATGATCGGGATCCTTTCTTCGGAACGGGCGAATCGAGACGTCCGTAGATGGTGTTCAAGGTATTCAACGCCTGCTTGAGATCCTGCGTACGAAGCCCATCGGCAAGACCGTTGGCCCAGGCAGCCTCCAAGGCCATCGCCCTCGCATAGGTGCGATTCCCGAGCTCGGTCAAGTCATAGAGCGGGGAACGCTGGTGGCGCGGATTGGAACTCCGCTCGAAGAAGCCGAATTGCTCAAGAACATTGAGTTGTTTCTGAGCCCCCTGCCGGGTCATGCCCATCGCTTCGGCGATCTGCGGCGCCGAGAGTGGCTTCCCGGCCAGCGCCACCGCGCCCAGCACTTGCCAGCGCGCACTGGTCAGATTGAGGGGCTCAACCAGTTGATCCCCTTTTTCCAACAGTCGGCCATTCACACGAAAGACCGTGAGCATGATCTCGGTCAGAATCACCGCTTCGGGCTTCGATATGTCTGCCATGGCGACTACCTCAATGAATCGTTGAATGCCCCTGCCGTCTGATTGACGACAACTCGGGATGCGCAATGGCAACCAGTTTCCGTATTTGGCAACCGGTTGTCAATAGTGGCGGAGCGTAGTCGAATGGATTGAATGAAGTATCTGCTGACGGACGGATTGGCCGTCACTGTTTCGGACACCCCTCTCTCGCATTCTTGAGTTCGACGATAACGACGCGAGTGGGCGTTTGGCCGATGTTCTCTCCAATGTGAGTTTGCGCTTCCGACCACATGACGTCGCCTGTTTTGAACTCGCGCGTGAAGGTTTTCCCATCAGGCAGGATCAAGGAGCGCTTGAACGGATTCAGCGCGTAGAGAACGAAGGCCGGGTGGCTGTGTTGATGGGTTTTCTCGCCAGGGCTGTCGCGATAATCGAGTACGCGCACGCAGTCATTTTCGAGAAGGACTGCGTATTTGTCGCCATCGGTTTGCACCGCGTCTTGTGCGAAGACAGGCGTTACCAGTGTCGCAAGCATGGCGATTGAGATGAGCCGCATAAAGAACCTCCATTAGAGTCGAAGCGTCCCGGTGATCACACGCTGTCAGCCTGGACGAGTGGCAAACGTTCGCAGAAGCAACGTCGTATTCCAACGAGCGCCGCGCCACGCAAGGAATTGCACAAAATGCAGCGGTCATGCGCAATCGCCGGCATTCGCCGATGGGTCTATTTCGCTCGGAAGACACCTCTGACAAGCCTTATCTGGCCTTCTTGGAGACTGCGCCGCGCGTTCCCGGCTTTTTGTGCCAGATCATCGACGTACACCCCCAGGGTTAGCGGACTCGGTGCGGACTCCGCATTTGTCCTGCTCAAGTGTACGTAACTGGTGTCCTCGAAGATTTCAACGACGAATCCGTTTTCGTCGAGCAGCGAGCACATTTCTTCCGCCGAAATCAGAAAACTGTCGGCGGGGTCGGTGGCCCACGGAAGGGGAAAATAGGTCGTCGCCGCGTTACCCGCTGCCATCTCCTGGAAGGCGAACCGGCCGCCTGGCTTAAGTACCCGGCAAACCTCCGCATAAAGCGTCTGCTTGTCCAAAATGTTCATTCCGACGTTTTGCATCCAGACAGCATCAAACGAATCGTCGGCAAACTGGAGGTCGAGCGCGCTGCCGTTGTGCACTTCGATTTGCTCATCAAGTTCGGTCAGTCGATTCAACAGAACCGCGCCGTCGCAGTAGTCTGGCGAAAGCTCGACGCACGCAACGCGGCAGCCCCGCCGGGAAGCAAGAAGCCGGGCGGCTCCGGCCAGCCCTGCACCGATATCGAGAACGCGGTCTTCCTCCCGAATCATTGCAAGCTCCAGCAACTCAAGCGATGCCTGCAATCCACCGGTGTGGAAATGATCAAGCGCCCCGAGCGCTTCCGGCGACAAGCGTTGTCGAGGATCAAGCCCGGCAGCGCGAATGGCCGCCAGAATCCGCGCCTCGATGTTGCGTGCCGAATAGTGAGCTTCTACGCCGGACATAACTCCTCCTCAAGATCTACGAACTGTTTCGTGTATGCAGACTACTCCATTACAGGCACCCAAAGCGGGGCCTACAAGCCTGCGCGACTTTTTCGTGCAACATCCTTTCTGGCCACCCGTTTCGACTCCGACACGCTGACAACGAACAACGATCCCCGAGTGCATTTTCTCGGGTCAGCCCGCGACTGCAAGCACACTCGCCAGCTCTTGTGTAAGAACGGCTGCCGAAACCTCTCTGCAAGCGCTCGTGTTCTGTCCAGCCCACAGAGGCGAGAAGTCGCCGCTGCCCTGGCTTTCGGCTTTGGCGCGCAGGGGCGCGATGGCCGATGTCGCGAGCGGAAAATCGGGAACCGCAGAACTGATGGGGCCCAGCTCCCTGATAATGCGGTTCACGATGGCACGAGCAGGCCGTCCGGAGAAGAGGTTGGTGAGTGCCGTGACGCGGGCAGCGGCGCTTTTCAGGGCCGCGCGATGCACTGCGCTCGTCTTGGCTTCGGTGCACATCAGGTACGCCGTCCCGATCTGCACGCCGCTGGCGCCGAGCGCCATGGCAGCGGCGATTCCTTTCGCGTCCGCGATGCCACCCGCGGCGATGACCGGGACGCTGACCGCCCGTACGATTTGCGGGACCAACGCGAGCGTACCGGTCTGGGTGTTGATATCTTTCGACAGGAAGATGCCGCGATGGCCGCCCGCCTCCAGTCCTTGTGCGATGATCGCGTCGACGCCATGCGCCTCAAGCCAGAGCGCTTCTTCGACCGTTGTTGCGGTAGAGAGGATTTTCGCACCCCAGCTTCGCGCCCGCGTCATCAACTCGCGAGCGGGCAGGCCGAAATGGAAGCTCACTACGGCTGGCCTGAACTCGCTCAGCACGTCGGCGGCCTCGGCGCTGAAGGGCAATCGCCCCGGGCCCGCCGGAATGGTGTCTGCGTCGATTCCGAACTCCTTGAAGTACGGCGACAGCGCAGTCCGCCAGATCGCTTCACGCTCCCTGCTGGGCTCGGGCTGCGTATGACAAAAGAAATTCACGTTGAACGGTTTCGTGGTTTGCGCACTGATAGCCGCCAACTCCGTGCGCATCGCATCCGGACTCAGCATGGCGCACGGCAGCGAACCAAGCCCGCCGGCGTTGGAAACCGCAATGGTGAGGGTACTGTCTTGCACGCCCGCCATCGGAGCCTGGATGATCGGGACCGCTGTTCCAAGGAGATTTTGCAGGGTCATTTTTGCGCCTCAGAGTTGGAGTGCATGCGCTGCACGTTAACGAAGCTATGGAAAGAAGCCTTCCGTTTAAGCATTCTGCTGCGAACCAAATGGAACGACAAGACTGCAAGCGCAAACTGTTCTGAACAATCGGCGTGGTCAGCCGCGAGCACGTCGACACCAGTCTACGCATTCTCGCCACTGATCCGGAACGGCTGGTTTTACCCGGAGGGTCGAGCGCCTACGGCGCCGGGCGATTCAACAATTCCTCTGACTGCGCCAGGGTGCCGTCGATAGCCGCCAGGGCGGTTCGCAACTTCGCGATCTGGGCGCTTCGTTCTGCTGCGCCTCCCCGGTCCCAGAACATCCAGGCGCTACCGCCGTCCTGTCGTACTGCAAGCTCGTAGCCGTAAGCGTGGTATGCCCGTTCCTTCTCGGCGATAGCGCCGATCCAGGAAAGAATGGCGTCGATATCTTCCCCGTAATCGCGGGTATCCCAATCTCCGATTGCCGTTATCCTCGGCACGAGAAGGGCGAGAATGCCGGGGTACAGCCTTTCGCTCACCCGCTCATACGCGGCGAGCGAATGGACTCTTCTGCGACTCTCATCGGCCCGTGAACTTTCTACGCGCTGCTGCACGATCTCGACAACGCGCTTCCAGACTGGCTCATCCTCGTCGCCGTTCCAGTCCGTCAAATCAATCGTGTCGACGCCGTTGAAAGGCACCGGAAGCTGACAGTTTTCGAGGAAGACTGGCACCAGGGCCTCCCGCTCAAGCCCCTTCTTCGCTTCGGCTTTCACGTACATGGACTTGAGTGCATCTTTCGTCCAGCAGACCACAACGCAATGCGCCGACGTGACCTCCCGCTCGATTTCCGCGTCGAATCCTTCGCCACGCCCCGCTTCAAGCTGCGCATCGAACCAGACCGTCATCTTGTAGTCGCGCAGTAGCTCGGCGATTCGCTCTACGCGCTTCCGTTCCGACCGTTTGTATGAAATGAAAACATCCGCCATAAGCCGCTGACCTCTTGATAGGTTGATTTATCGAATCGTGTGTTGCCGCAAGGGTCTTGCTTCTGAAATTGCCAGTCCGCGCGGCCGTTGCTCAAGGGACGTGGACCGATGCGATGAGCGTCGCGAATTCACGACGGACGCTCGTTTCGCATTCCGACCACACGACGATACAGCAGTGCAGCCACGATACTTCCGACGAAACCTTCGACGAATCCGGGAAGGATGCCGACATTGATTTTGATGAGGAATGGCCGCAGCAGAAGCAGGGCGACTGCAAACAGGACTCCGAATACGAACGCGAGCCGGAAGCGATGTTGCTCCCACGTCGACGCCCTTGGCGCGTCAAACGCGATCAAGCCGATTCGAAAACCAAGCCCGTCAAGCAAGGAAACGATCATGACGAATGGAATAGCCCATACCGGAGAATTGTCCTTTCCGACGTTCGACAGACTGGGAATGTAGGGAATCAACGCGACGCAAATACTGAACGCGACGAATTCCCCCGATGCATAGGCAAGGCTGCGCCGCCACAAAGCATCTGTTCCCGCGCGCGTCCCGTTCACCATGGTGCCCGCTGACGAAACTTTAGAAAGAGCATTTTCATAAGCGCATTCTGCTGCGAACCAAAGGAATCAACAAGGCTCCAGGAGGCAGCTCTTCAAACATGTCACTCATGGCTCGCTGCAAGCCCATAGACATCTGCGCACACCTGATTGCTGTCGATATCGAACAGCAATTTCTGCCCGGCACTTTCGAAAGTGTAGCTTCAGTGCCGGCTTAAGTGAGCCAGCGACTGTTGAGCTTGCTGCCAACGCAAACGCGCCCTTATCGGGCTGACTGACCACGACCTAGATTTGTCGGGATTCAACGCCCGTTACCACAGCGCCGTGAGTCGTGTAGCGACCTACCCGCCGGCCTTGCCGCTAAGGCACCGAACAAAATTTTTGCCTGCCACGATTTGTTCCCGGAGCTAGGTCAATGCGTGATTGCAAGACCTGATCCCATTTTTCTTTTTTCCGCGCGTACACCCATCCGTGCGATCTATCGTCACATGCTCGGAGTCAATTTGCAGCCGCAATGCTTGCAAACACGAGCATCCTTCACTATTAATTCCTTGCAATCAGGACAACTCACGTGAGTCTTTGGCGTAGGCAAACTCCGTTTCATACCCACAGCTCCGACGGTAAAGATTACGGCTGCCCATAGCGCGGCAGGGCTAGAACTTGGGCCTACAAGACTGTCAATAAACTTTAGTGTGCTAAGCACGGCGATTATGGTGCAGATATACATGCCATAAACCAAGAGCTTCCTGTTGTTCATATGACCTCCATCAATTGGTGGCAAGAAAGAAATGGTTCTGTCGAAAGATAGTGGTTTCAATTTCGGAGCGTAACCGCTAGTTGCTGCAAATCAACATTACGATCATTGAGATAGCATGATATTACGCCCCCCAATTGTTCGTCTATCTATTTTCTCGTCATCGCCGAAACTCCCCGGCTGTTGGATCGTGGTCGCGGGCAGGCCTTGGCTAAAGGACTACAGCATAAGGGCGGAACGATCTTATGTCCAGAGGGTAAGGCGCTTCCTTTTCCATCAAGGCGCGCGACACAGGAGCTGGGTATGCGCGCGACTCTATGCCGAACAACCGGGGCCGATGGCCTGAAACTATTTCAATTTCGCGGCCGACTCGCGTGTCGCGAAGTACTCAAGCAATGCGCGGTGAATGAAAGCGTAGCCGCCGCCGATCCGGCGCAACAGGCGAATCTTGACTGCACTGTCCAGATAGCGAATCAGCCGTAACGGCGTGCGCCCCGAAAGCCACAGAATACCGCGCAGCGCATAGTGATTGATGATGTCGATGCCGCCGTACCAGAGTGCGCCGACCACGGCGAAATAGCTGCCGACGACCCATCCGATAACCAGGCCGGCCAACGCGGCCATGGCGGCGCCGGTAGTCTGCGCCATGCCTCCCGATACCACCAGCCAGAGGAATCCGCCGGTGACGGCTCCGAGTAGCGCGCCGCCGCGCAGCATGCTGCGCCTGAACAGGCGGATGCCTTCGTCGGGACGCACCTGCGTGGCAATGGTATTGGCGCGCCAGCCCATGAACACCGCACCTATCAGACCGTAAAGTAAGGCCGTCGAACCGGCAATGATGAAGCTGGTGGACGCGGGATACTTCGACATTTCCTCGGTAACCGCAGGGAAAGCCCCGATGGCGGTTGGCACGACGAAAACCGCTGTGGCGATCGCCACGCCGAGCATGAATCCCTTGCCGGCCGAGCGCCAGGACCAGGAGCGGATATCGGGTATTCTGATGTCGTGGGCAATGCCGCCGCCTCGACTTCTGAGACCGACGACCAAGGCCCAGACGATCCCGAAACCGGCACGTTCCCAGGCGTGCCATAGCGCCCAGTTCGACGCAGCAAACAGGGCAAACAGGAACAGCACGAGCGCCAGACTGACGGGCCACGAGGCTTCCTTTCGCTGCGGCTGAGCTTGTTCGCCAGCGCCATCGGCAGCCATACGGCCCTGCCGGAAAAGATCGATGAGCCCGGCTCCCAGGCCGAACAAAAGGCCGACCGACACGCTTCTCAAAAGGGCTGTTCCAAACGAGGCCTGTGCCCACGAAACGAGGCCCAGGTAGATGCCTTCGGTCAATCCGAGCACCAAACCGACCACGATACGCGTCAGCAGGAAGTACGCGGCGCGCGCGATGCCACTGAGCTGGCTTGGCTGCAGCGCGTCAACCTGGAACACATTGCCTCCCCCTTCGATGATTCGCCTGGCGATCCAGCCGAGCCGGGTCAGCACATCCTGCCTGTGGGATTCGTCGACTCCATCGGCAGCGAGTCGGGCGTCGACGTAGCGGGCGACTACGGCATCGGCGAGCGAACCTGAGCGCGTCTGCTGAATTCCGGATTCCAGCGTGTCTTGCGAGGTGGCCCGCATCAGGTTGAGCATCAACGGCGAGCCGGCGATCTCGGCCATTTCAGGTGCTGCATCGAGGACCTGCTGCAAGCCCCGCATCGGCTGTTCCGATGACGAGAGGATGGCGCCGATCTGCGCCGTCGAAAGTGCTTCGAGACGGATCGCTGCGTTGACGCGAAGCTTCGTCGTCAGCGTGTGGTATTCCGCGCGGCGCGCACAGATCGCGATCCCGGGAACGCCCACGGAGCCGACAAAGGCGTTGATGCTCTGCACGCAGGCGCTCTGTTCAGCGGGCTCGACCTCGTCGAGCCCGTCGAGCAGCAGGACGATGCGGTGTTCGCGCATCCATTTTTCGAACAGATCGCCCGATACGTAGTATTTGCTCCGCGCTTCGAGAACCAGCCACTTCTCCAGCGGCAGCCGGGCAGACCACGAACCAAGATGGAACACGACGGGGACCGGCTCGCTGGCAATGCCGCGCGCCTGTTCGATCAGGTATTGCGCAAGCTGAAGCAGCGTGATCGTCTTGCCCGAACCCGGATCGCCCAGAATCAACAGCAGACGCCCTGAGTCCTCGAAGATATCCAGAATCGACTGGCCGGGCGCGAGGGGTTGCTGCGCGGGCAAGTCGGGCGCTGTTCCGTCGCGCCAGTGCTGTTCGACGGCGTCGGGTTCCGGGATCATCGTTAACGCGTAGATGCCGACGCTGTTCGCGACGTTGGCCAGAACGCCGGCAACCCAGAACTGTTTACTGCGTTCAAGGAGCGTCGTCAGGTTGCGTTGCTCGGGGGTCTGCGCACTGCCCTGCGTAGCGCGTTTCGACGCTGAACGTTCGTAGCGCTGGATGCTGGCGAGGACCCGCGCCGCCAGATCGTCCGGTGTCGTGAAGGTTGAGCGCACGAGCAGCGCATCCATGCGCCGCTTGAATTCATCAAGGCGCGCTGCGGACTCGCCTTGGTCCCGGAACTCCTCCGGCCACGGAAAGCCAGGGTCAACGAAAAAGCAGAAGCACGGTTTGCCCAGGCGCTGCGCCTCGGAAAATTCCAGCTCGGTAATCGAGATGCCCGCGTCGCCGGGAACAAAGCCGTAGCGCCAGGCATAGATGCCCACGAACAGATCGGCTTCGCCGATCTCGCGCAGGCAGGCATGCAACGGCTGATCCGGCTGCGCCGCAAAGTGCTCCATCCCGATCGGGCCGAGACCGGCATCGAGCAGGGAGCGCTCAAGCGCCTTGCGATGCTGCGTCAAATCCAGCGAGGTGCTCGAAATGAATACGGTCAGTGGCATAAGTCCGGTTGACCTTGTCGGCTTTCGTTCAGTTCGTTCAGTTCACCTTGTCCGACCCCGCCTTCATCTGCCGGATCAGCTTCCAGGCCATTCCACCCAGCACAATCACGCCGAGGATCAGGACGCCCCACAGGATGTAGGTGCGTTGGCGCGCCGAGAGACCAGCCTGTGTGGCGGCGCTATTACCGGCGGCGGCACCCTGCCCGGTTTGCAGCACCCCGGCTTGCGCCTGTTCTAGCCGGGCCAGCTCGCGCGGGGTAAATCCGGGGGCCACCTGGTTGAGCGGCTGGCTGGTCGGTGTCGCATCGGCGCGGCCAAAACTCAGGGTGTAAGGCGGCGTGCCGCCAGCGAGAAAAACCAGCGTCGCTGGCTGCCATGAAAGCCCAAGTTCGGGGCGGGCCGTCGCGGCCGGATTGAGCGGGCGGATGACCCATTCCGGCTGGTGCTCAACACGGATGTCCAACGCACCGGAGCGGCGGGTCTGGCCGTCTTGGGTAATCTGATAGAAGGTTGCGTGCGTAATCGGCCGGAAAGCCCATTCCGTCGCTTTGCCGGTGTGACGGCTTCGCCGCTCGGCGTAGTACCCCAGTGCGACCGGAAGAACGATGTTCGGCTCACTCAATTTGAGGCTGACCTGCTCGACCGGCAATGCGACGCCAGCCGGGTAGATCAGCCCTGCAGGCTGATCCCCGGCCCGATTTTCGATCGCCTTGACGGCAGCCGGTTTGATCCACAGGGTTTCGCGCACGGGCTCGCTGCTTTGCCGGGGCAATGTTTCGGCGTGAATCGCTGCAAATTCCGCCGGCACACCCCGGCGCCAGATCAGGCGGGCATAGCGAAACGCCTGCGGGCTGAATTCGAGACGGTCGCTGGCCAGCGTCTGTCCGTTGTCATTGGCCAGCCAGCTCAGTTCGGCGGCGCCGATGGTGCTCCAGTGTTTGAGATCGCTGCTCGTTTGCAGCCACACTTCGGCGTTGTAATTGGCCTCGCCCTTGGGCGCGTCGAAGCGTAGCGCGTCGATGCGAACCGGGTTGTTGTCGTCGCCTATGGCCGCTGCACCGAAGTCGAGGATCAGGCTGCTGAGCGTGGCATTCGTGGCGTTCGTGGCGCCCGAGTTTCCCTGCCTCTTGCCGGCATGCGCCTGCACCGACATGACGCTGCCATCGGGACGGGTACGGATGTCAACGTCGATTGACGTGCCACCGGCCGTTGAATTCGAACCGCCCCGGATCGGGAAGACGTTTGCCGCCAGCGAATCGCGCCGGGCGGGCTGCGCCACTTGCGGACGATGCAGGGCATGCGGCTGGGCAACGCCATTGGCATCAAAGACGCGCAAGTCGTCAAGATTGGCTGTATTGGCGTTCAGATAAACCGCCTGCGGCAACTGAAAGGCAACGACGCCCTGTTTGCCGCTGACCTGCAAGGGCAATGCGTAGGAATATTCCGATGGCGTGTCGGGCTTCAATGCGTTGGCGGCATTCGCCGGAGCAAAAGAACAAAGCGACAAGAGCATCAGCAAAAGGTAGGGCGTAGGCGATTGGGGCATGATGGTCACTCTGCGACGGTGGATTTTTCGCTGGGGAAAGGCGCCAGGTAGCCGATGGCCAGCATCAGCACGCCAACGCCAAGGAAGGAGATGATGCGCTCGATGCCGCCGACATTGGACAGATCGATAAAGAACAGTTTGGCCACGACCAGCACCAGCAGTCCGGCCCCGGCCATCCAGGGCAGGCGCTTGACGCGTTTGGCGGCAAAGCGCATCAGCACCAGGGCGGTGGCGCTCCACACCAGCGACAGCATGGCCTGCACGAATTGGGAGCGGAACAGCGGATCGAACTGGTAAGCGATGTCGAGGTAATGCGCGGCGGTGCGCAGCAGCATCAGGTTGAACCAGAGATACGCGGCGACGGCAGCGGCGATGACCAATCGGCCGGGTGGCGCAATGGCATCGGAATGCGCGGAATGTGCAGGCTGCGCAGACTGCGCGTGAAGGCGCCAACTGGCGACGGCCAGCAAGGCGGCGAAACCGGTGCTCAGATCGAGCGGGTTGAGGATCGGCAGATAAGGCAGCGGTTCCATCAGACCATTCTGGGTGAGGTTCCACATCGCCACCAGGCCCAGCGCGCACAGCGCGCCGAGCGGAATCAGCGCATCGCGGTACCAGCCGGAAATCGGCGCGGTGGGCCAACGTTCGTCGCGTGCTCGGGGAATCAACAGCGCCACATACGCCATCATCGCCCAGACCGGCAGATAGCGCGCCCAGCTTCCGGAGGCAAACCAGCCCGACTCGGCCAGCAGCACGGCCTGCTCGGCAGTGTCGGCCTGCAGACCGAGCGTTACCAGATTGTGGCCCAGCGGCCAGAGAAGCAGCCAGGGCCCGGCGGTGCGCAGCGTATGGATAAGACGTAGCGCCCTGGGATGCCTCTCGGGCAGCAGCCACCCTTCGCGACCAGCCTCGCGCAACAACCACTCGCCCGCCAGCCACAAGGCCAGCAACGCCGCCCAGACCGGCCAGGGCGGGAGGTAGGTTGGCGAACGCACGAGCTGCAGGAAGATGTGGGACGAGGTGTACAGCAAGCCCGGCCACACGGCACAGGCCAGCCAGCGCAAGTCCGGCCAGTCCAGCCGCCGGGCCAGCCGGGCAAACAGGAAGGTTCCCGACGCCAGCAGCAGGCCATACACCGGATGGACGAGCGGGTAGGCCGCTTCTGTGAATAGATGCAGGCGTGCAAGCTGGAACTGCCCCCAGCCATTCAAACTGCCGAGTACGTAAACAAACCACCAGAAAGCGCTCCAGCCGAGCAGGATGCGCGAGATCCGTTGGTAACCGCCCTCGCCCAGGCGATAAAAGCTCAGCCCGCTGAAACCGGCGCCCAGGGCGATCAGCAGACTTCCGAGAAATGCACTGTCGAAAAGATTTCCGCTGTACGCATGCGACATCCATGCCCGGTCAAAACCCAGCACCCACAGCAGAGCAAGTCCGGCGAGCAACTGCGGCGCCAGTGCAAAGTAACGTGCCATGCTCCAATCGAGACGGCGAGCAATCAGTCCGAGGATTCCGGCAACACCCATCCCGCTTAGCACATACAGGGTGTGCGCCTGGGTATCGGCACGCAGGTAAATTTCCGACCACGCTCCAGACAGCAACCAGACCGCGGCAAAGCCCAGAAACACCGTGGATAGCAGTGTGAATATCGGGCCAGATGAAACGTCCTGGTCATCGCCGCCGCAGTCAACATCATCATCGATCCCGCGTCTGGCTTCCCGCCGGAAATTCATGGCCATGACAAAACCGGCTCCGGCCAGCAACAGGAAACCTAGCCACAGATTGGACTGCGCGGCGAGCCCAGGATTCATCCCGCTGACCGAGGCGACAAAGGATACCCAGGCGCCTGCCTGCACCAGCACGCCGAAGGCCCACGCCAGCTTCTGTTTCTGGCGCAATCCGACCCAGACGATGCCGGCGCCTTCCAGCGCCCAGGCGGCGGACGTCCAACGACCGTCGAGCGCAAACGGAACGGCCAGCGTGCCAAAGACGATACCGAGCGCGAGAAAGGATTCGATGAGCAACTGCAGCGAGCTGCCGCGTCGCCGCCACAGCGCGAGCGTCAGGCCGATGTAGAAAAGACCCAGCGCCAATGCCGAATAGGCCAGGCCGAACGGCTTGTTCTGCACCAGACCGTACTGCAGGCCGAAAGCCAGCAGCGGCGTACCGAACACCAGCGTGCCATCGACATAATGTCTGAGCCGCGGTGCCTGCCGGCTGGCGTACAGGATGGCGATTCCGACGTAGAAGACGAAGAACAGGATCAGGAAACCCTGCGCCGACAGATAATCCTCGGGCCGGTAGCGCAACACACCCCAGGCAGTGCTGATGGCGAACGTAAACACGAAGCCCAGCAGGTTGAGCAAGCGCCACGAACGTTTGAGCGCGATGGCGACAATGCCGGCATTGAGCAGGGCGTAGTATGAAAACAGTCCGATGTGGCTACCGCTCCCGGTCGATACCAGTATCGGCGCGGCGAAACCGCCGGCAATGCCGAATATCGCCAGCCAGATGGCGTCCTGCAGGACGGCCAGCAGGCAGGTGAAAGCCGTCAGCGCAAACAGCAGACCGAAGGTCAGGCCGCCAGGAATCAACCCATACAAACGGTACGCGCCGAAGGTCACCAGCATAAGAATGCCCAACGCACTGCCCTGGACGGGAAGGCTGATCGAAGGTCGCGTCACGCGGATTCGCCAGCCCCAGACGAGCAAGGCGATATCGGCCAACGCAATGCCGGCCAGCCGCAATTCGATCGGCACGGAAACCCGCGCCGCGGCATATTTGAGCAGAAAGCTGACGCCGAAAAAGAGAATCAGCAAGCCCCCCTTGGCCACCAGATTCCCGCCAAACAGCCAATCCTTGGCCTTGCGCAACCAGGCTGGCGGTTCGGGCAACTCAATGGCTTGGTACGGCGTTGCCAACGCGCCAGGCACCGGCCCATACCCTGGAATAGTGGCCGGGCCGGGATCGTACTCTTCGCGCCCTTGCCCGGGCGGCGGTTGTTCCGGCTCGGTAGCAGAGGTCAAAAGCCTCTCGGGTTCTGGTTCGGAAACGGTCGTCGCTTTGTCGGTCGAGCGCAGCGCCGCGCTTTCCGCCGGCCCTGAGGGGGGAACGACCGAGGGAGAGGGTGCTGTTGCCGACGAACCCACCGAAGCCGTAACGTGTGGAGTCGAAACCTGCTCGTGGAGAAGCGACAGCTCCCGCTGAAGTTGCTCGACACTCCGTTCCAGAACACTCACCCGGCGCCGCGCACCGATAACGAGTAAAAACAGAACGATGGGAATGCCGAAAATAACCAGACCGGCCAGAACGAGCAAGGACTCCATGCGGTGCTTCCAACGTAATTTCTCCAAGATTATTACATAAGAATGAACCTCGGCCGACAAAGTACTGTCTGCCGGGGAAGCGCGCGCGCACTCGTAACACGACTGAAATACTCGCCTTCCGCGAATTGTGAGAACATCAGGCAAGTCTTCGGACCGCTATCGAATTTGAGCCATCTGCACCTGCATACAACCCGTACTGGAGTACCCATGAGCACCGACCCGACCTACGAACAACGCATGAACGACGCCATGCTGGACAGCTTTGACGAAGAGCTGGAAATGGAATTCGACGACAACCGCATGGATTCACTGATCGACGAGCTGGCCAGAACCGGTGACGAAGAGACGGAACTTGGCCGCAACTTCTACTTCAAGGAACTGTTCCGTCTGCAGGGCGAACTCGTCAAATTGCAGGACTGGGTGGTCCATAAGAAGCTCAAGGTGGTGGTCCTGTTTGAAGGACGCGATGCGGCTGGCAAAGGCGGTGTCATCAAACGCATCACCCAGCGCTTGAATCCGCGCGTGTGCCGGGTTGCCGCGTTACCGGCGCCCAGCGCGCGGGAACAGAGCCAGTGGTATTTCCAGCGTTACGTATCCCACCTGCCTGCCGGCGGCGAAATCGTTCTCTTCGACCGTAGCTGGTACAACCGCGCCGGCGTCGAAAAAGTCATGGGCTTTTGCAACGAAGACGAATACGAGGAATTCTTTCGCAGCGTTCCCGAGTTCGAGAAGATGCTGATCCGCTCAGGCATCGTCCTCATCAAGTACTGGTTTTCAATCACCGACGACGAACAGAACCTTCGCTTCTCGTTGCGCATCAAGGATCCTCTGAAGCAATGGAAGCTCAGCCCGATGGACATGGAATCACGTCGTCGCTGGGAGCAATACACCAAGGCCAAGGAAATCATGCTGGAGCGGACCCACATCCCGGAAGCGCCGTGGTGGATCGTCGAGGCCGTCGACAAGAAGAAAGCGCGCCTCAATTGCATTCATCACTTTTTGAGCCAGATTCCCTACGAAGAAATCGAGCGGGAGTCCGTGGTCCTGCCAGAGCGCGTGCATAACCCGGATTACCTGCGACATCCGGTGCCCAAGAATATGATCGTGCCGCCGGTGTATTGAAGAAGGATCTTGATTCGGGAGCAATACGAGCATTACTCGGCCGCACAACTATGCGCCAGAATGAAAAACGGGGCGCATGGCCCCGTTTTTCATCGACAGCGAGTTACGACTTAATAGACATCATGCTGCGTGTTATGAACATTGAATTTGCCGGTCGGCGTGATCAGCTTCGGATCCTTGATCACCGCCTTCAGCTTGCGCGTCTTGTCGTCAACCACTACAACGGCTGACTGCTTGTCCTTCGCACTCCATACCGAGAACCAGACTTCATCACCTGCCTGGTTGTACTCCGGCTGGACAACGCGCCTAGCGCCATCGTCGGTGATTCCCGACCACTCGCCAATCGGCAGCACCTCGAACCCTTTGTCCAGGTTCTTGATATCGAAGACCGCAATCGTCTGGCTGATCTTTGCATCCGGATTCAGCGGCGCGTCAACCCACAGATTGGTGGACTTCGGGTGCGTCTTGATGAACAGCGAGCCGCTACCATTGCCCTTCAGCGTCTGCACAACTTTCCAGGCCTGCGCCTTGTGCTTGACCGGGTCGGTACCGATGATGCTGATCCCGTCGTCACCCAAGTCGCTGGTCGCCCAAACCGGACCAAACTTCGGATGCATGAAATTGGCGCCGCGGCCCGGATGCGGAATCTTGCCAACGTCGATCAAGGCAGCCAGCTTGTCTTCCTTGGTATCGACCACGGCAATTTTGTTCGAAGCATTGGCAGCCACCAGGAAGTAGCGCCCCGTCGAATCAAATCCACCATCGTGAAGAAAACGTGCGGCGCCGATGGTCGTGATCTTCAGGTTGTTGAGGTCCGAATAGTTCACAGCCATGATCTTGCCGGTTTCCTTGGCATTGACGATAAACTCGGGGTTGTAGTGCGAAGCGACAATGGATGCTACACGCGGCTCGGGATGGTAGTCCTGCGAGTCCACCGTCGTGCCACGCGTCGATTCGATCTTCAGCGGCTTCAGTGTGTCGCCTTCCATGATCACAAACTGCGGCGGCCAGTAGGTGCCAGCAATCGCGTACTTGTCCTCATAGCCCTTGTACTTCGACGTCTCGACCGAACGCGCCTCCAGCCCGACCTTGATCTCGGCAACGTTGCCCGGTACCGGCATCCACAGATCGATCAGGTTGACGCGAGCATCGCGCCCGATGACGTATAGATAACGGCCGGACTTCGACATCCGTGAAATGTGCACCGCGTAGCCGGTCGGCAGAATGGTGACGATCTTCTTGCTCTTGCCGTCGATTAGGGCGACCTGACCCGAGTCGCGCAGGGTGACCGAGAAGAGATTGTTGATATCGATGTCGTTCATCTTCTTCTTCGGCCGCTGGTCCGGCGGAACGATGACCTTCAGCGAGGCCTCCATTTCCTTCATGCCCCACTCGGGTGGAACAGGGGGCTCCTGCTGGATATAGCGCGCCATCATGTCGACTTCGTCATCGGTCATCTCGCCCGACGTTCCCCAGTTCGGCATGCCACCAGCCGAGCCATACTTGATGAAGACCTTGAGGTACTCGGTGCCGCCGGCAAGTGTCTTGTCGGTGGTCAGCGGTTTGCCCGTTGCGCCCTTGCGCAGTACGCCATGACAGCCCGCACAGCGCTCGAAGTAAATATTCTTGGCTTTATCGAACTCCGCCTTGCTCATCGCAGGCGCTTTGGGGTTGATATTCTGATGCATCTCGGCCTCACCAACCGGCGAAGAGCCGCCTGCCTGATAACCCTTTTCTTCCACGCTCATTGCCTTGGCGGGCTTTTCTTCAGCCAGGGCGTGCGATATCGCGAAGGGTAACGCCAGCGCCAGCAGCACTCCGGACCGGCGCCAATTTCTGAATGTGTTCATGCTCAAACCTCCCATGGTGTATTTGAACTACAGATACGTGCTAGCAAGTTGCTTTTCGCTGCCCATCATTTTGCACTAATAGCCTGAATACGTTTTGATATTGATCAATTCTGCCCCGGTTGGCGTGACAGGTGCCCCACTTCAACACATCTGCAATCTAAAATGCTGCTGGCGACAACGCTCGCTCAATATTCAGGGTGGAGCTTGCGATTTTTAGGAAAACCATGGTCCATTCTGCCCTTGCCAATTCCAGCGCGCCAATCGGCTATCGAGGACGTTTTGCGCCCTCACCCACCGGCCCATTGCATTTTGGTTCCCTGGTAGCCGCGGTGGGCAGCTATCTCGACGCCCGCGCCAATGGTGGCGAGTGGCTGGTACGCATCGAGGACGTTGACACGCCCCGCTCCGTGCCCGGTGCAGCCGCATTGATTTTGCGCACCCTTGATGACTTGGGCTTCGAGTGGAACGGCGAGGTGCTTGTCCAGAGCCGTCGCCTCGACCTCTACCATGCGGCACTCGTGGACTTGCAACTTGCAGGCGAGGCCTATCCGTGTGCCTGCTCGCGCAGTGAAATCGCCGCGGCGACGAGCAAGAAGTCGGTCGATGGCGGACTGCTCTATCCCGGCACCTGCCGGACCGGACTGGCCGACGGCAAGGCTGCCCGCGCCTGGCGACTACGCGTTCCCGATCGGGAGTTTGTCCTGGAGGATCGCGTGCAGGGTAAAACGCGACAGAATCTGGAACGCGAGGTCGGAGACTTCGTTCTATTGCGTGCCGATGGGCAGTATGCCTACCAACTGGCGGTCGTTGTCGATGATGCTGCACAGGACGTAAATGCCATCGTGCGTGGTGTCGATCTGCTTGATTCGACAGTGCGCCAGATGTGGTTGCAACAACGTCTTGGCTTGCCGACTCCGAGCTACGCGCATCTGCCGGTAGTGGTCAACGCCCAAGGCGAAAAACTCTCAAAGCAGACAAAAGCCGCTGCAGTCGATCCGTCCCAAGGCAGCTCGATTCTGGCCTCCGCAATGCAGTTTCTCGGGCATCCGGTGCCGACGGATATTCGCCATGGACCCGTGGCCGATTTCTGGCGCTGGGCGATTTCTGCCTGGTCGATCGAGCGCATACCGTCAGTCAAGGGCATCTATCCCGGTCCGTGCGTGCCGCCGTAAAGCAACGCTATCGGTTTGCCATACGACAACTGAATCGCGCAATCGAGCAGGGTGCGCCCAATGAGGCTCTGGACCGGCTCAACGGCTGTTGCCCTCAGCCTCGTGCCACAGATGCGCGGAAAGCGCGGCGTGGTCCGAGATTTTTGACCATGGCACACCATAATGCACCTGGGCATGTCTGACCGAGAATCCGCGCACATAGATCCGGTCCAGCCTCAGGACAGGCAGTTTGGCCGGAAAGCTTCGCCCCGGCGATCCGAAGCTACCGCCTGCCCCACCGAAGACTTCATTTAGGCCAAGTCGCGTTGCCAGCAGGTCGTCCGCCTCGTTGCGCCAATCATTGAAGTCGCCCGCAATGATCAGCGGCGCATCGGGGTCGGCGATATCTGCCAGATAATCGGCCAGCGCAGCCATTTGCCGACGCCGCGAGTGAGCGAACAGCGAAAGGTGAACACAAACACAGTGAACTGCTTTCGGCAGACCCGGAACCTTGATTGCACAATGCAAAAGGCCACGCCGCTCGAAACGCATGTGGGTGACATCCTGATTATGTGAATGCTCGATCGGGAAGCGCGAAAGAATCGCATTGCCATGGTGTCCGTGGTCGTAGATCACGTTGCTGCCGTAGGCTGTGGCCGACCAGACATCTTCGGCGAGAAAATCGTGCTGTGAAGCTTCCGGCCAGTTTCCGATGTTGCGGGCATGTCTGCTGTGCAGGCCCTGGACTTCCTGCAAGAAGACAATATCCGACCCTATTGCACGCAGTTGCTCGCGCAGTTCATGCACCATCATGTGCTGGTTGAACTGGGAGAAGCCTTTGTGAATGTTGTAGGTGACGACGTGAAGCAGCGGAAGTCTTGTCATGGCGCTCAAGATGCTGCGAGCATTCTCTCCAGTGCCAGCCTGGCGAGGATAGCTTCATGCTCCGGCACCTTGATCTGATTGACGATATTGCCTTCGGCCAGATTCTCGAGCGTCCAGGCCAGATGCTGAGGATCGATGCGCTGCATCGTAGAGCACATGCAAACGGTCGGCGCCATGAACTGCACGATTTTGCCCTCGGGCCGCATTTCCTCCGCGAGCCGGTTGACCAGATTCAATTCGGTTCCAACCAGCCAGCGCGTATTCGGCGCCGCTTCCGTGATCGTCTTGACAATGTGCTCGGTTGAGCCGACAAAGTCCGACTGTTTGCAAACCTCGAAACTGCACTCCGGGTGCGCGATGACCAGCCCGTCAGGGTACTGGTTGCGGAACTTCAGGATGTGCGCCGGCTGGAACATCTGGTGCACCGAGCAGTGCCCTTTCCAGAGCAACAATTTGGCTTTACGTATCTCGTCGGCGGTGAGGCCGCCCATCTCGAGATCGGGATCCCATACCATCATCTCGTCGAGCGGAATGCCCATCTTGTAACCTGTCCAGCGCCCGAGATGCTGATCGGGGAAGAACAGAATCTTCTCGCGTTGCTTGAATGCCCACTGGGCAATCGTTCCGGCGTTCGACGAAGTGCACACGATGCCGCCGTGGTCGCCACAGAAGGCCTTGAGGTCTGCGGCGGAATTGATGTAAGTCACCGGCGTGATGGTTTCGCCGGCATTCAGCGTTTCATTGAGCTCGCGCCAGCAACGTTCGACCTTGGCCAGATTGGCCATGTCGGCCATCGAGCAGCCGGCAGCAAGGTCAGGCAGAATGGCTTTCTGGTGTGGCTTGGACATGATGTCGGCGACTTCGGCCATGAAATGCACACCGCAAAAAACGATATATTCGGCTTCGGCTTGCGACGCAAGCCGCGATAGCTTGAGCGAGTCGCCGGTCAGATCGGCGTATTGATACACGTCGGCACGCTGATAGTGATGACAGAGCAGGACAGCCTTGTTACCGAGCTTTGCACGGGCAGCGCGTATGCGATCGTGGCAAGCCTTGTCTTGCAGTTCGTTGAATCGGTCAAAGGCGATATGTGCGATGTTCATTTACGGATCTCGAATCTGTTCGATGCCTGAATAAGCAGACTGTCGCTGATCAAAAAGGTTTCAGCTTATCCACGGCAGGCCGCTATGGCGCCAACCGCCAGTTTTTCCGCGTTGTCCGTGGGCATCCTTGTCGCCCTCGAACCCCTCAAGTACGTTGTAGCATTCGGAATAGCCGGCCTGGCTGGCCAGACACGCGGCGTTGTGCGAGCGGGCACCGCTGCGACAGATGAACATGACGAGCGCCTCGGGATCAACCTGCTGCTTGAGTTGTGCCAGGAAATGGCTATTCGGCTGATTGGTCGGATAGTGCAACCATTCGATTTCCTCGGCACCGGGAATGCGGCCCACCCAGTCCCACTCGGCACGGGTTCGCACGTCGACGATTTTGGCTCCGGGCGCCAACTGCCAGATTTCATGGGCCTCCTTCGGCGTCAGTGCGCCAGCATAGGGAAGCTTGAGTTCGCGGGCACGCGTCCGCGCAAGATTCAGCAGGTCGGTCAGTTTTCCCATAAGTATCGAAGCAATCCAGATTAGGGAAATGAAGTATAAATCACTTGATCTGCCCCTTGCTGCTTCAGCAAGGATTATGCTGCTGCACCAATGTGGTGCGCTTGTCTCAATTTACGCACTGGTATTGCGCATAGCACATGTCCTGAACGTACAAAATGCCTCTAGTTGCTAGGCGGGTTCCCGGAGCGCTGTTTGGCATGGTTTCTGCTAATATTCATCGTACCTTTTTTCATTGTCACCGGTGTCACCGGTATCCGCTGAGGAGATTTTTCATATGGCAAGCCCGCAAGACGTTATCAATATGGTCAAGGAAAACGACGTCAAGTTCGTCGACTTCCGTTTTACCGACACCCGTGGCAAGGAGCAGCACGTCACTGTTCCGGTCAGCGCCTTCGACGAGGACAAGTTTGAGAACGGCCATGCTTTCGATGGTTCTTCAATTGCGGGCTGGAAAGGCATTCAGGCTTCCGACATGCAGTTGATGCCCGACGCATCGACCGCCTACATCGACCCGTTTTTCGACGAAACGACTCTCGTTCTGACATGCGACGTCGTCGACCCGACCGACGGCCGTGGCTACGACCGTGATCCTCGTTCAATCGCCAAGCGCGCCGAAGCCTATCTGAAGTCTTCCGGCATCGGTGACATGGCCTACTTCGGCCCGGAACCCGAATTCTTCATTTTCGACTCAGTCGAGTGGAGCGTCGACATGTCCGGTTGCAACCTGAAAATCTACTCGCAGGAAGCTGCATGGACTTCCGGCGAGAAGAGCGATAGCGGTGGCGGCTCCGGACACCGCCCGACAGTCAAAGGTGGCTATTTCCCGGTCCCGCCGGTCGATAGCCTGCACGACATCCGCTCGGCAATGGTGCTCACGCTCGAATCGATTGGCGTTCCTGTTGAGGTGCACCACCATGAAGTGGCAACGGCAGGTCAGTGCGAAATCGGCACCCTGTTCAGCACGCTCGTGAAGCGCGCCGATTGGACACAGATCCTCAAGTATGTGGTGCATAACGTTGCCCATCAGTACGGCAAGACCGCTACCTTCATGCCGAAACCTATCGTCGGTGACAATGGTTCGGGCATGCATGTGCACCAGTCGATCTGGAAGGACGGCAAGAACCTGTTCGCAGGAAACGGCTACGCCGGTCTGTCCGAAATGGCGCTCTTCTACATCGGCGGCATCATCAAGCACGCCAAGGCGCTGAATGCCATCACCAACCCCGGCACCAACTCGTACAAGCGCCTGGTTCCGCACTTTGAAGCGCCGGTCAAACTGGCCTATTCGGCCAAGAACCGCTCGGCTTCAATCCGCATTCCACACGTTGCTTCGGACAAAGCTCGCCGCATCGAAACACGATTCCCGGATCCGATCGCCAACCCCTACCTGTGCTTCACTGCACTTCTGATGGCAGGGCTGGACGGCATCCAGAACAAGCTTCACCCTGGTGATGCCGCTGACAAGAACCTTTACGATTTGCCGCCGGAAGAAGATGCAAAGATTCCGACCGTTTGCGCCAGCCTCGAACAGGCGCTCGACGCACTGGACAAGGATCGCGATTTCCTGACCCGTGGCGGCGTTTTCTCCAACGAGTGGATCGACGCCTACCTCGAACTCAAGATGGATGAAGTCAACAAGGTACGCATGACGACCCACCCAGTTGAGTTCGACCTGTACTACAGCTGCTGATGCAACGTTAGCAGGGTTGCAATAATAAAGGACGGGCCTGCCCGTCCTTTTTTTGTCCACCGTACTCGAGCTTAATGCGTTTGTATTTCATTGGCTCATCCAATACACTGAAACCGGTGTTTGATCTTTGGTCACTTACTGCCACGAATGAATAGGAGCGTGATGAATTCCCAGAGGCTGTATTTCCCGTTAGCACTACTTTTCCTGGTCGCAATTCCGGCACAGGCAGCCGTGATGTATCAGTGCGTCGATGAAAGTGGACACAAATCGTTTTCAAACATGAAGTCGGCCACCAAGGGGGCCAAGTGCACCGCGATGGATCTGGGCCCCGCCTCCGCACCGGCAGCAAAGGGCGCTACGAAAACGCCGACGCCGACGAACTTTCCGAAGGTGGAAGAAAATACGCAGAGGGCTCGCGACACAGATCGTCTACGTATTCTTGAAGGCGAACTGGACGCTGAAAAGAGGAATCTAGCGCAAGCCCAGAAAGATCTTGCCGAGCAGGAAGCCACCACATTGCCAAGTGAACGCATGCAGGGCGGCGGCATCAGCGGAGGCAAGGTTGCCGAGCGTGTGCAACCTTTCAAGGACAAAGTGGCGCTGCACGAGCGAAACATCGAGGCCATCCAGAAAGAAATTTCAAAGCTGCGCTGAACCGGACATGGTGCGCCCATCGCTCTCATTCGTGCATGTCTGATACGACGCAAAATCCGTTTGGCAGTCTGGACCTGCTCTCATCGTCTGTCATTCTGCTCGACGCGAATTTCAACATTCTTTACATGAACTCCGCCGCAGAGAACCTGCTGGCGATCAGCAGCAAGACCTTTTCCGGATGTCGTTTCGACAGTGTTGTGGAATGCCCCAGCGCGCTCCAGGACGTGTTCGACAATGCGTTTTCCAGTGACTGGAGCTTTACCGGACAAAGCATCAAGTTGAACCGGAGTGACGGTGTCGCCCTACATCTGAACTGTACGGTGAACCCGACCGACACGATGGATGCCCGGCTACTTGTCGAGCTCTGGCCAATCGACCAGCAGTTGCGGGCGACGCGTGAAGAGCGCCTGCTCGAACAGACGATTGCCAGCCGTGAGCTGATCCGCAATCTGGCGCATGAAATCAAGAACCCGCTGGGCGGCAT
>NZ_FLQY01000366.1 GCF_900089945.1 Candidatus Propionivibrio aalborgensis | reverse complement strand
CACAAGGCCGTTCACGACTTTTCGCAGTGGATCGAAGTGCGACGTCTGGAATCCGTTCCCTATGTTGCGCACCGTCCGGGGGTCGTGCGTGAGCTGGCCGAGGGCATGCTCCTTTGGTTGGGCTTCCAGCTCTAGCCGCAACCGACGGGCGAAGGCCTATTTCTTCTCTTCGGCGCCGGCCTCGGCCTCGGATACTGCTTCGGGTTTGGCTTCTGCTGCCACCTCTGGTTTCGTCATCCAGCCGCCACCCATGGCCTTGTAGAGAATGATCATCGACTGCAACTGGGTTTGCTGCGTCTTGGTATAAGCCAGTTGCGCATTGAACAGGCTGCGTTCGGAGTCAACTACCTCCAGGTAGCTGGTGTAGCCATTGTCGTAGCGCAGACGGGCAGTGCCTGCATATTGCTCAAGCGAGGCGACCTGCTGCCGTTGCGCGGCTAGCTGGACTCGTGCTCTGTCTTGAGCGACCAGCGCATCATCAACCTCGCGGAAGGCGTTCTGGATGGCCTGTTGGTAGCGGAGCAGAGCCTGTTGCTGCTGCGCTTCGGAAACCAGGAGTTGCCCGGCGAGTCCGCCTGCCGTGAAGATCGGCATGCCGACGGCACCCGCGTATTGCCAGACCTTCGACCCGCTGCTAAAGAGATTAGAAAGACTACCGCTGGCGAAACCCAAGATACCGGTGAGCGAGATCGAGGGGAAGTAGGCGGCCTTGGCCACGCCGATTTCCGCGTTGGCGGCAATCAGCTCCTGCTCGGCTGCGAGAATGTCGGGGCGACGTTCGAGCAGGTCGGAAGGCAAGCCTTCCGGGATAACCGGCGGAACCAGCTCGTCAATTGTTCTGCCACGAGTTATGGGGCCGGGATTGCGACCCAGCAGGACGCTGAGCGCGTTTTCCTGCTGGGCAATGGCGAATTCAATCGGCGGAATGCTGGCCAGCGCTTCCTCGTATTGCGACTTGTTCTGGCTCAGTTCGAGGATCGAGATGACGCCACCGTCGTAACGATCCTGAAAAATCTTGTAGGACTCTCCGCGTGATCTGGCCGTATCCCGGGCGATCTCAAGCTGGCGATCAAGGTCGCGCAGGTTGATATACCCGCCGGCGACGCTGGCAACCAGTGACAGAATGACGCCCTGTTTGGCCTCTTCAGTCGCTGCGATCTGCGCACGTGCCGCCTCGCTCTGGCGACGGATCTTGCCCCACAGGTCAATCTCCCAACTGGCGCCGAGCAGCGCCTCGTAGGTGTTGTAGGTTGTGGCGTTGGTCGCGCCAGGCAGCACGTTCTTCTGCCGTGCTGCGTTGTAACCCGCACCGACCTGCGGGAAGAGCTGTGAGCGCGTCACACCATAGCGGCCTTCGTATTCCTCAATGCGCGCGCTGGCGATCATGATGTCCTTGTTTTCGCGCAAGGCGGTGGTCACCAGATCGTTGAGTACCGGATCGTTGAACTGTTCCCACCAGTCGGAATTGGCCAGTTGTTCGGCCCGAACTTCGCTCAGGCGCCAAGCCGCCGGGGCGTCAGCCGGCGGGCGCACATAATCCGGCCCGATCATGCAACCGCTGACTAGCAGCGCCAGCAGGGGAGCGGTCAAAGACTTACGCATGGCTCTCACCCTCCTTTCCGGCGATCTGCGCCGGGGGCTCGGCTACGACTGCATGGCCATGGCCGCCGCCATCGTCGTCAGGGTGCTGATAGGGGCCCGTATGGCCTTTGTGCGCTAACTTTTCGACAACGTAGAAACACACCGGGACGATGAAGATGGCCAAACAGGTCGCCGCCAGCATGCCGCCGATCACGGCGCCGCCCATCACCTGCCGTGAAATCGCACCGGCACCGGTGGACAGGGCCAGCGGGATCAGACCGAAGATGAAGGCGAAGGAGGTCATCAGGATCGGCCGTAGTCGGAGCTGCGCACCCTTGAGCGTCGCATCGGCCAGCGACAGCTCGCCCTTCTCATACTCCATCTTGGCAAACTCGACGATCAGGATGGCGTTCTTGGCGGCGAGGCCGATCAGCATCACAAGGCCGATCTGCGCGTAGATGTTGTTCTCCTGGCCGCGCAGCAGAAGCGCCGCGAAGGCGCCGGCAACGGCAATCGGCGTGCCGAGCAGGACAGAAAACGGTAGCGACCAGCTCTCGTATTGCGCCGCCAGGATCAGGAACACGCAGAGCAGCGAGAAGCCAAAGATGACCATCGGTGACACGCCCTGCTGCGCCCGCTTCTCCTGGTATGACATGCCCATGTAGTCATAGCCCATTTCGCCGGGCATCGTCTCGGCAAACACCTCCTCGAGCGCCTTCATGACCTGATCGGAACTGTAGCCGGGTGCTGCCGAGGCGTTGACCTGGGCGCTGCGGTAGAGGTTATAGCGCATCGTGAACTCCGGGCCGGCGATGTTGCGCACCGAAGTCAGCGCTGACAACGGCACCGCTTGTCCGTCCTTGTTGCGCACATAGAACTGCCCGATACCGTCGATATTGGTGCGGTAATCGCCTTCGGCCTGCAGATAGACCTGCCACTGGCGTCCGAAGCGGTTGAAGTAATTGATGAAGCCGCTACCCAGGAAGCTTTGCAGTGTCTTGTACACGTCGTCTATATTGACCCCCTGCTTGAGTACCTTGTCGCGGTCGACGTCGACGAACAGTTGCGGGACGGTCGGCCGGAAGGTGGTCGACACGCCCGCCAATTCAGGACGTTTTCTGGCTGCGTCGACGAACTTGGTGGTGTTCTCGGCAAGGAACGCGATGTCCTTGCCGGCGCGGTCCTGAAGGATGAACGTGGCGCCGCCCGAGGTGCCGACGCCGGGGATCGCTGGCGGCGGGAAGGAGAAGCCGATGGCGGCGGGAACGCTACCGAGCTGCTTGTTGAGCGCGGCCTTGATCGCCTCGTACTGCTCCTCTGGCGCCTTGCGCGCCGCCCAGTCTTTCAGGGTAATGAAGAAGAACGCGCTGTAGGTGTTCTGCACCTGGCTGAGCATGTTGTAGCCGACGACCGTCGTCGTGTACTCGACGCCCGGGACCTTCATGATCAGCTCTTCGGCCTGCTTGGCGACCTCCCGGGTGCGCTGCAGCGAAGCCGCGTCGGGAAGCTGGATGCCGGCGTATACGAAGCCCTGGTCCTCATCGGGAAGGAAGCCGACAGGGGTCATCTTGCCGAGGAAGCCGGCAGCGACGGCGATGCCGAGCAGGAAGAAGAGGCTGACCGCACTCTTGCGGATGGCCACCCGGCAGGTTCCGACATAGCCGCCGGTCAGCCGGTTGAAGCCCTTGTTGAACCAGTCGTAGAACTTCTGCATCGGCCCTGTTCCCCTGACCTTCGGCTTGAGCAGGAGGGCACAGAGCGCCGGACTCAGCGTCAGCGCGTTGAACGCCGAAATGATCACCGACAGCGCAATGGTGACGGCAAACTGCTGGTAGAGCTGGCCGGTGATGCCGGGAATCATCGCTGTCGGTACGAACACCGCCGACAGGATGACCGCGATGGCGATCACCGGCCCGGTGACTTCCTCCATCGCCTTCATCGTCGCCTCCTTGGGCGACAAGCCGTGCTCGATGTGGTGCTCGACGGCTTCGACAACGACGATCGCGTCGTCCACAACCAGACCAATGGCCAGTACCAGACCGAACAGCGACAGCGTGTTGATCGAAAAACCGAAAACTGGGAAGAGCATGAAGGTGCCGACCAGCGAGACCGGCACGGCGAGCAGCGGGATCAGCGTCGCACGCCAGCCTTGCAGGAAGGCAAAGACAACGATGATCACCAGGACGATGGCTTCGAAAAGTGTGTGCTGGATGGCCGTGATGCCTTCGGTTACCGACAGCGTGGTGTCGAGGGCGACGACGTAGTCGAGGTCGGGCGGGAAGCTCTTCTTGATGGTTGCCATCAGCGCCTTGGCGCCGTCGGCGGCCTCAAGGGCATTGGCGCCCGGCATCTGGTAGAGGGCGATCAGCGTCGCCGCCTTGCCGTTGAGCCGGCCTTCCATGTTGTAGGTCTGGGCGCCGAGTTCGATGCGCGCGACGTCGCGAACGCGAACGATCGATCCGTCCGGATTGGCGCGCAGGACGACGTTGCCAAACTGCTCTGCATTCTCCAGCCGCCCCTGCGCACGTACCGCGTAGGTAAATTCCTGCCCCGGCGGGGCAGGCTCGGCGCCGACCGTTCCGGCCGGATTGACGGTGTTCTGCGCGTTGACCGCGTTGATGATTTCGGGAATGGTGATGTTCAGCTTGGCGAGCTGGTCGGGCTTGACCCACAGGCGCATCGCGTATTGGCCGGCGCCGAAGACGGTGACGCTGGCGATGCCCTTGACGCGAGTCATCTGGTCGTTGATGTTGATGTACGCGTAGTTGGAGAGGAAGACGCCGTCGTAAGTGTTGTTCGGCGAGTAGAGGGCGAACATCACCAGCGGCGAAGCGGTCGACTTCTGTACCGTGACGCCGAAGTTGCGCACGTCGGCCGGCAATTGCGAGTCGGCCTGGTTTGACCGCATCTGGGTCAGAATCTGGTCGGTGTTGACGTCGGTGGCGATGTCGAAGTTGACCGTCAGCGTCGACTGGCCGTTGTTGGCGTTGATCGAATACATGTAGTTCATGTTGTCGACGCCGGACATCTGCTGTTCGATCGGGGTCGATACCGCCTGTTCGACGGTCAGCGCGTCGGCGCCGGTGTATGTGGCGTTAACCTTGATTTCGGGCGGCACGATATTCGGGAACTGCGCGATTGGCAGCCCGGCCATCGCGACCAGGCCGATCAGCGTCATCAGGATCGAAAGGACCATGGCGACGATCGGCCGATTGATGAAGAACTTGGCCATGGCCGCTTACCCCTTGCTTTCGGGCGCAGACGCCGCCGGTTTTTCCCCGGATTTTTCTGGCATGGCGGCAGCCGGCTCGAACGGCTGCGGATTGACCGTACTCCCGTCCTTGACCTTCTGGGTGCCTTCGGCAATCACCTTCTCGCCAGGCTGCAGGCCGCTGGCGATGATCCAGTCCGAACCGATGCGCGCACCAACGGTCACCGGACGGATGGCGACCTTGTTATCGGTGCCGACAACCGCCAGCAGGTACTTGCCCTGAATTTCGGTAACCGCTCGCTGCGGCACCAGCAATGCTCCCTTCTCGATTTTCATCGTCGCCCTGATGCGGCCGTACTGGCCTGGGCGGAGCAGTTTGTCGGGATTCGGGAACAGAGCGGCGCCCTTGAAGGTGCCGGTCGTCGGGTCGACCTGCCGGTCGAGGAACGAGAACTGCCCCTTGTGCGTATAGACCGAGCCGTCTACCAGAATCAGTTCGAGGGGGACGCGTTCGTGTCGTTCGCCTTCGGCCTGGAGTGCCCTGGCAAGGGCAAGATATTCGCGCTCGCTGATATTTATATAGACCTTGATCGGATCGACGGTGGACACGGTCGTCAGTTCGGCCGGCATACTCGGGCTGAGCAGGTCGCCGATCTGGGCCTTGGCGATGCCGGCAATGCCGTCGATCGGCGATGTGATCCGGGTAAAGCTGAGGTTCAGTTTGGCGGTCTGCAGCGACGCTTCAGCGGCATCGAGCGAGGCCTTGGCCGACAGTTCCGCACCGGTGCTGTCGTCCAGATCCTTCTGGCTGAGGGCGTTCTTGGCCGCCAGCGGCTTGACCCGCGCCAGATTGGCCTTGGCGTTCTGGTAGAGTGCGCCTTGCTGGCCGCGCAATCCCTTGGCCTGGTCGACGGCGGCTTCGAAAGTGCGCGGGTCGATCTCAAAGAGCAATTGCCCCTTCTTGACCAGGTCGCCTTCGCGGTAGTGTTGTTTGATCAGGTAGCCGGTTACCTGCGGGCGGATGACGGCATTGACTTCGCCATCCAGCGACCCGATCCATTCCTCGTAGATCGGCACATCTTTCTGAATGACCGTCATGACTTGTACGGCGGGCGGCGCGGGTGGCGCTTTTTCAGTCTTGTCGCACGCCGCGGAAAAGATCAGGGCCAGACAGGCAAGGCCGGTAGCTGTTTTACGAAGTGCACCTGCACCATGATGATGTAATTCGCTCTGCTTCATGACAGCTCCCGCTATGGATGTTTCGCTCGTTGTTAGCATGTGAGAAGGACGCGCCTGTTCGATGGCGCTCCAGTATGGCCAGACGGCATTCCGGCGACAGTATATCGCGTTGAACCGTGCCGGCCCGTTCGGGGGTGGGCTTTTGACCGCAAATTCACAAAGTTGTGGCA
This sequence comes from Candidatus Propionivibrio aalborgensis, assembly GCF_900089945.1. Classification (GTDB taxonomy): domain Bacteria; phylum Pseudomonadota; class Gammaproteobacteria; order Burkholderiales; family Rhodocyclaceae; genus Propionivibrio; species Propionivibrio aalborgensis. Next base: position 20,619 of record NZ_FLQY01000366.1, on the reverse strand, counting down.
ACCGACCCCGTGTCGATGCTTCAGAGGTAACGTGCCGCATGATCAAAATTCAGCTTCTGTGGGGGTGGCAGTTCCGTGCGCGCGACACGTTCCAGAGTTATTGCTCGACGCTGTGGCGTTGCGCCACTTAGTTCCACAATGACGAATTCGACGTCGGCAGCCGTAGCGGTGCTGGTTTCCTCGAGCATCACGTTCATCGGACTGAGTCGCAAGCGCGTCGGCTCGAAGCGCAGATAGCTTTCCGGCTTGCCGAGTACCTCCTTCAAGCATTCGAGTTCCGCCTCCAGTACCGACTCGCCGCCCCCTATCGCGTGCAGTTGCCGCTCGTTCTCCAGCAGCGACGCCTCCAGTTGGGTCTGCTCGCCTGGCGCCGCCGGATCCGCACCAAACATCGATCCCAGGCCCGGTCCGTGTTTCTGGAGCAAGCGCAAACGTGTCCGGATCAGGGATCGGCTGGCTTGCAGCTCCTGCCGCTCGACACGCTCCTCACCAATCTCCGACAGCGCCTGGGCCACCAGATGCTCGAAAACCTCGACGCCAACGATTCGACGTAAACGCGCCTCATCGCGACCGCAGAGCCGCGCCCGGTGATCCGAGAAGCTCACGCTCGTTTGTGCCACGTCGCGCTGCACCATGTCGCCGTGCAGCGCCATACCGAAGACCCGTTGTTTGTTGATCGCCATGCCGAGGATCACCAACGCCTCGTCGAGTTCCGGGAATTTGTCGAACAGGGTGCGCAGATTTTCCGAACGGCCGAGCACGCTCTGGATATCGGTCGGTGCGACGAAGAACGCGCGCAGAGCCGGATCGGAAGACCATGCCTTCGCCGAAAGAGGATGAGCGGCGGGCAATGCCGCGACCTGCGCGCACAGGAATTCAATCGTCGTCTCGACAGCCGGAGTCAGGCGCTTGTAGCAGTCGGGCAGCAGTTTGAGCCGCGGATTGGTCAGTGCGATGGCTTTCTCTACGGCTCCTTGAATCATTTCGTCGGACACCCGATCGGGGTCGAACTGACCTGGTCGGTTCTTGAACCAGTCGAGAATACCCATCACTGCGCTCCCCATTGAAGAACACGTTCAGTCACCGCATCAATCCTCGCTGCCCGACACCGCTTGTGCCGGTCACGCCATGATGTTCACCCCGCCATCGACATAGACCGTATTGCCGGTCAAGCGCCTGGCGTAAGGCGTGGCAAGGAAAGCGCAGGTAAAGCCTATGTCCATGATGTCCACCAGCTCCCCGAGCGGCGCGCGCTGCGCCGCCTCGTTGAGCAGCAGGTCGAAGTCTTTCAGACCGGATGCGGCTCTTGTCTTCAGCGGCCCCGGCGAAATGGCGTGCACCCGGACGCCCTGCGGTCCCAGCTCGTAGGCAAGGTAACGACAAGCGGACTCCAGCGCAGCCTTCACCGGGCCCATCACGTTGTAGTTCGGTGCGACCTCGGTGGCGCCGTGGTAGCTCATGGCAAACATCGAACCGCCCTCGGTCATCAGCGGCGCCGCCAGCTTGGCCATGCGGATGAACGAATGGCACGAAATATCCATCGCCTGGGCGAAGCCCTCCGCCGAACAGTTGAGCAATCCCCCTTGCAGATCCTGCATGGGCGCGAAGGCGATGGAGTGCACCAGAATATCGAGCTTGCCCCATTGCTTTGTGATTGCATCGAACACCGCTTCGAGCTCGCCGGGCTTGCTCACATTGAGCGGCATGATGATCGGCGCATCCAGTGCCTTGGCCAGCGGTTCGACGTACTGTTTCGATTTCTCGTTGAGGTAGGTGATGGCGACATCGGCTTCCAGTTCGCGAAACGCCTTGGCGCAACCGTAAGCGATGGAGTTTTCGTTGGCGATGCCGACGACCAGTGCTTTCTTGCCCTTGAGCGGGGGACGGGGGATTTCAACGGTCATGATGTTGCCTTTCCTGATCAGGTGAGTTTGAGGATGCGATGGGTGTGTCGTGCGATCATCAATTCTTCGTTGGTCGGAATCACCCAGGCTTGAGTCCGGCTGCCTGCCGTGCTGATGCACGGGCCACCGGCAGCGTTGGCGACAGAGTCGAGTTCCACGCCAAGCCAGGCGGCAGCCTGACAAACCCGCTCCCGGATCGGCGCGGCGTGCTCGCCGATGCCGGCGGTAAACACCAGGGCGTCGAGTCCGCCGATGGCGGCAGCGAGCGAGCCCAGTTCGCGAGCGATGCGGTAAACGAACAATTCAACGGCGAATTTCGCCTGTGGCTCGGTTGAATCCAACAGGGTGCGCATGTCGCTGGAAAGCCCCGAAACACCGAGCAGGCCGGACTTCTGGTAGAGCAGTTTCTCGATGGCACGGGTATCCATCTTGAGCTCGTCCATCAGGTAAAGCACGACGCCCGGATCCAGGTTGCCGCAGCGCGTACCCATCGGCAGACCGTCCATGGCGGTGAACCCCATGGTGCTGGCCATGCTCTTGCCCGCCTTCACGGCGCACATGCTGGCACCATTACCCAGATGCAGGACCACGGTGCGCCCCTGTGCGGCGCGCGGGTCGTACTCTGCCAGCACGGATGCGATGTACTCGTACGAGAGGCCGTGGAAACCGTAGCGCCGCACACCGCGTTCGGTGATCTCTGGCGGCAGGGCGAAGGCCTGTGCCACCGCTGGCTGCGCATGATGGAAGGCGGTGTCGAAGCAGGCGACCTGAGGCAGCTCCGGGCGGTTGGCCAGCAACAGGCGGATTGGCGTCAGGTTGTGCGGCTGGTGCAAGGGTGCCAGTGGGATGAACTTCTCCAGGTCGTTGACGATTTCGGCCGTCAGGCGCACCGGCGCGGCGTAGTCGACGCCGCCATGTACCACGCGGTGACCGACGGCGGCCAGCTGATGGTCACCAAGCTGCTGACGCAGGAAATCGGACAGGTGGGCAAGCCCACCATCGTGACCAAGCGCCTCGTCCGGCGCCCACTGTTTTTCGCCGATGATGCCTCCGTCCGCGTTCTTGGCCTTGAACTTCGGCGCCGTATAGAGGCCTTCGAGTTGCCCGCCGAGGAACAACTCCAGTGCATTTCCGCGTTCCAGGAACAGCGAGAACTTGATGCTCGAAGAACCGGCGTTGAGAACCAGAATCGCATCGCTCATGAAGCCACCACCTTGCTGGCGTTTTCCCGCCGCGCCTGAGCGACCAAGGCGGCTATCGCGCAGGAAGCCAATCGGGTCGTCACGGAGTCGGCTCGGCTGGTGAGAATGATCGGCACCCGTGCACCGAGCACGATGCCTGCACTGTCGGCGTTGGCCATGAAGCTCAGGCTCTTGGCGAGCATGTTGCCGGCTTCAAGGTCGGGCGCAACCAGGATGTCAGCCATGCCCGCCACCGGCGAATCGATCTTCTTGATCTGCGCCGCCGTAAGATTGATCGCGTTGTCCAGCGCCAGAGGTCCGTCCAGAATGCCGCCGGTGATCTGCTTGCGGTCGGCCATTTTGCACAGGGCAGCGGCTTCCACCGTCGAGGGCACGTCGGGGTTGACCGTCTCCATCGCCGACAGGATGGCGACTTTCGGGTTCGGGAAGCCTAGAGCCGTGGCCATGTCGATGGCGTTCTGGATGATATGCATCTTGTCGATCAGCGTCGGAAAGATATTGATCGCCGCGTCGGTAACGATGATCACCCGATCCAGCATCGGCACATCCATGATGAATGCGTGGCTGATGCGGCGTTCGGTACGCAGGCCGGTTGCGCTGCGCACCACGGCGCCCATCAGCTCGTCGGTGTGCAGGCTGCCCTTCATCAGCATCTCGGCTTTGCCCTCGCGCGCCAGTTGGACCGCCATCGCGGCGGCGGCATGGCTGTGCGGCTCGTCCACCAGTTGATAAGGGGAGATGTCGAGCTTGAACTGGGCGGCGACCGCTTCGATCTTGTCGCGCGGACCGACCAGGATAGGCAGCAGAATGCCCATTTCTGCGGCCTCCACCGCGCCCCTGAGCGAGCTTTCGTCGCACGGGTGAGCAACGGCGGTGGGTATCGGCTCCAGTTCCTTGCAGCGGTCGATCAGGCGGTCGTATTTCTCGTGCGTGCGTTCCATCACTTTCTCCTCTGTGTCGGTGTCGATCTGGCGGGCTTGCCCGAATCCTCTTTCGCCCGCTCGACTGGTATAGCCGCTTTGACTGCTTTGGCTGGGGCGGCCACCGTGACCGGTTTAGCCCGGCCGATTGCCTTGGCCTTGGGGGCTGCTTTGGCCTTGGGGGCTGCTTTGGCCTTGGGGGCTGCTTTGACCGGTTCGGCGGTGGCGAAGAGTTCTTCAATCTGCGCCAGCCGTTTTGCCCGTTCGCCGGTGACTTCACCGGTTGCCGACACGGCTCGACGGACTTTGCCGAGCGCTTCCTCCCGGGCGGCGTCGTCGGCGGGCAGCATCCGCGGAATCGCGGCCAGCGCACCGTCACGGTCGAGCAGCAAGCTGAAGAACTGTTCGCGCAGGGTCTTCTTGAACTCGTCCAGTGTCACGCCGCCGTGTTCGGCGCGAATCCGGCGCAATTCGTTGAACGCGCGCTCATCCACCCCTGCCCCGGCCATGCCGATATAAACCAGGCTGCGAATTGCGGCTTCGCGAACGCCACCTTCGGCGATCCGTGCTTTAAGCTCGCCGATGCGCTTCTCGATGAACGCGATGCGTTCCGGTTCATTCCCCGGTCGCTGGCGCGGCTCCTCGTCGGTGGGCTTCACTCCGACCAGCGCTTGCAGCAACGGCGAGCTGTAGATCGCCAGAAAGATCTGCTCCATGCTGCTGTCACGCAGATCACGATAGCCGTCAAGCGCGGCAACGATTCGATCCGAGAATATGGCTTGCCACTGCACGAGGGGATTGTCGGGCGAAACCGGCTGGCGCTGCCCGCGCACCTGCTCGGCCAGACGGGCAATCTGTTGCATCAGCGGATTGCGGTCCGAAAAAAGCTGGTAGGGCAATTCAGCGGAGTTGAACTTACGCAGCCATTCGGACGTTTGTTCGTTTACGACCGCTTTGACGAAAGGCTGGAACAGGGTGCGATACAAGCCGAGGTTGATTTCGGACACGCGCCGCGCAGCGGCGAAGCGGCGTTCGTTTTCGGGACTGGGCTGGACGATGGCGCGAACGTCGTCCAAAGTACGTTGTTCGAAACGCACGATCCAGTCCCCGGCGATCAGCTCCGGATTCGCTGCGTCGGCACTCTTCGGCGTCATCACTGCTTCGTAAAGACCGGGCGGCAGCACATCGATCAGATCGATATTGGTCGCGAACTCCTGATGCTCCTTCCGGGCTATCCCACCGCCGACAAAGATGCCGAGATGGCCGATGCTGTCATGGACGGCATATACGATGGTCTGGCCGCACGCACGGATGTCGTCATCCTTGCCATAGAGATCGACGATCCAGCCCAGTGCCTGTTGCGGCGGGGTGATGTTGTCGCCCTTGGAGCAGAAACAGAGGATCGGCGAGCGGATGTTGCGCAGATCGATGCGTTCGCCGTCGCTGGTGGAGATCTCGGCAGTGGCGAGGCGGTTTCCGACGAACAGTTCATCGACGATCCATTGCATTTCCTCGGCATTGAGATTGACGTGGCCGCCCCACCATTTCTCGAATTCGAGGAAACGATCTCCTTCGCTGTCCACCTTCGACCACAAATCGTAATTCTTGGCCCACAGGGTATTGGAGGGATTCTGATTCTCGAAATTCTCGACCAGGTAACCGCCGTTGAACTTGCCGTTGCCCAGGTCGCTGGTCAGTGCCGTAATCCAGCTGCCGCCGGCCAGGCCACCGGTGTAGCGCATCGGGTTCTGGCCTTCGACCCCGGCCCAATAGGACAGTGGCGAGCCGGGAATGATGATCGGCCCGAACAGTTCCGGCCTGAGGGCGGCCACCATCATCACTGCCCAGCCGGCCTGGCAGTTGCCGATGACGCAGGGCTTACCCTCGGCGTCAGGGTGAAGTTCAATGACCTTTTCCAGAAACACCGCTTCCGCGCGCATGATGTCTTCGATGGTCTGGCCGGGCATCGGGTCGGGGGTAAAGCCGACGAAGTAGGCGGGGTGGCCGGCACGCATGGCCATACCGAGTTCGCTGTCTGCCTTGAAGCCACCGATTCCCGGCCCATGACCGGCACGCGGGTCGACCACTACGAACGGGCGCTTCTTCAGGTCGATCACGACCCCTTGCGGTGGCTTGATCCGCACCAGCAGGTAATTGACCGGCCGTTCAAAAGTGCGGGCGTCCAGCACCAGTTCGGCATCGAAGCTCAGGACGTGAGGTACCGCCTTTTCCTTCTGCGCATAGTATTGATCGCTACGCTGGCGCAGCACATCCCAGAACAGAATGGTGCGCTGCATGGCATCGGTCATGTACTCACCGAACGCCCCCCCGGCCAACAGGGAGTTGCCGACTCCTCCGCTCGACATCAACGATTGCAGCGCATTCGGCGTCTGCTTGGCGGAGACGTCACTCGTTTTCTTGCTCGAGGTTTTGGTCATCTTGATTTCCTCCAGTCCAGGTTCATCGTTTGGAGCAAAAATATGAAATCAGTATAACATTGAATTATTATTGTCAGTCCTTAAATTATACCGCACGCGCCACAGTTGGGCGCCTAAAGCATTCGCCTTTACCCGGATTTACGTGTTCGATATCAATAGCGGAGCCTCTGAGAAACACGATTTTTTCAGTCGATACTTAACTGTTATGATGCCGCGGGACTGTATGCCGCCCGGTCAATCGCCCGGCAACTCATATAGCTTCATCCACCGTCAATTTCCTGAAAATGGTCTGTCATGAATATACGTTCGGTTGTTCAAAGTCTTGTACTTGCCGGCCTGTTCGTCGCGGCTTCGCTGACCCATGCTGCCGAGGCAACGCGCCCGCGCATCGGCCTGGTTCTCGGCGGGGGCGGCGCGCGTGGTGCGGCGCATATCGGCGTGCTCGAAGTACTGGAACAACTGCGTGTGCCGGTCGATTGCGTGGCTGGAACCAGCATGGGCGGTCTGGTTTCAGGGGCCTTTGCCGCCGGCTTGTCTCCGGCCGAAATGCGTTCGGCGCTGGCCAAGGCCGATTGGGACGATATGTTTCAGGACTACCCGGCGTATTCAGAAATCAATTACCGCAACAAGGTGCTCGCCAAGAAATTCATTCCGGCCTCGGAAACCGGTGTCACCAGCAAGGGGCTTTCGTATCAGGGAGGGGTTGTTGCCGGAGAAAAAATAAAGCTGTTCTTTAACCGGCTGGTGCATTCCGATCAGGGCGAACGGAAGATCGAATTGCTCCCCTTGCCCCTGTCGATCATTGCCACCGACATCGGCAATGGCGACAAGGTGGTCTTTCGCGATGGCAGCCTGACCCGCGCCATGCGCGCCAGCATGTCGGTGCCCGGTCTGCTGGCACCGGTCGATTACAATGGGCACAAGCTGGTCGATGGTGGGTTGGTGGACAACGTGCCGATCGACGAAGTGCGCAGCCGCTGCCAGGCCGATATCGTCATCGCGGTTAATGTCGGTTCGCCGCTGATGAAGGCGGAAGATGTGGGGTCGTTGCTAAGCGTCACTGTGCAAATGGTCAACATTCTGACCGAACAGAACGTCAGACAATCGCTGGCGACGCTCAAGCCGACCGACATCTACATCAAGCCCGATCTCGAAGGGATTACGGCGGGCGACTTCAAGAAGAGTTCGGAAACGGCGGATCGCGGGAAGTTGGCGGCCGAAGCGCTGGCCGAGCGGCTCAAACCTCTGTCGGTGAGCGAATCGGAATACGCGACGTGGGTGAACAAGATCGCCTATGCCAGAACGGCGCCTCCGGTCATCGATGAAGTTCAGATAGCCGGTTTGAAGCGGGTCAATCCTGCCGCGGTCGAGCGGCATCTACGTGGCGCCCTGCCTGGTGAAAGCGTTAAGGAAGGTGAACTCGACAAAGACATGCTGCGTGCCTATGGCGACGGCTGGTACGAGACCGTCGACTATGAAATGCTGACGACTCGCGATCGCAACATCCTGCGCGTGCTGCCGGTCGAGAAGAGCTGGGGACCGGATTATCTGCGCTTTGGTATCAATCTTGACAGCGACTTCAAGGAAGACTCTTCCTACACGCTGCGAGCGGCTTACGACAAAACCTGGATCAACAGTCTCGGCGCAGAGCTCCTTGTTGGCGCGGACATCGGCAACGCGCCCAGCATCGGGCTGAATTATTACCAGCCGATTGATCCTGCACAGCGCTACTTTGTGGAAACGAACCTGAATTACAGTGGGCGATCGTTCAACGTCTATCAGAACAACGAAAAACTGGCCCAGTACTGGCGAACGGCAGGTGTTGCCTCGGTTTCCGCCGGCATGAATGTCGGCCTGCTCGGCCAGGTGCGCGCCGGCTACCGAAGAACCTGGCAGGAAGCCAAGCTGGAGACAGGGGTTCCGTCGGCGTTTTTCCCTTCAAGTTCGAATGAGTCCTACGGCGGCGGATTCCTGACACTTGATTTCGACCAGAAGAACCAGCTCTATTTTCCGTCGTCCGGCTGGAGTTCGAGGCTTGGCTATTTCGACGTATCGGAGAAAGGCTACAGCAGGCTTCTTGCGGAATTGCAGGGTGCTTATTCCATTGGCGATTACGTCATCAATTCCGGGGTCAGATACCAGGGCTCACTGCGCGGGAAATTGCCCACCTACGATGCCGGAACGCTGGGTGGCTTCCTCAATATGTCGGGGTTCGCCAGGAACGAGCTGAATGGCGATGACATCACTAACGGCAACCTCCGTTTCGAGAAGATCATCGGGCGCTTTCCGATGGGCTTGCGCGGCGATCTGCGTGCCGGAATCTCGCTTGAAGCCGGCAAGGTGGGGACACCCTATACAGAAACGCAGATCAAGGGCTGGACAAGATCTGCAGCCATTTATCTGGGCGGAGAAACGCCGCTCGGGCCGGTTTATCTTGGATACGGTTACAATGACACCGGAGCGTCGAGTGTCTATTTGTTCCTCGGAACGCCATAACGGAGAGTAAGTCATGTCTAGTACTGTGTTAAGAAATGCGGTGTTCGTTCTCTGTCTTGCGCTGATGGGGAGCATTCCGGCCATGGCGGCCGCCAGCAAGGCGCAGCAGCAGGCGGAAGTGCGCAAGACCAGCCAGAGCGTTCTGAACCAACTGTACCGGGCCAAGCCGTCGGCGCGCGCTGCTGTTAAAGCGGCGGTGGGCTACGCGACCTTCAGGAACTTTGGCATGAAGCTGTTTTTGGCCGGCGGCGGTGGCGGCTCGGGTGTCGCGGTGAACAATGTCACCAAGAAAGAAGTGTTCATGAAGATGCTTGAGGTTCAGGCCGGCCTGGGTTTCGGCATCAAGAAATTCAGCGTAGTGTTTATCTTTGAAACCGAGTCGGCATTCAACGAATTCGTCAACTCCGGCTGGGAATTCGGCGGGCAGGCGACGGCGGCGGCAACCGATGGAAGTTCCGGAGGTTCGTATCAGGGCGCGGTTTCGGTGATGCCCGGCGTCTGGATGTATCAGATGACCGACAAGGGTCTGGCGCTGGAAATGACCGGCAAGGGAACCAAGTACTACAAGAACGACGATCTGAATTAAACTGTACTGGCAAACATACGTTTAAGGAGCAAATGATGAATAGCGAGTCGCAGGATGCCGGAGTGATTGCGGCCATTGTAGAGCGTCTGGAAGAACAACGACTGCCGCGTGCCCTGGACCTGAAAGCCAAGGTTGACCAGGGCGGTATGCTTGATGACATGGATATCGAATTCCTGGAGCATGTCTTTGCCGACAACAACAAACTCAAGCCGCTGCTGGCGCGCCATCCCGAGTATCAGGATCTGGCGGCACGCATGTTGAATTTGTATCTGGAGATCACGACCAAAGCGCTGGAGAATGAGCAGAAATAGATCAGCGGAAGAGTGGGACCAATAGAAACGGCAAGGGGCGCGCGAGGCGCCCCTTGCCGTTGTTGCATCAACGAGTTTATTTGCTGCTCGGAATTTGATCCAGCTTCTTTTCGATCTGCGCCAGGGGTAGTGCTCCTGGAACGCGATCGCCATTGGCAAAAAAGATTGTCGGAGTACCGGAAATGTTCAGCTTGCGACCAAGTTCAACCGTCTTTTGAACAGCACTTGTGTCGCAGTCACTCTTACCTGATGGCGCCTTGCCATCAAGCATCCAGTCATCCCAGACCTTGACCTTGTCGGTGGCACACCAGATCTGCTTTGACTTCTCGAGTGAATCAGGCGAAAGGATCGGATAAAGGAACGTGTAGATGGTTACGTTGTCCAGTTTGACCGTATCTCTCGCCAGCTTCTTGCAGTAGCCGCAGTTCGGATCCTCGAACGTTGCGAGTACGCGTTTTCCATCGCCATGCACCCGCTTGAACGCGAGCTCAAGCGGCAGCTCCGAAAACTTGATTGCAGTGAGCTTTTGCAAACGCTCGGCGGTTATGTTCTTCATCGTCGCGCCGTCGATCAGCGTTCCGGCAATGATGGCCGTCAGCTTCTCGTCGGTATAGAGAATCTGTCCTTCGGTATAAACCTCGTAGAGTCCGAGATACGGGCTCTTGCTGACGCTCGTGACTTTGCTGCCCAGCTTGGCTTCGACAGCTTTCTTTACGCTGGCCTCATCAGCAACTGCTGTCAGACTGACAGTGGCCGCCAGAGCGAGCGCAAGGATTTTATTCAACATGGTTATTTCTCCGTTTAAGCACGTGAGTAGTTAAAAGGCGCCGACTGCGTAACGAACGAGCATGTTCTTCAAGACCGGCACGGCGTTGGTCACATTCATTCCCACGTTGCGCAAGGGTTTCAGTCCCGGAAGTCTCTCACGAAATAGTCGACGCAATGTATGAGTTGTGTACTGCATCAGAACGGTTTCTTCACGTCGGGCACGCTGGTAGCGACGCAAAAGGCGTTCACTGCCGATGTCCAGCCATTCGGGGTTGGCAGTCAGCAAACCGGCCAGCACCCTGGCATCCTGAAAGCCAAGATTGATCCCATGACCGGACAACGGGTGAATGCCGTGTGCGGCGTCGCCGATCAGTGCCAGCCTTGGCGCAACGGTGCTTGGCACGCGCATCAGGCGCAGCGGGAACGCGGCCGCCTGCGAGATCTGCTTCAGTTTCCCCAATATGTTCGCACCTGCGTTTGCAACGCGGAAACACAGCACTTCTTCCGGCTCGGCCATCAACTCGGCGGCGTCCGCATCAGGCGTCGACCAGACCATCGAGATGCGATTTCCAGCGAGTGGGAGCCAGGCGAGGACGCCATCGTCACGGAACCACTGACGGGCAATGCCACGATGAGGACGTTCACATTCGAAGTTGGCCACCATCCCCATTTCGCCGTACGGTGTGTCGATGGACTTCAGGCCGGCCGTCTCGCGAACCCACGAGTCGCGACCATCGGCGCCAATCAACAATTTTGTCGCCAGTTTTTGGCCATCCGTCAGCGTCAGCACGACCGCTTTCTCGCTCATTTCAATGGCGCTCGGCACGGCAGGGCAAAACAGGCCAAGGTTGCTTTGCCGCTTGACGTTTTCCCACAACTCGACGGCCATCAGCGACGATTCAAGGATCCAGCCGAGTTCAGACATGCCCGATTCATAGGCGGAAAAGTCCAGTTGCGCACCACCGTCACCGTGGATTTCCATGGCGTAAATGGGGGAAATACGCTCGGCATCCAGATGCTTCCACACACCGATCTGCTGCAGAAAATCGGCGTTTGCCGGAGTGATGGCATAGACACGCGCATCCCATCCTGCGACGGGAGTCGGCATACGTCCTTCCACGAGGGCGATCCGGAGGCGCGTATCGCGCAAGGCACAGGCCAGCGAAAGTCCAGCCAGACCACCGCCGACGATGACAACATCAAACGACATTGAAAAACTCCTGCAAACGGGGATTGTGCCTTGTCGCGCTATCGTTTTACAAGCATGCCAACGCGTGTTAAACGTTCCGCCTATGAATTCAAGTGAAGAACCCGGCGAGCACTGCTTCTTCCCGGCGATCGTGTGTTTCGAGTGCGACTCGCCGATTGATGCGCTTGTCGCGCTTTGCGTACCACGCGAAGAAGCGATGGATCTGGTGGCTGCGTCGTGGCGTAGCGACGAATCGGGCTGCGTCGTGGCAACTGTCGATGGTGGTCGAACGGTAGCGGCGATACGCACTCCGGAAGGGCGCTGGGCCGCATGCAACGCGTTTCCGGGGGCGGGCATTTCTACTTGGCGTGAGGCCGAGCGACAGCTTCAAAAGCTTCTCAAGCGGGGTCGGCGCGGATATGTGGGAGTGCAGATCAATCGACCGCTGTGATGATGACAAGACGCTGGATTTCAGGCAACAATCATTACAGCCAAAAAAACGCCGACTCACGAATGAGTCGGCGTTTATTTCGTGCGGTCTGTTGATCAGGCCAGCGTACCGATGTTATTGAGATCGGAGAAAGCCTGCTTTAGACGCGCCTTGAAGGAATCCTCGCCAGCACGCAGGAAAACGCGCGGGTCGTAGTACTTCTTGTTCGGCTTGTCCTCGCCATCCGGGTTGCCAATCTGACCTTGGAGATAGCCTTCGTTCTTCTTGTAGTAGTTCTTGATGCCTTCCCAGAAGGCCCATTGCGTATCAGTGTCAATGTTCATCTTGATGACGCCGTAGGAAATGGCTTCGCGTATTTCCTCAAGGCTCGATCCCGAACCACCGTGAAAGACGAAGTCGATCGGTTGCGCCTTGGTGCCGTATTTCTTCTCGATGAAGGCTTGCGAGTTCTTCAGAATGACCGGCTGCAGTTTGACGTTGCCCGGTTTGTAGACGCCATGCACGTTGCCGAAGGACGCGGCGACGGTAAAGCGGTTGCTGACCTTGGACAGTTGCTCGTAGGCGTAGGCCACATCTTCTGGCTGGGTGTAGAGCTTGGAGCTATCGACATCGCTGTTGTCGACACCGTCTTCTTCGCCGCCAGTGACGCCGAGCTCAATTTCCAGTGTCATGCCCATCTTGCTCATGCGCTGGAGATAACGCGAGCAGATTTCAATATTCTCTTCCAGTGGCTCTTCCGACAGATCGAGCATGTGTGAGCTGAACAGCGGCTTGCCGTTGGCCTTGAAGTAAGCTTCGCCAGCGTCAAGCAGTCCGTCGATCCAGGGCAGCAGTTTCTTGGCAGCGTGGTCGGTATGCAGCACGACTGTGGCGCCATACATTCCCGCCAGGGCGTGCACGTGGTGTGCTGCGGAAACGGCACCAGCGATACAGGCGCGTTGCGCCTCGTTTTTCAGGGCCTTGCCAGCGTAGAACTGGGCGCCACCATTGGAGAGCTGGATAATGGCCGGAGATTTGACTTCGGCAGCGATTTCCATGACGGCGTTCACTGTGCTCGTGTTGATAACATTGACGGCCGGCATGGCGAAACTCTTTTGTTTTGCCAGCGCAAAGAGGGCTTGCAAATCATCGCCAGTGGCAACTCCCGATTTTACCTGCGGTGCATTCATGATGAGATATCCAAAAAGACGGTTGGTGGAAGGGAAAAAACTTTACTCGTATTCGTACATCAGGTCAATGACTCTATCTCTAGACACAAGAAAAACGCTTTCAGAACAGTGATGTTAGCTCGTATCCACCCGTTGTGTCAGCCTGATAGAATCAGACTATTCGTTATCTCCAACCTGTGAAAGCTGGTTCCACGATGAAACACTCAACGCGTTTCCTGATTGCCGGCTTTTTGTTGGTCAGCACGTTCTCGGTTGCCGCTGCCTCGCAAGCTAACCGCGCCTATGCTCTCGTTGATAGCGTGCAGATGCCCGCCTGGGTCGAGCGAAATGGAGTCCGGCAACCGCTTGAACCTGGAACGGCACTGCGCGACCATGATCGCCTGGTGACCGGCGCCGATGCACGCGCGCTCATCCAGCTCGCCGAAGGGAGTGCCGTCAAGCTGGGCGAGAACACTCAACTCGATTTGAATGCTCTCGGCTGGCGCGAGAACCGGGTGTTTGCTGCCGTGCTGGATGTTGCCAAGGGAGCCTTCCGTTTTACGACCGGCCTATTCTCCAAGCGGCACCAGCAACGCTCCGTCAACGTACGCATTGCGACCATCACCGCAGGCATTCGCGGCACCGATGTTTGGGGCAGTGCGGATGCCGAGCGCGACCTCGTCTGCCTGCTCGAAGGACGGATTACCGTTTCACATCCGCAGGATGATGAGGTGCGCGAACTGAGCGAAGCGCTTAGTTTCTACACCGTACCCAAGGGAGAGGCGCCCAATCCGGTAGGCAGGGTCGATGAGGAACAGGTCATCAAGTGGGCGGCAAAAACCGAGGTTCAACCGGGTAGCGGCTACACGCGGCGCGGCGGACGGTGGGTGGTTGAACTGGCGATTTTCGATGGCAAGGACGACGCTCTGGCTCTCTTCGACCGCACCCGTGCCGCAGGGTACGCCGCTCACATCAAACCGCGTCCTAAGCAGGGAGGTGGTTACCGTTACTCGGTTCGTGTCAATCAGCTAGCTGGTGAACCGGAAGCCGAAGCGCTCGCCGAAAAACTCAAACTGTTGCTTGAGCTGAGCGCTCCCGTCGTTACCAAGCAATGATTTCAGAGTTTGTAGACCGCTGGCTTCTGTCCGAAGACTAGAGCGCGCCAGTTGGCCAGCCAAAAAATATAGGATTTCTTTGCTGCGAACAAATTCAGTTGCAGCATCCGGTTTTGATGACGCAACAACCAACCGATGCGCGGGACCAGCGACAAGGCACCCACCGGAGCGCGCTCTGCACACTTCTCGCGTTCTTCTTCGGCAAGATCAAGAAAACGACCGACGGCCAGAAAGTAGTAGTCCGAACTGTCGCAATCACCCGTCAGCTCTTCGGTTTCCCCGGCGGCTCGGCGCCATAGACTTAGCGCCAGCTGCTCGCTGATACCATTCTTGCGGGCTATCCACGGTAGTATTTTTGGTGCTTTCATGCTGTGTTTCTCCTTGTGTTCTGGCGGTAACCAGGCACTGAGGAATATTGATCGAACCGCGACCTTGTGGGTCTTCAATTGATGCAGTGCAACAACATTATAATCCAACTCTGCGCAGTCAACGTGAACTATTTGTCGGTTTGGTTCCTATTTCATTCCGCTGCTTTGCGCATGTGCAACATTCAGTTGCTGTTGCGACCGCTATAATCATACGGCTTTCCCCGAAAACCCTGTTTGATGCCCGACATCCTCGCCAATCTCAATCCACCGCAACTTGCCGCGGTAACCCTGCCACCCCAGCATGCGCTCATTCTGGCCGGAGCCGGAAGCGGGAAAACGCGTGTGCTCACCACGCGTATTGCCTGGCTTATATCAACCGGACAGACCGGGCCGCACAGTATTCTCGCCGTGACTTTCACCAACAAGGCGGCGAAGGAAATGCTGGCGCGCCTGGCCGCGATGCTGCCGATCAATATACGCGGCATGTGGATCGGCACTTTTCACGGGCTGTGCAACAGGTTGTTGCGAGCACATCACCGTGATGCCGGTTTGCCTGCGCTGTTCCAGATTCTCGACTCGGCCGATCAGCTCTCGGCTATCAAGCGCCTGTTGAAGAACTTCAATGTGGATGATGTCAAGTTCCCTCCGCGAGAACTGGCGGGTTTTATCAATGCACACAAGGAGCAAGGCATACGCGCCGCGCAGGCTGAGGCTTATGATGACTACACCCGGCGCCGCGTTGAGCTTTATGCCGAATACGATTCGCAGTGCCAGCGCGAAGGGGTGGTCGACTTTGCCGAACTGCTGTTGCGCTCCTACGAAATGCTGCAGCGCAACGAGCCCTTGCGTCACCACTATCAGGAGCGCTTCCGACATATTCTCGTCGATGAGTTTCAGGACACCAACCGCCTGCAATATGCCTGGCTGAAGCTGCTGTCTGGGCACAACGCGCCAGTTTCTCGCCCCAACGGCGCCTGCGTTTTTGCCGTCGGTGATGACGACCAGTCGATTTACGCTTTTCGCGGCGCCGAAGTCGGCAACATGCGCGACCTGGAGCGGGAATTCAAGGTCGAAAATGTGATCCGCCTCGAACAGAACTACCGCTCGCAGGGCAATATCCTCGACGCGGCCAATGCACTGATCAAGAATAATCGGGGCCGCCTCGGCAAGAATCTATGGACCGACGCCGGTGCCGGCGAGCCGATCCGGGTATTTGAGGGCTTTTCGGACATCGACGAGGCACGCTTTGTCGTCGATGAAGCGCGCGAACTGACACTTGACGGCTATACGCGCAACCAGATCGCGTTGTTGTATCGTTCCAATGCCCAGTCACGCGTCCTCGAGCATCAGCTGTTTACAGCCGGGGTCCCGTATCGCGTTTATGGTGGGTTGCGCTTCTTTGATCGCCAGGAAATCAAGCATGCACTGGCCTATCTGCGCCTGATCGGCAATCCGGACGACGACACGGCCTTTACCCGCGTGGTCAATTTTCCGACGCGAGGCATTGGCAGCCGCAGCATCGAAGCCCTGCAGGAAGCGGCGCACCGCGCCAACTCCAGCCTGTACAACGCCGCGGCCAGTCTGAGTGGCAAGGCGGGCACGGCGGTCGGCAACTTCATCCGGCTCATCGAAACGCTACGCGAGGAAACCCGGGCCCTGCCGCTGCCGGAAATCATCGACCACCTGATCGAGAGAAGCGGCCTGCGACAGCATTACCTGGCAGAGAAAGAAGGCCGCGAGCGTCTTGAGAACCTCGACGAACTGATCAACGCTGCGACCAACTTCCTGCACGAAGAGTCCGACACCCTGGCTGCTCAGGAGGCCGATCCGCTGGCTTCCTTTCTCGCCCATGCCTCGCTCGAAGCCGGTGAGCATCAGGCCGGCGAAGGACAGGAAGCGGTGCAGTTGATGACCGTACATGCCGCCAAGGGGCTGGAATTCGACGCAGTGTTCATCACCGGTCTGGAGCATGGGCTGTTCCCGCACGAAAATGCGGCGCAGGAACGTGACGGTCTGGAGGAAGAGCGGCGGCTGATGTACGTTGCCGTCACTCGTGCACGCAAGCGGCTCTACCTCTCGTACGCGCAAACCCGCATGCTGCATGGCCAGACCCGCTACAGCCTGCCCTCGTTTTTTCTGGAAGAGTTGCCCGAGGCCTTGTTGCACAAGATCAATCGAGCGCCGGCCTACAGCAACAACGCGGCGACAGCACCCGCACGTGCAGCTGTGTCGCCAGCGTCCGGGCAAACCTCGGCGAACGGCCTGCGCATCGGGCAAAACGTGCAGCACGCCAAGTTCGGTCTGGGTGTAATTGTTTCGGCGGAGGGGCGTGGGACGGAGGCGCGCGTGCAAGTCAATTTCGGCGCTCACGGCATGAAATGGCTGGCGCTGGAGTATGCCAAACTGGCTCCGGCCTGAGACCGCGCAAGCGTATTTCCCGGAGGTTGGCAGACGCCTCCACGAATCGTTTCGCTCGGTTCAACTCTGCTCCAAGCCGGCATGAGTTTGGCACCATTTCCGCCTTGCCCGAACCGCCCGCACCGGCTAGGCTAGAACCTGTCTTCATTCAGCCCATGCTTCGGCCGAATGAACCGACACCAAGCTCATGACCTAACGACACAACGTCTACTCAGGAGAACATCATGCCCTTCGCCATTCGAATTCATCAGCCCGGTGGTCCCGAAGTCATGCGTTGGGAGGAAGTCGCCGTTGGCGACCCGGCACCCGGCGAGGCGCGCATCCGCCATACGGCAGTCGGCCTGAACTATATCGACACGTATCATCGCAGCGGTCTTTATCCTCTCCCCATGCCTGCCGGATTGGGCATGGAGGGGTCTGGGGTCGTGGAAGCGGTCGGGGCAAACGTCGCCGATCTCAAACCCGGTGACCGGGTAGCGTACGCCGGCGGACCGGTGGGCGCCTATTGCCAAGTACGTTGCCTGCCGGCGGATCGGCTGCTGAAACTGCCGGATGAGATTGATTTCCGTACCGGCGCCGCGATGATGTTGCAGGGACTGACCAGCGCCTATCTGCTGCGCCGTACCTACCCGGTTCAGCCCGGCGATGCCGTTCTGATCCACGCGACGGCTGGCGGGGTTGGGCTGATCGCCTGCCAGTGGGCCAAGGCACTTGGGGCGACGGTCATCGGCACCGTCTCCAACGAGGCCAAGGCCGAGCTGGCGAGTCGACATGGCTGCGATCACATCATCTTCTACACCCGCGAAGACGTGGCCAAACGCGTACGTGAAATCACCGCTGGCGAAGGCGTCGCCGTCGTCTATGACGGTGTCGGCAAGGATACCTTCATGGGCTCGCTCGACAGTCTGCGCGTTCGCGGCATGATGGTCAGTTTTGGCAATGCCTCCGGCCCGGTATCGCCGTTTGACCCGCTGTTGCTGTCACAAAAGGGCTCGCTGTTCATTACCCGGCCGACCCTGATGCACTACATCGCCAAGCGCGATGAACTGCTTGCGCTGGGAGCCGAACTCTTTGCAGTCGTCAGCTCGGGCAAGGTCAAAATCGAGGTCAACCAGACCTACGCGTTGGCCGATGCCGCCAACGCGCATCGCGACCTTGAATCACGCAAAACAACCGGCTCGACGATACTTCTGCCTTGATGCACAAACTTCGCGCCAAGATCGTTTCAATTCGCGACCTGCTGGCGACAGCCTGGCCGATCACCCTGATCACGGCCATAGGTTTCGTTGTCGCCTATCAGTTTGTCAAGCCGGCGCCTCCACGACACATGACCATCTCGACTGGAGGCGAGGCGGGTGCTTACTATGCCTATGCCAAGCGCTACGCTGCACTTCTTGCGGCAAACGGCGTCACGCTGGAGGTCCGGACTTCGGACGGTTCGGCGCAGAACCTGAAGCGTTTGAAGGATGGAGAGGCCGACGTTGCATTTGTACAAGGGGGAATAACGGAGAAACTCGAAGACGATGATGAAAGCGATCTGCGCTCGCTGGGCAGCGTGTCCTACGAGCCGCTGTGGGTCTTCTATCGCAACAAGCGCCGGATCGACAAACTGGACCATCTCGACGGCCAGCGCATCGCCGTAGGTGAAGACGGAAGCGGTATCCGCGGGCTGGCTCTGCAACTGCTCGAAGCCAACGAGATCTCAATACACAGCAAGAAACTCGTACCCGTGGCAGGACTCAATGCGGCCGAAGCCCTGCAGCAGGGCGAAATCGATGCGTCTTTCATCATCTCCGCACAGGAAGCGCCTGTGGTGCAGGTTCTGCTGCGTTCACCGGGAATTCGGGTGATGAGCTTCGTTCAGGCCGATGCCTACACGAGGCGTTTCGGTTTCCTCTCAAAAATAGTTTTGCCGCGTGGCGTGGTTGACCTGGTACGCGATACGCCACCAAGAGACACGGTACTTCTGGCCACAACCGCGAACGTGATCGTGCGAAATGATCTTCACCCGGCTCTCGTCAACCTCCTGCTCCAGGCGATGACCGAGGTGAACGGCAAAAGCGGCTTTTTTCAGCCCGCCGGTGAATTTCCCGCTTACAAGGATCAGAGCTTCGTTCTTTCGGACGAAGCCGAACGCTACTACAAATCCGGGCCTCCTTTCCTGCAGCGCTACCTGCCCTTCTGGATTGCGGTGCTGGTCGAACGCCTGTTTGTGCTGGCGCTGCCGATCATCGTCCTGCTGTTCCCCTTGCTCAAGATCGCGCCCTCAATCTACAACTGGCGGGTACGCTCCAAGATATTCCAGTGCTATGGCGATCTCAAGTTCTTGGAAAACGAATTGCGTGAAGGCTACGATTCTTCCCGCCATGCGGAGTATCTGGCCCGGCTTGATCGTATCGAGGAGGACGCCTATTCGCGCAACATCCCGCTTGCCTTCAGCGATCTGTTGTATACCCTGCGCGAACATATCAACCTCGTGCGCGAAAAACTATTTAAACTCCAGGCCCAGCCTGTGACCGAAAACAAGGCGTGAAATCCTTTCTGATTGCTAACCCAAAGGGCGGTTCGGGAAAATCGACACTGGCCACCAACCTGGCCGGCTATTTTGCCCGTTGTGGCCATCAGGTCATGCTGGGTGATACCGACCGGCAGCAATCGTCGCGAGAATGGCTCGCCATCCGTCCGGATATCCTGCCTCCGATACGAAGCTGGGATGTTGCAAAAGACCGGCCGGCACGGCCACCCAAGAATACGACTCACGTCGTATTGGACTCCGCTGCCGGACTGCACGGCAAAGCGCTGGAACGAATGCTCAAGCAAGTCAGGCATGTCATCGTTCCCGTTCAACCTTCTCTTTTCGACATTTGGGCAACACGCCATTTTCTCGAAACCCTGCTTGAAGAAAAGGCGGTGCGCAAGGCACAGACGTTCGTCGCAGTCGTCGGCATGCGCGTCGATGCGCGGACGCGAGCAGCAACCGAGCTTGAGCGCTTCCTCTCCTCCTACGATGTGCCGGTTCTCACCTTTCTGCGGGATACGCAGCTCTATGTGCAACTGGCAGCCAGCGGCATGACCATCTTCGATCTTTCGCCATCGCGCACCGAGAAGGACATGGCGCAGTGGAAACCGGTCATGGATTGGGTAGACGCTTGAGACGGTAGCAGCGAGAGCAATGGCGGCTGATCGCCTCACCCGATGCTTCGCAAGGCAGCGCACTGATCCATCAAAATGCCTGGCTTTAGGCTGCGCAATTGGAACCGGGCGCCGCGCTGGATTACACGCTCGATCCGGTACGGCTGGCCTAT